>JAKPNF010000089.1 GCA_029548565.1 Verrucomicrobiota bacterium
ATCCCTCATGGCGGATTTTGCCGCAGGATAGATGGGGGCACGTACGAGACTACTTGTCCCCATCGTAAGACCAGGCAAAATTCGCCATGAGGGATTTTCACCGCGGGAACGGAAGAATAGCCCAACGGGATATTCTTTCGGGTAGCACGTAGCAGGGTTCGCAGCCCAAAGGCCGCCACGCCCGGCGCCAGCTCCCTAAAAATCACTCAGCGCCGCAGGCGCGCTGACTATTTACAATGCCCCGCGCATGTCGCCGTCGGCCAGGAATTTTTCGTGCATGGCAAAGGCTTTGCGCAAGTCGTGCGGGGTCTGGCCGCCTTCGGGGTGCAGGTGCAGGTAGCGTGAGAGCGCTTCCTTGTAATCGGGATGGGCGCAGTTTTGGATGATCGCCTCGGCGCGTTGGCGGGGGCTTTTGGCGCGCAGGTCGGCCACGCCTTGTTCGGTGATCATGACCTGCACGGAGTGCTCCGAATGGTCGACGTGCGCGACGAAGGGGACGACGGAGGAAATTTTTCCGCCCTTGGCGCAGGAGGGGCCGGCGAAGATGGAGATGTAGGCGTTGCGGGTGAAGTCGCCCGAGCCGCCGATGCCGTTCATTATTTTGGTGCCCATGATCTGCGAGCTGTTCACGTTGCCGAAGATGTCCATCTCGATCGGCGTGTTGACGCTGACCACCCCTATGCGGCGCACCACTTCGGGGTTGTTGGAAATCTCGATCGGGCGCAAGACGAGGAGCTTTTTGAAGTGCTCGATGTTCGCGTACACGCGCTCGATGGCCTGTTTCGACATGGTCATGGAAGTGGCGCTGGCGGTCTTGATCTTGCCCTGCTCGATCAAGTCGACGACGGAGTCTTGCAAGACTTCAGAGTACATGTCAAAGGCCGGGATGTCCTTGTGTTTTCCGAGGCAGCCAAGCACGGCGTTGGCGATGTTGCCCACGCCGGATTGCAGCGGCAAAAATTCGCGCGGGATGCGGCCGGCCTTGATTTCGGAGGCCAGAAATTCGGCCACCTGTTCGCCGATCTTTTCGCTGACCGGATCGGTTTCGCGGAAAGGCGCGACTTCGTCGGGGGCGTTCGTCAGCACGATGCCCGCGATTTTGGCGGGATCGATCTTGACGGAGACCTCGCCGCAGCGATCGCCCGCGCTGTAGATCGGGATCTCGCGGCGGTGCGGGGGGGACTGGGGGATGTAAATGTCGTGGATGCCGCGCAGTTGCTTGGAGTGAAAGGCGTTCAGCTCGATGAGCACCTTGTCGGCCAGTTGCAACGCCGTCGGCGAAACGCCGCCGGAAGTGCTCAGCACGATCTCTCCGTCGTCGCTGATGTCACACGCTTCCACGATCGCCCAGTGGATTTTTCCAAAAAAGCCGTATTTCATGTACTGCGCCGTCAGCGACAAGTGCATGTCGAAGTAAGGGATTTTTCCCGTGTTGATGGCCTCGCGCAGCGAGGCGTTGGACTGGTAGGGCGTGCGAAAGAGCATCGCGTCGGCGCGGGCAAGATGCCCGTCGAGCGAGTCGCCGGTGGAAGCTCCCGTGATCACGCCGACCTTGAAGGGCTTGCCTTGGTCGTGCTGCGCCTGGGCCCGCGCGGCGAGGGCCTTGGGGATTTCCTTGCAGGCGCCCGCGGGCGTGAAGCCGCTAAAGCCGATCGTCTGGCCGTTTTCAATTAACGCGGCGGCTTCCTCGGCCGTCAAAACCGGAATTTTTCTGCTCATAAAAAGTGTTCTCTAGGTAGTGTTTGAGAATTAGGTGTTTTGAATGTATAGGCTGGTTTGGAGGCATTTTTGGGGGCTTCGAGCCGAGGCGATGGGTACATCGTCGAGGCGAGGACACCAAAAAAGGACCCAAATCCAGACTGTACAGGCGAAATTCATAATTCTCAAATACTACCTAGGGTAATCGCTTCGGTTAAAAAACCGCGCCGCCTGTTGAAAGCTCAAGAGGCGGCGCGTTGTTTTGAAAAATTTTCTTATTTGAGGGTGATCAGGGATTGTCCTTCCTGGACGCTTTCACCCGCTGCGGCGTCGATCGAGGCGACTTCCCCGGCGGCGCTGGCCACAACATAGGTGTTCATCTTCATGGCTTCCAGCGTGGCGACCTTCTGACCGGCTGTCACCTTGTCACCAACCTTCACTTCGATGGAAACCACCACGGCCGTCAGGGGCGCGGTGATGGCACCGGCGCCGCCGGAAACGGGGGCTGCCGGTTTGGCGACGGGCGCGGGGGCCGGAGCCACCGGTGCGGCGGGAGCCGCAGGGGCGGATGCGACGGGAGCGGACACGGGAGCCGTGCAGCCGCCGAGCGTTTCGACCGTGACGTCGTAGGTTTTTCCGTCAACTGTGATGCGAAGTTGTTTCATGATGATAGATTTTTTAAGAGGTTTTAATGTGGTTAAATTTGAACTGAAAAAGAACTAACCGCGCGGTTTATGCGAGGCTTGCAGGGTGTTGCGTCCCGAGAGACTCCAGGCGTCCGGCACGCTGCGCACCATGACGATGCGCACGGGCTGGCCAAGCGCCTCGTAGGCGGCCGCCGCCAAGACCGCGATCAGCGCGTTGGCCGAGGGCGCGGGTGCCACGGGCGTGCCGGCGTGCTGGTTGAGCACGGGGGGCTGCGGCGCGGGCGTTGCCTTGGCCGCGGCCTGCTCGCCGCCCGTGCACAGTTTGCGCGCAAGCACGATGGACACAAAGCCGACCAACACCAGGACTACCCCGATGAGAATGCCGGCCGATACAGGATTTGCGATACCCATAAAAAATTCCCTTTCTTACAGCGGCATGTTGCCGTGTTTTTTGGCCGGGCGGCTCACGCGCTTGTTCAGCGTGGCGCGCAGCGCCTTGCCGACAATCGCGCGGGTCTGGCTCGGTTCGATGACGTCGGTCACCACACCGCGGCTGGCGGCCTGGTAGGGGGAAAGGAATTTTTCCTTGTACTCGGCCTCAAGCTCCGCCTTGCGGGCGGCCGGGTCTTTGGATTCCTTGATGTCCTTGCCAAAGAGCACGCGCACTGCCCCCTCGGCGCCCATGAC
>JAKPNF010000092.1 GCA_029548565.1 Verrucomicrobiota bacterium
AGTTTTTTGGAATGGGGTGCGGGGGAACCTTTTTTTTCCAAAAAAAAGGTTCCCCCGCATATATCCTCAGCGCCCCTTCACGGAAGTTTTTGGCTTAGCACTTCGTCGTTCATTTCGAAGATGCCGACGGCGGTGGTGGGGCCGGTCATGGTCACGGAAAAATCTTCGGTTATGTGGATTTGCAGCAGGCCGCCGGGCATGTGCACTGTGATGTCGCCGCCGACCGCGCCCATCTTGTAGGCGACGGCTGCCGCCGCGCTGGAGGAGCTGCCGCTGGCCAGGGTGTAACCGGCGCCGCGTTCCCAGATTTCTATTTGAATGTTGTTTCGGTCGAGCACTTTTAGGAACTGCACGTTGGTGCGGTTGGGGAACAGCGCGTGGGTCTCGATTTTTGGGCCGAGACGCTGGGCCAGTTCGGCGGAAATCTCGTCCATCGGCAGCACGCAGTGGGGGTTGCCGATGGTGGCGGCGAAGAAACGGTGGGGCGTGCCGTCGATCTCGATTATCTGCTCGACCATCTCGCGCTTGGGGCCGGCGACGGGGATTTTTTCGCTGTCAAAACTCACCTTGCCCATTTCGACTGTGATGCGCTGGCCGTTTTCGCGCACGACGCATTCGACGATGCCGCCCGGGGTTTCCACCTTGAAAGGCGCCTCGTGCACCAGCCCTTGGTCGAACAGCGCGCGGGCGAAAATGCGCAGGCCGTTGCCGCTTTTTTCGGCTTCGGAACCGTCGGGGTTGTAAATGCGCAGGCCGAAGTCAGCGTTGGGGGTGGGCAGGGGGCCGTAGAGGATGCCGTCGGAGCCAAGCCCGAAGTTGCGGTGACAAATCTTTTGAATGCCGGGCGTGTCCGGCATCTGCGGGCAGCTTTCGGGCGAAAGCACCAGATAGTCGTTGCCCAGGGCGTGGTATTTCAGGAATTCCATAGTCGCGCGAATGAATGAGACTGCTTCTTCCAGCGTGTTTATCGGATTGCCTCTTGGCAAATATAAATTAGAGACTTTCCGTATGGCCGAACAGACACAACAGCAGCGCTCGCTGGCGGGCGTATGGGTCGCGGACAACGGCCGCGCGCATTTGACGTATTGCGACCGGAACAACGCGCGCGAGTTGTCCGAGGAGCCGGTGCCGTTTTTTTGCTGGGCGGCGGACAATCCGGGCGTTCAGGCGGGTGAAAAATCAGAGGCGCTGAAGGGTTCGGGTTTTTTGAATTATTTGCGGTTTTTTAAAACCGCGCAGGGTTTGAAGGATTTTGTTTCCGAGCATGGCAAGCAGGGCAGGGCGTTGTGGCTGCGTGCAGCGGAGAGCCAGTACCTCATGCAAAACGGCCTGCGGCTGTTTGAGGGGATGCATTTCTCGCAGTTGCGGCGACTGCAGGTGGACATTGAGACGTTTAGCGAAAGGGCGGGCGAATTCCCCAACCCGCGCAACGCGGGCGACCGCGTGTTGGCGATTGGACTGAACGACGGGCGCGGCGATATTTTGCTCGAACTGGACGCCATGACCGATGAGGCAGAGCGTGCGCTGCTGGAAAAATTCAGCACGCATTTGCTGGACTTCGACCCCGATGTCATTGAGGGGCACAACATTTTCAAGTTTGATCTGGATTACCTGCGCCAGCGCTGCAAGCGTTTGAAGCTGCCCTGTGTCTGGGGGCGCTACGGGCAGCCGGCGGCCTTTCGCAACAGCCGGCTGAAAATTGCGGAACGCACGCTGGATTTTCCGCGTTGCGACTTGCCCGGGCGCACGGTTTTTGACACTTATCTGGCGTTGCAACTCTACGATATTTTTAACCGCGACCTGCCGAGCTATTCCCTGAAAGCCGCCGCAAAACACTTTGGCTTCACCACGCAAAAAGACGAGCGCACCTATCTTGCGCCCGCGGATATTCAGCGCACTTTTTTCGAGGACAGGAAAACGTTTCGCGCCTACCTGAAAGACGACTTGCGCGAGACGCGCGCGCTGGCGGAGTTTCTGTTGCCCACCTATTTCGCGCAGGCCAAGGGCCTGCCGATGAGCCTGCAGGAAATTTGCCTGCGCGGCACGGCGCAAAAAATCGAGACGCTTTTTTTGGAAAAATATTTTGCCGCGCGCGAAAGCTTGCCCGCGATCCCCGAAGTGGGCTTTATCGAGGGCGGTTACACTGCTAGCATCAAGACGGGCGTTTTTCATGATGTGCTGCATTTCGACGTGGCCTCGATGTATCCGAGTTTACTGCTGTCGATGGACAGGAATCCCAAGGGGGATTCGCTGGGGGTCTTCATTCCGTTGCTCAAGCAACTGCGGCAGGAGCGCCTGGAATTTAAAAAACTCTCGCGCACGGGGCCGGAAAATTTGCGCGCCGAGTACGCCGCGCGGCAGGGCAGTTACAAAATTCTCATCAACTCTTTTTACGGCTACCTCGCCTTTGGCGGCGCGCGCTTTGCGGACAGCGAGTTGGCGGCCGAGGTCACGCGGCGCGGGCGCGAGCTGCTGCAATCGCTAATCGCGGCGTTTGAAAAAATAGGCGTGGATGTCTTGGAGGCCGACACCGATGGGCTTTACGTGCAGGTCGACAAAAAATGGTTTAAAGACTCGCAGGAACTTTTGGAAAAAGTGCTGCACCTGCTGCCCGAGGGCATCGAGCTGGAGCACGACGGTTCCTATGAATCCATGTGGAGCTACAAGGCGAAGAATTACGCGCTATACGACGGCAACAAGGTCACCCTGCGTGGCTCGGCGTTGCGCTCGCGGGCGATGGAACCGTTTTTGAAGACACTCACAGACACGCTCATCGAGTCGCTGCTGGGTGTTTCAAAAGCTGACGTGTGTGACACCCTCAACGTCATGCGCGCCGAAATTTCCGACGGGAAAATGCCCGTTGAGCAGCTCGTGAAGACGGAGTTTTTAAACGCCCGCCCGGAGACTTATTTGGCCGAAGTCGAAAAAGGAAAACCCCGCCGCGCCGCGTTGGAGGTCGCCCTGCAGATGGGCAAAATGCCCAAGCTCGGCGAGCGCGTGAGTTACTATATTTCCAAAGGAGCCAAGGCCCGCATGCCCGACTGGCAGGTCGCCCGTCCTTTGGAAACGTACGACAAACAGACCGCCCCCTACGACCCCGCCTACTATTTAAGAAAGCTCGACGACTGGCAAAAACGCTACGGTGAATTTTTCGAAAAACCCTGCGACGACACGCCCGCGCAAGGGGATCTTTTTTGACGCTCGGGAAAGCGACTCTTAAGTCGGGCGTGCGGGATCATAATTTTCGCGCCATATTTACCCTCTATTTTACGAACTCCAGATCGGTTACTTTAATTTCTGCTTCACCATCCTGCCACTCGCTAGGCATGTCATCTATTGTGTAATATTCACCTTCCGGCATATCCCAACTATGGCCTGCTTCAAGAGGTTTTGTATTTCTTGAATTTTTATATTCTGTAACAAATATAGGGTGATAATTTTTTTCTTTAATTATTTTACCAATCGCATTTTTAAAATATATAGTGATAGATACTTTGTTTAGATTTCTATCACCTGTGTTATTCAATTTAAAGCGCACAGCGGGAATATTTTTTCTGGAAAGTGTATTAATGTGAGTGGCTTCAAATCTATGTATCTCCACTTTCTCCAAATATGAAATTTTCTTGTTTAACTCTTCGATTGCCTCTTTTGTGTTCACTGTGATTTCGTTAGGCAATTTTATTATTTCATCAATGGCCATAATTTCTTGGTATTTTGACAATGCTTGGCAAAGTTGGCCGTCTTTTTTTAGTTGAATAGCTTGCTTTTGAATAGCGAGAGCTTTTTTCACTTGCTGGAGTTGCCTCTCTTCTTTTAATCGTTGGGCCTCTTGTTCCTTGCGTAGGTGTTCAGCTTCTTTGCGTTTCAAAATAGCGCGTGCTTCCTTGATAATTTGTTCAGCATTTTTCTCATGTAATGCCTCTTTTATTTTTCGCTGTGTGGCGCCTGTGTCAAAGATTTTAGTTTGCACAATATCGCGAGGCGTAATTTTGTCGAAGAGTATTATTTTTAATGCTCCCTCAAATAATTCCTTTTTATCACCGGGTAATGTGTTTTTTACTTTTTCTATTGAAGAGCGCATTGTTTCTTCTGAGTTGGCATCAATGGTGGGTACTCCGCACCCTGCGAATAGGAGCGTGAGGCAAAGAAGCACAGCAAGGCGAAGAACAGTTTTCATTTTGATGCAGGAGGTGATGGGGCGTCTCTTATAGGAAGGCCTATTTTTGTGATTTTGTTGAGGTATCGTTTCTGATCGCGTACAGTCTTATTTTGTTTCCTCGTGAGCGCAAGAAATTTTATCGATAGATGTCCGAAGGTTTCTTTTTTTGCCTTTGCCAAGGCTGGGGCGGCGTTGTAGGCTTGGTGGCTAGTGAATTCGCCTGAAAAATCGCCTGTGCCCCCGCAGCATGTGGCCATCATCATGGATGGCAACG
>JAKPNF010000096.1 GCA_029548565.1 Verrucomicrobiota bacterium
TGCACGGAGCAAAGTGGCCAGTGTGCAGTATTTTTTTTGGAAGGAGCTGGCGGGTTGTCTTGAGGTTATTTTGCAATATAAGATTTATTACATATGCCAGCTCCGTAAAGGGGTGCAGGGGACTTAGTCCCCTGCAGGTGCAAGCTGTTCCCGGGTTCGTGGCAGTACAATAAATCGAATATCCGTATCCTTCTTCGCAACTGTCAGCCATCTCAGGTGCTATTTCTTAAGTCACCCTAAGCGCCGCGTATGCATACGCATCCTCACGCACACAGGATGCGCAGCATCCGTCATAGAAGTTTTTTGGGAAAGGGGGCACGGGGGAAAGCCCTTTTCTTCAGAAAAGGGTTTTCCCCCGCATACTCTTATTTTCTCCTTCCATCCCTAGTGCTCCCTTCTTAAAGCATTGCCTCGGGGTGGGGATTTTTGCACAATGGACGGGTTGCATGGGGTGTTTTTTACCTTGTGGGCTTTCTAATTCAAAAACAATCGGGTATGCCTGTTCCTCTTTTCGATATTACCGTCCAAAATTCCGCGTTGATGGATGAGTTTCGCCTTGTTAGCGAGCGGGTTTTAGCCAGCGGGCAGTTTATTCTTGGCAAGGACGTCGAGCAGTTTGAGCGCGCGCTGGCGCAGTATGTGGGCGTCAAGCACGCCATCGGGGTGTCTTCGGGCACGGACGCGTTGCTGCTGGCGCTTATGGCGCTGGGCATTGGCGAGGGCGACGAGGTGCTGTGCCCGTCTTTCACTTTTTTCGCGACGGCGGGGGCGGTGGCGCGGCTGGGGGCGCGGCCGGTTTTTGTGGACGCCTCGCCGATCAGCTACAATTTGAACGTCGAGGACGCGTGCGAAAAGGTCACGCCGGCGACCAAGGCGATTATTCCGGTGCATTTGTACGGGCAGGCCGCCGAGATGGCGGACGTGATGGCGTTGGCAAAGGAGTTTAACTTAAAAGTGATCGAAGACGCCGCGCAATCGCTGGGGGCGACTTACGCGCGCAAGCGTCTGGGTTCGATCGGCGACTTTGGGGCGTACAGTTTTTTCCCGACCAAAAATCTGGGCGGTTTTGGCGACGCCGGTATGCTGGTGACCGACGACGACGCGCTGGCGGACAAGGCGCGCATCCTGCGCGTGCACGGCAGCCAGCCGAAGTATTACCACAGTCTGATCGGTGGAAACTTCCGCATCGACGCGCTGCAGGCGGCCTTGCTCAACGTCAAGCTGCCGCATCTAGATGGCTACCACCAGCGCCGCCGCGAAAACGCGCAGTATTACATTGAAAAACTTTCCGGCCTGCCCGGCGTCGTGCAAAGCGATTACAGCCAGCGCGACAAGCAGATATCCAAAGACGGCAAGGCCCCGCGCGGGGCGCGGCTCATCCTGCCCACGCAGTGCCCCAACCGCGACCATATCTGGAACCAGTTCACCGTGCGCGTGGTCACCGGCGCGGGCGAGGGCAACCGCCGCGACGCGCTGCGCGCGCACCTGATCCAGCACGGCATCGGCGCTGAAATTTATTACCCCGTGCCGCTGCACAAGCAGGCCTGTTTCAAACAAATGGCTCCCGCCGACTGCCCGGTGTGCGACACGCTCGCCCACGAGGTGCTCAGCCTGCCGATTTTCCCCGAATTAACGCGCAGCCAGCTCGACGAGGTCGTCGGCGCGCTGCTCTCCTTTTTAAAGTAACCGGAAAAAAGTGGGCTCCCTCGCACAGAAGCTGCAGAATCGCTTTCGTTGCGGGGAATTTGCCCGCAATGTGATAACGGTTGCCTCCGGCACGGTGGTGGCGCAGGTGATTTTGGCCGTCTCCGTCTTGGCGCTGGCGCGCCTGTACGACCAGGGGCCCGTGGGGCTGCTGAGCAACTACATGGCCATCGGCACGATCGTGGCGCTCATTGTCACGGGGCGCTACGAGCAGGCGATCGTGCTGCCAAAAAACGACGAGGATGCGCTGGATCTGGCGCGGCTCTCGCTAATACTGGCCGGCGTGGGGACGCTGGTGTGCCTGCTACTGATGGTGCTGTTGTACCAACCGCTGGCAAGAAGCTTGCAGACCCCCATGATGGAGGGCTGGTTCTTCGTGCTGCTGGTGTCGATTTTTCTGAACGCCATGCGCACCACGCTGGGCTTTTTGCTCAACCGCTGGAAACGCTACAAGGGCCTTTCCAAATCGCGCATGTGGAACGCGGCGGTGGCTGTGGCGCTCAAACTTGCGCTTTTTCCGCTGGCGCAAACGGGGCTGCTGCTCGGCGCGGTGGGCGGGCAGTTCGCGGGCATCGGCATGCTGCTCAAGCAGGCCAAAAGCGATGTGCCGGGCAGCCACCCGTTCGCGTGGTCGAACCTGCGCCGCGTGGCGCGCGAGTATAAAAAATTTCCGCTGTTCATGATGCCCTCGGCCGTCACCGACAGCGTGGCGATGTACCTGCCCGTCCTCGGCGCCGGGTTTTATTTCAGCCCGGAAACGGCCGGCAACGTCGCTATCGCCATGGGGCTGCTGTGCCTGCCCGCCGGTATTGTCGGCAGCGCGATCGCGCAGGTGTTTTATCAGGAATGCACCGTCAGCCTGCACGCCCACGAATACCTGAAGGTGCGCAATTTGCTGTTTAAAACATGGACGCGCCTGTTCTTCACGGCGTTGCTTCCCATGGGCGTGATTTACTTTTGGGGTCCGGAAATTTTCTCGTTTGTCTTGGGCGAAAAATGGGCGACCGCCGGTTTTTACGCGACGATTTTAGCCCCGCTGTTTTTGTCGGACCTGATCCGCTCGCCGACGGCCAGCGCGTTTGTCACGCTCGGGCTGCAGCGCCGCTCCTTCGTCTTCAGTTTGCTGACGATATGCACCCGCGCGGGCGCATTGGTCTATGCCTGCCACGTCAATGATTATGCCGCCGGCCTGGGGCTGACCGTGCTGATCGAAATCTTTTTGATGGCCACCTTCAACGCGCGCATTTTGTTCGAGCTGAAACGCCGCCGCGTCGCGCGTGAACGGGAGCTGGGCGCTTAGGAAGGGGCTGGCGGTGGCGAGGAGAGCTGACGGATATTCGCTTTGTTATCCAGCCACGAACCCGGAAACGATTAGCACCTGCAGGGGACTAAGTCCCCTGCACCCCGGTACGGAGCTGGCGTGTACCTAAATCTTACCTTCCCAAAATAACATCAAGACAGCCCGTCGGCCTTTCTAAAAAAGGGCTGCCATCCCGAAGCCATTGCCGTTAGCGAGTGCACTTCCTCACTTATCCCTACTCTTTGAAAAGGATTGAGTTAAATCGTCTTTGCGCTAGAATGAAATTTCCTATGAAAATTTGCTGTATCGGCGCGGGCTACGTGGGCGGGCCCACCATGGCTATGATTGCCAAAAAATGCCCCGACATCAAAGTGCACGTCGTCGACATCAATCCCGAGCGTATTGCCGCTTGGAATTCCGACGCGCTGCCCGTGTTTGAGCCGGGGCTGCAGGAAGTCGTCGAGGCTGCCCGCGGAAAAAATCTTTTCTTCTCCACGAAGGTCGAGGAGGCGATCCGCGAGGCTGATATTATTTTTATTTCCGTCAACACGCCCACCAAGACTTACGGCATCGGCGCCGGGCGCGCGGCCGATTTAAAATACGTCGAGCTGTGCGCGCGCCAGATCGCCGAGGTGGCCGACTGCGACAAAATCGTCGTCGAAAAATCCACGCTGCCGGTGCGCACGGCCTATTCGATCCGCACGATTCTTTCCAAGTCGCCCAGCAAGGCGAAATTCCAAGTGCTCTCCAATCCCGAATTTCTGGCCGAAGGCACGGCGGTTGAGGATTTGGAAAACCCCGACCGCGTGCTGATCGGCGGCGAGACAACGCCCGAAGGCCAAAAGGCCGTCCAGGCGCTCGCGGACATTTACGCGCGCTGGGTCAAGCGCGACAAAATTCTGACGACCAACTTGTGGTCGAGCGAGCTTTCCAAGCTCACGGCCAACGCCTTTTTGGCGCAGCGCGTCAGCTCCATCAACGCCATCAGCGCCCTGTGCGAGGCCACCGACGCCGACGTCGACGAAGTGGCCCGCGCCATCGGCACCGATTCGCGCATCGGTCCGAAATTTTTAAAGGCTTCCGTTGGTTTCGGCGGCTCGTGTTTTCAGAAGGACATTTTGAATTTGGTGTACCTGTGCGAGCATTTCGGCCTGCCGGAAGTGGCGCGTTACTGGGAGCAAGTCGTTGTCATGAACGACCATCAAAAACACCGTTTTACCCAAAATGTGGTGCAGCGGCTGTTTAACACCGTCTCCGGCAAGCGCATCGCCGTCTTCGGCTTCGCGTTCAAGAAAGACACCAACGACACGCGCGAGTCCCCCGCGATCCGCGTGTGCGCCGACCTCATGGCCGAGCAGGCCAACGTCGCCATCTACGACCCGAAAGTGCCCGCCGCCCAGATTTACGCGGACTTGAAGGCAGGGCAAAACAGCCCGCAAATCGAGATTTGCAAAACCCCCTACGACGCCGCTAAAGATGCCCACGCCGTGCTCGTGCTGACGGAGTGGAACCAGTTCGGCGACCTTGACTGGAAGCGCATTTTTGGCGACATGCTCAAACCCGCCTTCCTCTTTGACGGGCGCAACATCCTCGACTTGGCCGCGCTGCGCAAGCTCGGTTTTTCCGCCTACGGGATCGGCAAGCCGCGCCCGTGCGACCCGTGAACAATGCCGGTTTACCTGTATAAAACAGCGGGCGGGCAGACCTTCGAGGTGGAGCAACCCGCTTCCGACGAGCCGCTAAAAAAGCACCCCGTCACGGGTGAGCGGGTCGAACGCGTGTTCACCGCGCCGAACTTGGGCGGGAAGTATTCCGCCAAGGCTGAAAAAAAACTGCTCGACCCCAAGCGCACCGCCAAGGCGGGTTTTGCCCGCTACGAGCGCGGCGCCAAAGGCGAGTATCACAAAATTTCCGGCGAGGGTCCGCAGACGCTGAAAGCGGATTAAAAAAAAGCCCACAGCACCAGGTGCCTGAATGTAAATGATAGTGTTTTAATAAAATTTTCAATTACAACTATCGTGTCGATAAAAGACTTTCCTGCGGTCGCGTGATTACGGTAGGATTTTTTTATGCAGACGATTTCTTTCAAGGGTAAGCAGATTCGCAAATGGACGCTGGGCGCTTCGACGTTTTTGGCATGGCCGGAGGTGGGTGCGCGGCTGATGAATTGGAATTTGACACTGGCCGACGGCACGGTGCGCGACATCATCCACTGGCCGGAGGACGCCAACATGGACGCCATGGCCAAAGTGCGCGGCGGCAACCCCGTTTTGTTCCCTTTCAGCGCCCGCACTTTTCACGATGGGCAGATCTACAAATGGCAGGATCCCGAAGGCGTCGTGCGCGACATGCCGCTGCATGGCTTTGCGCGCGACGGTGTTTTCCGCATAGAAAGCATCAACGAAGGCGGTTTTCTCGCCGTGCTGGAGCCTTCCGAAAAAGCGAAGGAAATTTACCCGTACAACTACGAGTTTTCCGTGCGCTACCGTTTCAGCGAATTGGCGCTGACGGTCGATTTCATTCTCTCGAACTACGACAAAAAGCCGCTGCCGTGGAGCGCGGGCAATCATTTTTATTTCCAGCTGCCCTGGCACGCGGCCACCACGCGCAAGGATTACCGCATCATTTTGCCCGCCAAAAAGGCCTTCCACCACAATTTTGACAACGGGCAGCTCGTGAGCGTGAAGGAATTCAACGAGCAAACATCGTTTGACGATCCGGACTTGATCGACCGCATCCACTGCAAGCTAAAGAGCAACAAAGTTTCCTTCGGCCCGCGCAGCGGCGAGGAGGATATCCACGTCTCGATCGGTGCGGGGCCGAGTGTACCGCCCTGGACGGCGGTGACCACCTGGACAGAAAAACCCGACAGCCCGTTTTATTGCGTCGAGCCCTGGATGGGCCCGCCCAATTCTCCCGAGCACAAAAACGGCTTGCATTTCGTGCAACCCGGCAAGACTGAGATTTTCACGGTGGAAGTGTCGCTGGTGTAGTCGGAGGCGGACGGGATGGCTTGAATTGGCGGGGAGAAGCGGTTATTAAGGCACCCGCAATTGCGGTGTTTCCGGGAATGGCTTTTGCAGGCAGAGGCGGCGAGCCACCCTGTACTCTGATACGGAGCTGGCCAAAATAACCACAGCACCTATTCGACGCAGACTATTTGCCCCAGCTTCGCTAAACTTTCATGAGGTCTTGTTCCTTTTCGGCGATGAGCTTGCCGATGTCGGCTATAAATTTGTCGTGCTCGGCTTGAATATCCTTTTCGCCTTTTTTCAAATCGTCTTCGGTGATCACGCTGTCTTTTTGTGATTTTTTCAGCGCGTCGATGGCCTCGCGGCGCACGGCGCGGATGCGCACTTTGCCTTCTTCGCCCATCGTGCCCGCGGCCTTGGCCATTTCCGCGCGGCGTTCGCGCGAGAGTTCGGGCAGCGGGCAGCGCACGACGTCGCCGTGGATAACAGGATTGACGCCGAGCTTGTCGGTCTGGATCGCCTTTTCAATGGGCTTTAACGAACCCTTGTCCCAAGGCTGAATCTGAATGAGGCGGGCGTCCGGCGTGGTGATGGCTGCGATGTCTTTTATGCGCATCATCGTGCCGTAAACGTCGACCATGATGTTTTCGACCATCGAGGGCTGGGCTTTGCCGGTGTTCAGCGTGCCGAGTTCGTGGCGGGTGTGCTCGACGGCTTTTTGCATGTCCTCGCGCGCTTTTTTGAGAATTTGGGAAGTATCCATAATTGAAACGGGGTTTGGTTTTTTGTCGTGAAAAATTTAGCAGTGAACGAGGGTGCCGATGTCGTCGCAAGTCACCGCGCGCTGAATGGAGTCTTTCGCGTTCAGGTCAAAGACTTTGATCGGGATGCAGTTGTCCAGGCACAAAGAAAAAGCCGTCGAGTCCATGACGTTGAGCCGCTCGCGCAGCGCGTCGACAAAGCCCAGTTGCTTGTAGCGCACGGCGTCCTTGAATTTGCGCGGATCCTTGTTGTACACGCCGTCGACGTTGGTGGCCTTCAAAATGCAGTCGGCGCTCATCTCGGAGGCGCGCAGGGCGGCGCAGGTGTCGGTGGAGAAATAGGGGTTGCCCGTGCCCGCCACAAAGACGACGATGCGCCCTTTTTGCAGGTGGCGCAGCGCGCGGCGCAGGATGAAGGGCTCGGCCACTTTTTCCATGGGGATGGCCGTCAGCACGCGCACATGGGCGCCCATGCCCTCCAGACAGTCCATGATCGCCATGCCGTTGATGACGGTGGCCAGCATGCCCATGTAGTCGCCCGTGGCGCGGTCCATGCCGCGGTTTTTCTGCGCGGGCAGGCCGCGGAAAATATTGCCGCCGCCCACGACCACGCAGACTTGCACGCCCATTTTTTGCACCTCCATGATCTGGCGGCACACGCGGCGCAGGATGTCGTTGTCGATCGTCTCGCCGGTTTTTTCACCGCGCAACGCCTCGCCGCTGAGTTTGAGCACGATACGTTTGAATTTCGGTTGTGCGGGCATTTTGCGCCCGCGGGCGGGCTTTTTTTGGGCGGCGCTCATAGTCATGAGGAATTTGTTCCATTATGAAGCGCTTTCAAAAAAGGTCAACTGCGCATCAAGCAGGGGCAGGGCGCAGGTTAGTAGGCTACCCTTGCGTGCACGAAAAAGCGGAGGAACGAGCGCCGGGGAGAGTCGCGCCGGATTTTGTCGCAATGCCCGCTACCGCAATCGCGCTGACCGGCACACTATTGCCCGCCGTTAAGCCGCACGGAAACCAGATTCATGATCCAATTGGAGCGCGAGCGGTTTTCAACGCGCGCCGCCGCGTCGATCGCCTTGAGCTGGTCGACCTTCATGGAAATGGAAACTTGTACTTGGCCTTTGTTTGTTTTGGTGGGTTTTTTCATGGCTGTGGGTTCATTTTTTGTGAAGTTCAGTATATATGTCAAATCCTATTTCGTCTTTTATTTTAATTAACAAAAATTCAAAGTCAACCCGTTTGTGATACAATAATAGTTTTTCTGTGGAAGGGTTATCGGGAAAAATTGCGCAAAGGGGTGCGCGGGAAGAATTATGAGGAAAAAGGCGCATAACGGTGTTGACAGATCCCCAAGTTGGATTACAGTAGTAGCGGAGCTGCGTGTATCCCAGGAACCCGATCCCCCAACGGCGCCCGACGGTGCGCGCGTATCTTTGACAGAGGCCTGCGGCTTTAACCTTAAACTTCCTACGACGATGGAAACTACCCCGGTTATGGATACGGCACAGATTTCGGGACGATCGCGCTTCTACGGCGCGTTTTGGGGGATGCTTGTTGGCGACGCTATGGGGATCGCCACCCACGGGTATTACAACCGCGAGCAACTGCGCCGCGACTACGGGCGCATCACCCACTATGTAAGGCCGCAACTAGTCCACCCCGAGAGTATCCTTTACAAAATCTCCTCCGCCAATTTCCATCCCGATGCCGATGTGCGCGGCGCCAAGGCCGCCATGTGGGGCAAGCGCGAGACGCACTACCACCACGGTCTTTCGGAGGCGGAAAATTCGCTCAGCGTGCAGATGGCCTTTGAGATGTTCGAGACGCTGGCGATCAACCACGGATTTGAGGCCGAGCGCTTCCGCCGCCGTGCCGAGGAACTGCTGCTGACACCCGGGCGGCACAACGATTTGCTGGTGCCCGATCCCTGGCGCATTTACTGCAAGGGACTGGGCGAGCGCAAACCGCCGGAAGAATGCGCGGGGCTTTCCGAGAGCGTGGCGGGCATGGTGTGGGTGCTGCCGGTCATTCTTTATTATATGGGCCAGCCGCAGTTGCGCGAAAAGGTGTCGCAGGCCGTGGCCGTCACGCAGGTGGCGCCCGTGGCCGAGCAAGCCGCGCTGTTGCTGTGCGATATTTTTGAGGCCATCTTCGAAGGCCAGAACATCGTCGAAGCCGTGCAGACACAGGTCATCAAGGGCAACTCCCTGCTGACAAAACCCATCATCGAATGGGCGCAGGAAAAAATCAGCGACGACAAGATCGCCTCTTACGAATTGCGCGTGGCCTCCCTCATATCGCACGCGCTGCCGCTGAGTTTGTTCATGTCGATGAAACACATGTCGCTGGAAAGCGCGATTCTTTCCAATGCCAATCTGGGCGGGGCTACCTGCTACCGCGGCGCAATCATCGGCGCGTTGATGGGCGCGGCCAAGGGCTGTGAAAATATTCCCGCCAATCTTCCCGGGCAGCTCAAGGATTTCACCAAGGCCGACACGCTGATCGACGCGGCCTGGGCCTCTGTGCAACGGCACTCAGGCGGGCTTGAGCAGGCGGCC
Source organism: Verrucomicrobiota bacterium (assembly GCA_029548565.1). Classification (GTDB taxonomy): domain Bacteria; phylum Verrucomicrobiota; class Verrucomicrobiia; order Opitutales; family JAKPNF01; genus JAKPNF01. The sequence goes on from JAKPNF010000096.1 coordinate 9,299, forward strand.
GCCTCTACGTTTGGAGGCTGAAGCGCTCGATCGAACGCGCAAGCCCCGTGATGTCGTCGAGTTCGACGATGCAGCCGTTTAGCCGCACGTCTTCGGTGGCGATTTCAAACTTGCGCGGCATCCCGTCCAAAAAGCGCCCGATAACAGGGCCTATCTGCCGTCCGATAACCCCCTGGTGCCCTCCGCACATCCCTGCGTCGCTTAGGTAAGCGGTGCCGCGCGGCAAGACGCGCTCATCCGCCGTGAGGATGTGCGTGTGCGTGCCCACGACGATCGAGGCAGCCCCGTCCATAAACCAGCCCATCGCGATCTTTTCGCTGGAAGCCTCCGCGTGGATTTCCAAAAGCACGCCGTCGCATTGCTTGCGCAACTCGGGCACGGCGTCCTGCGCGCAGGCGAACGGATCGTCGGCCTTCAAATTCAAATACTGCCGCCCAATCACCGTCATAATCCCCAGTCGAAACCCGTTGTCCGCCTGCACCACCAGTTGCGTTTTCCCCGGGCAGCTCTTGGGCAGGTTAGCGGGGCGGCAGAGGTTTTCAATGCCGCCTATTTCCAAGTCGAAGCCCCGCTGATCCCACACATGGTCGCCCAGCGTGAGCGCGTCCAGCCCCGCCGCCGTCAACTCGCGCGCAATCGCCCCCGTGATGCCCGAGCCACCCGCCGCGTTCTCAGCGTTGGCCACGATCAGATCAAGCCCCCGCTCCTGCCGGATGCGCGGCAGGTGCTCGGCCAACGCCACACGCGCGGGACGCCCGACGATATCGCCCAGAAATAGAATTTTTGTCATGAAAAAACGGATGGTTAAAGATGGATGCGCCCCTTTCCGGGAAATTATAGCACAAATGCCTCGCCACCGGGCGCTCAAAATCACTGTACGAGGGTGTTTTTGAGAAATAGCACCTGAGAGGGCTGGTGGTGGCAACGGAAGCTAAAGGATATTCGCTATTTTATTTTGCCATCAACCCGGGAACGATTAGCACCTGCAGGGGACTAAGTCCCCTGCATCCCTTTACGGGACTGGCATATATAATAAACCTTACATTGCAAAATAATCCCAAGACAATCCGCCAGCCCCTTCTAAAAATAATACTTCACTATGGCCACTTTGCTCCGTGCAACTTTCCCGCAAGTGAAAATGCTTCAGGGCGGGAACGGAAGAATAGCCCAACGGGATATTCTTTCGGGTAGTCAAAACCAAGGTTCGCAGCCCAAAGGCCGCCACGCCCAGCGCCAGCCCCCTTAAAATCACTCAGCGCCGCAGGCGCACTGACGATTTGTTTTTTAATTGGCCTTTCACGCGCGGGCTTTGTAGGCTGAAGGCTCCCGTAGTACCCATGGAGCCTTCGCACGATTTCTACCTGCCGCCCGAATACGCCCCGCAAGAAGCGGTGTGGCTCTCGTGGCCGACCAACCCCGCCCTATGGCCGGGCAGGCAACGGGTGATCCCCGCGTTTTTTGCGCAACTGGCCGCCACAATCTCGCGCTACGAGACAGTGCGCATCAACGCCGTGCGCCACCTGCACGCTGAAATCACACGCCTGATGCACTGCGCGCGCGCGATTGAAAAAAACGTCGAGCTGTTCGACATCCCCACCAACGATGTGTGGTGCCGCGACCACGGCCCGTTGTTTTTAAAAAACAAAAAGACGGGAGAAGTGGCTGTGTCCGACTGGCACTTCAACGCCTGGGGCGCCAAGTTTTTTCCCTACGACTTGGATGACGCCGTGCCCGCGCGCATCGCGCAGGCGCTGGGACTGCGCTGTTTTTCGCACAAGGAAGTCCTCGAAGGCGGGGCGATCGAGGTCAACGACGCGGGGCAGTTGCTCACCAGCGAGTCCGTCTTGCTCAACCCCAACCGCCACCTGCCCAAGACAAAAAAAGCAATCGAGAAAATTCTAAAGGCCGGCCTGGGTGTGGAGGAAATTCTCTGGCTCGGCGACGGACTGGAGGGTGACGACACAGACGGGCATATCGACAACCTCGCCCGCTTTGCCACCGACGACATCATCATCGCCGCCACCACCGACAAGCACAACCCCAGCCACGCGGCGCTTACCGCCAACAAAAAGCGCCTGAAAAGCTTCCGCACGCGCGGCGGCAAACCCTTTGAAATCGTCGAGCTGCCCCTGCCCGAAGGCCCCGTAACCGCCCCCACCGACGGCCGCGAATTGCCCGCCAGTTACGT
>JAKPNF010000130.1 GCA_029548565.1 Verrucomicrobiota bacterium
TTCCAGGGTGTTGAATCCATTTTTACATCTCTCCTTATTAAGTTATTAGATTTATCTGATATCTAGGTGTTTTCCCTGCAAGCACGGCAATCACATCAGCTACAATTTTTTCCCTCAGTTCCTGTATGGATTCCTGGGAAAAAAACGCTGTATGTGGTGTAATAATAACATTATCTAATCCAAGTAGCGAGTAATCCTTAGAACATGGTTCTGTACATAGCACATCTAATCCTGCACCTGCAAGTCTTCCTGTTGATAACGCATCAAATAGGTCTTTCTCGTTTATTAGCGCCCCGCGGGAAGTGTTTATAAGAAAAGCGGTCGGCTTCATTTTTTGAAGCAGCGCCGCGTTGACCATCTGTTTGGTTTCCTCAGTTTGCGGCAGGTGCAGCGACACGATGTCCGCGCTTTCAAAAATCTCCTCTACGCTGCCCCACGAAAAATCTTTCCAATCCGGCGCGTTTTTGCGTGAACGCGAAGCGGCCATGATTTTCATGCCTAGGGCGTGCAACACGACGGCTACTTTTTGGCCGATTGCCCCAAAGCCCACAATGCCAGCCGTCTTGCCCGCCAGTTCGCTGATGGGAGAAAGTTGATACCAAAATTTGTCGCACTTGACCCAGTCGCCCCTGTGCACACTCTGATTGTGCGCGCACACACGGTTCGTCAATTCCATCAACAACGCCAGCGTGTGTTGTGCCACCGAATCCGTGCTATACGCGGGCACATTGCACACGACAATACCCCGTTCGCGCGCCGCCGCCGTGTCCACCACATTGTATCCCGTAGCCAGCACGCACACGCATTTTAATTCGGGCAGCGCCGCCAAAATCTCCCTCGTCAACGGTACCTTGTTCAACAGCACCACCTGTGCGCCCGCGCAGCGCTCCTTGATAAGCGCCACGTCGCCATGAGGCGTGTTTGGAAAAAGGCGCACATCCCCATAACTCTCCAACGCCGACCAATCAACCGCCAGCGTGCCGGCATCCAGTACGGTGATCAGGGCCATGGCTGGCGTTTCTATTTCGAGAACAGGTTGTATTTGATGATCGCGAAGATCGCGCGGAAGCCGTCGCGCCAGTTGATTTTTTTTCCTTCCTTGTAGGTGCGGCCGGAATAGGACACGCCCACCTCGTAGATGCGGCAGCCGAGCTTGGCGATCTTGGCCGTCACCTCCGGCTCGAAGCCGAAGCGGTTTTCCTTCAGCTCGATCTGCTGGATGATTTCCCTGCGGAACATTTTGTAGCAGGTCTCCATGTCCGTGAGGTTGATGTTCGTGAGGATGTTGGACAGGAAGGTTAAAAATTTATTGCCGACCATATGCCAGTAAAAGACCACGCGGTGCGGCCCGCCGCCCATGAAACGCGAGCCGAACACAACGTCGGCCTTGCCCGCCTCGATGGGGCCTGTCAAAAGCGGGAATTCCATGGGGTCATATTCCAGGTCGGCGTCCTGAACGATAACCATGTCGCCCCTGGCCTCAACAAACCCCGTGCGCAACGCGGCGCCCTTGCCGCGGTTCTCCGGATGCAGGATGACACGCACGAGCGGATCGTCCTTGTAATTTTTCTCCAGAATATCGCGCGTGCCGTCGGTCGAGCCGTCGTCAACAATGACGATCTCCTTCAAATCCACCGGCGCCGCCTTGACCTGCGCAATGATGGTGTCGACGGTTTTCGATTCGTTAAAAACAGGAATAATGACGCTGAGATTCATAACGCAAAGCTTGGGGGTTGTTAAGAGACGCACCTGCGCTGTCCAGCTAGTATGAAAACATGATTGCCGCCTGTTTTCGAGCCTTTCCTTGCAAAAAAGATTACAAAATGAGCCACAAACAAAAGCGCTGCAAAGCATGGTGCGGGCAGAGGGAATCGAACCCTCGATTCAAGCTTGGGAAGCTCACGTATTACCTCTATACTATGCCCGCTTGTGGGCGTTTAAAAAACGCGCTGCTTGAAGCTATAATAAGTGCCATAGTGACGGGCGCTTGGCAATATAAATTGTCGGGCGCCCGGCAACCTGCGCACGCTTTTTGAAGTACAGGGGCACTTCAAGCACACCGGTATCTCAAGTACGCGTGCGTGCTGCAAAAGCAGGAACGGCTGTTTTGCAAAAAAAGGGGTGCTTATTTTCTGCGGCGCAACACCGCAACCAAAGACAGCATTCCCAGCACGGCGGAGGCAACCGCCGGTTCGGGAATCTGGATATTCAGGTACAAATTGTCGCCGATCCATTCGGTGGTGATATCGTAACCGTCCGGCAGTCCCTCGATTTGCCACGCAATGTCTTTGACGGCTTGCGAGACGGTTTGAGACGAGCCTAAAAGGAGAATCTGGGTGTCGCTCAGGACACTGTCCAGGTTTTCGAGCGTGACCACGTATTGTCCCAGCTCGCTGAAAAGGAAAGCGCCGGCATCTATGATCGGGTCGCCTGTGGCGAGCAGGGACGCGTCGATATCGAACTGCAACTTGCCGTTGGCGCCGATGCTCAGCGTCTGGCCGATCGACACATCGCTCATTTTGTTGGAAACAACCAGCGCGGACTGCTGCGAACCGGTTCCGATCAAAACCGCGCCGCCAATCGTGGCGGTCCCGCTTGTCAAATAAACGCAGAGCGCCCCGCCGGAAGAAGTGACGTTGCCGGTGGTGGACAATGTGCTGTCCACCACTCTCAAAACGCTTGTTTGCCCGTAATCGAATCCGCCATCTATGGAAGCTGCGGACATGGTCGACCCTCTCAATTCCAACAAAGCGGTGCCGCCGAAATTTCCCATGGCCACCCGGGACCCCACCGACAGTGTGCTGTTGGTCACATACATCGAGGCCGTGGAACCCCGGCTGTATCCCAAGTAGATCTGGCTGTTGGCGGTGATGGTGCTGTTGTTAAATTCGACAACCCCTGTGCGTGAGGCGCCTTCCGCCACAAAGAAATTAAAGCCCACCGACAGCGTGCCGTTGGTCACGCTCATCGTGGAGGTCTCATTGTCCGTTTGGCCGACGCGGATGATGTAGCCGGCAGTGACCGTGGCGTTGCTGATAGTTAGCGCGCTGCCGCTGGAACCGCCCACCAAAACAGTGGTGCGATCCGAAAGCGACCAAGTATCGGAGCCCGCCGGAGGAATAGGGGTAACCGTGCCCGAATAAGTGATTTCTCCATTGGCCTGAGCGCAAATAAAAGGCACGCAGAAAAATACCGCCACTGTTTTGGCGGTCAAGAAAGGGCGCCCGGCAAGACGCCTTAATCTCGAAAATAAATCCAACATATAATAACTGGGACAGTCTTAATTAGACTTTGTTCCTAAATAAAGAAACATTCCCCTGTCATTATATTGTAATGAATTTATAATCAAATAATTACCATACCACCGCCACGGTATTTACCGCACCTGGATTTTGCCAAGCTTCTATTAAAGATGCTTACGCGAAGACAAAGCCGAGCGCAGGGTCGCCGGATCGGCAAACATCAAGGTGGCGCCGCTAGGCAGGCCGAAGCCTATGCGCGAGACGGCCATCGATTGCGGGATGACTGTTTCGCGCAGGTAATGGCAGGTGGCCTCGCCCTCGATGTCGTTGCCCAGCGCGAGGATGACCTCGGTGATTTCGCCGGACGAAAAACGCCCGCTCAGCGTGGCGATGTTCAGCTCGTCCGGGCCGATTTTGCGCAGGGGGGAAAGTTTGCCATGCAGCACATGGTAACGCCCGCGGTAGTTGCCCGCCCGCTCGATGGCCAGCAAATCGGGCACTTCCTCGACCACGCACAAGACATCGTGCTTGCGCGAGGCGTCCAGGCACAGGGCGCAGTGCTCGCCCTCGCACAGGTTCCCGCAGCATTTGCAGCGGCGCAGCTTTTCGCCCGCCGTTTTGAGGGCGCCCACCAGTGCATCCAGTTTTTCACGACGCTCGAGCAGCAGGTGCAGCGCTATGCGCTCGGCCGAGCGCGCGCCCAGGCCGGGCAACTGCTTGAGCCGCATGACCAGCTCCTCAAACGCGTTGGAAGTCATTTTAAAATGCCCCTGTTGTTGGGCGGAAATTTTTCAGGATGGCAACAGGGCCAGGGCGCCGTGCCGTCATGGTCACATCAGCCCGGGGAAATTGAAGCCGCTGGTGAGCTTGCCCATTTCCGCCTCGCTGAATTGCTTGGCCTGCGCGGCCGCCTCACGAACCGCGCCGCAAATCGTCTCGGCGACAAAGGCCGCGTCCTCCTTTAAAAATTCGGGGTCGAGCTTGAGCGACACCAGTTCGCCCTGCCCGTTGACCTTCACGCCCACGGCGCCGCCACCGGCGGACACGTCGAACTGCCGCGCGGCGATGTCGGATTGCACGGCCTCCATCTGCTTTTGCATCTTTTGGGCCTGTTTGAGAAGTTTGCCTACGCCTGCCATAATCAGAAAAATTTACAGGATAAAAAAGACAGGTTCAATCGTTAAAAAACAGAACACCGAAAGCTCGCAAATTATTTTCACCTTCAACCGGCTGTTCCTTGAGAAATTCCATTTCATCCTGCGCCAGCCAAAACATATCAAAAGTTTTTTGGGAAAGGGGCGTGGGGGAAAACCCTTTTTTCAATGAAGCGAGCCCATTTATAGCGAGCGGAACGGGCGGGCGCCGCAGGTGCCCGATGCGAAGCATGTCGGCGTTCAGTCGACACCAAAAGGGTTTTCCCCCACAACATTTGCATCCTCTCCTTACTCCCCCCTATACAAACGCCAGCTGCGCCAGATTGTCGAGCACTGGCGCACCGAGGCTGCTTAGGCGGTGGGCGGGGAAGTGGCCGTTGGACAGCAGCACGCAGTCGGCATTGAGGGCTTGGGCGACTTCGTAGTCGTGCGGGGAGTCGCCGACCATGAGCAGGCGCTGGGCGGGGGAGCCGATTTTTTCAAGATGCCCTTGGGCGCGGTCGAGTTTACCGTCGCCGCGAATGTGGGTCTGGCCGGTGACGGCCTCGAAAAAGGAATCGAGCCGATAGTGGACGATCAGCTCCTTGAGCGTGTCTTCCTTGTAGGCGGAAAAGACGGACATTTTTACGCCTCGGGCGTGCAGCGACTCGAGCGTCTCGTGCACATGCGGCTGCAGTGTACATTCCAGACGGCGGCGCTCGTACTCGCCCATGAAATCGCGCGCGATTTTGTCAAAGGCCTCGGGCGTGTCGTCAAAGCCCATGCGCACGTAATAGTTCTTCACGGGGAATTCAAATTCGTCGCGGTAGCGCTCAAGCGTGATTTCGTCTTTGCCGTGCGCGCGCAAGAGGCGGTTAAAAACCTCGAGGCACAACCACGTGTCGTCCAACAGCGTGCCATTCCAGTCCCAGACAATGTGGTCGTAACGCATGGACCTTATCATCGCCGCAACGCGCTCTTTTTTCAAGACACGCTTTGCCGGCGCAAAAGCGCGGGTCAAAATATCGGCCGGCCGCCTTGAGAATCTTTGAAAAAACTACGGCAAAATCGGCCCCTCGCCGAAGCGCTTGCGCAGGGCGTCGAAGCGTTTGGTGTAGGTCGGGGCGATGTGCTCGCGCATGACGGTCTCGGCTTTTTTCACGTCGCGCGAGGCGATGGCGTTGACGACCCCCATGTGGTCGTGCGCCTCCACGTACCACATCGGCGAGGCGCAGTTTAGCAGCAGTTGGTCGATGAACTGGTGGAAGCGCAGCAATGTTTTCAAGCGCGGGGAATTGGCGATGGTCAAAATCTTTTGGTGAAACTCCACGTGCGTGTGCAAAAATTCCTTTTCCCCGCTCTTGGGGAAGGGAATGGCCAGTTGCCTGGCGATTTCCCCAAGGCCTTCGACTTCCTCGTCCGTGATACGCTCGGCGGCACGGCCGGCGGCCAGCGACTCGAGCACGCCGCGGATTTGCACCATCTCCTCGATTTCAAGCACGGTGAACACACGGCAAAAAACACCGATGCCCTGCTCGCGCAACAGCAGCCCCTCGCTCTCCAGCGCGCTGAGCACCTCGCGCAAAGGCGCGGTGGTGGTCTGGAGGGTTTTGGCCAGCTGGCGCTGGTCCAGACGGGTGCCCGGGGTTATCTGCCCGGTCAGGATCATGTCGATGAGTTCCGTGCGCAGCCGCGCGGTCGTCCCCACGAAGCGACCCCCCCCCCCCCC
>JAKPNF010000134.1 GCA_029548565.1 Verrucomicrobiota bacterium
CTCCAGCGTGCGCTCCCAGCCGGGCTCCGGCGCGCGCGCGCTTGAGATTCTGGCGCAGGCGCGCTGCAAGAACGTCGCGCTGCTGCGCGGCAATCCCATGACACAGTCCACCCAGCGCCGCGTCGAGGCTTTTGCGCGCGCCTCGATCGCCACCTACGGTTATCCCATCCGCGAAATCATCGCCGACACGCTTTCCGAGGAAGCCGGCTACCGCGCGATGAAAGCCTTTTTGGCCAAAGGCGCGAACTGCGACGGCATCTACTGCGTCTCCGACGCGCTGTGCATGGGCGCTTACCTGGTCATCCGCGAGGAGGGCTTGCGCATCCCCAAGGACATAGCAGTTGTCGGCGTGGGCGACTACGATTACGCGGACTATTTCTCGCCGCCGTTGTCCACCGTCGGCGCGCGCCATGAGCTGCTCGCAAAAAAGGCGGCGCAAATGCTTTTACAACACCTGTTCGCCCCCGGCTCCGGTGCGGAAGAAGTGCTGGTGCCCACGCGCGAAGTACTGCGCAGCTCCACGGGTTCCTGAGCGCCCGACGCCCCACCCTCCCCTTTTCCGGCGGCGTGGCGACTTCCTTTAAATTAAAGAAAGCGCATCCCTATTTCCTTGATTAGAAAAAACGTTTTTGTTATTTTGGATAAAAATCCTTCCTCTATTATCTTTATCCGACCCGCATTCATGAACCCACGCATTCCCGCCTTGCTCGCGCTGGCCGCGACTTTTCTTTGCACTCTAAACGCCGAAGTCACGCCCGGCTCTTTTTTCACCGACAACGCGGTGCTGCAGCGCGGCAAGCCCGTCGCCATTTTCGGCACGGCGGCGCCCGGGGAAAAAGTGACCGTCTCTTTCAAGGGACAAAGTGCAGAAACGCTCACCGCCGACAACGGGAAATGGCTCCTGCTTCTGGAGAGCATGCCAGCCGACGCACAGGGCGCTGCGCTTTCGATCAAGGGCAAGGACAACGCCGTCGAATTTAAAAACGTCGTCGTGGGCGACGTGTGGCTATGCGGCGGGCAGTCGAACATGACCTGGCCTGTGCGCAGCGCGCTCAACCCGCAAGCCGACATCGACGCCTCCGCCAACCCCCTCATCCGCCACATCAAGGCCGAGCTCACACCCGTCGACGCGCCGCAGGACAGCGTGCCGGTCACCCCTTGGCAGGAAGCCTCGCCCGAGACGACCGCCAACTTCACCGCCACCGGTTATTTTTTCGCGCGCGCGCTACAAAAGGAAATCGGCGTGCCAGTGGGGCTTTTGCACATTTCCTTTGGCGGCACGCAGGTGGAAGCGTGGATGAGCGAGCAGGCCATCCGTGAAAATCCGCAGCACGACGACGTTCAAAAACGCTGGCAGATGACGCTGGACAGCTACCCCGCCCGCTACAAGGCCTACGAGCAAAAACTCAAGCAATGGGAATCATCCGGCAAGCGCGGCCGCATGCCCGTCAAACCCGAAGGCCCCGGCACGCGCACGCAGCCCGCCTCACTGTACAACGGAATGCTCCACCCCGCCCTGCCCTACAACATCGCGGGCATCCTGTGGTATCAGGCCGAGGCCAACTCCCCGCGCTACCATTCCTACGGTGAGCTCATCCGCGGCATGATCCGCCTGTGGCGCGCGGATTTCAAGCAGGGCGATCTTCCGTTTTACTATGTCGAGCTGGCCAACAACAAGCGCGGCACCGACAAAACAGGCTATCAATGGGCCTACACGCGCGAGATGCAGCGCGAGGCGCTCAAGGAACCCAACACCGCCTACGTCACCGCGATTGATATCGGCGAATCGGCCAACGCGCATTTTCGCAACAAGCAGGAACTCGGCCGCCGCCTGGCGCTGTGCGCGCTCAACCAGTATTACAAAAAAGACATCGAATATCTCGGCCCCCAATACGCGGGCGCCCAATTCAACGGCGACAAAGCCCGCGTGACATTCACGCATGCCGACGGCCTTTATTTCGACAAGGGGCCGGACGCCTTTGAGCTGGCGGGCGAAGACCAGGTGTTTCATCCCGCCCATGCAAAAATCGACGGCGCAAGCGTGATTGTCAGCTCGCCCAAAGTCCGCAACCCCGTCGCGGTGCGCTACTTTTTCTACACCGACCCCAGCGGCGCCGTGCTGCGCAACAAAGCCGGCCTGCCCGCCTCCCCCCTGCGCAGCGACAACTGGCCGGAGCCCGCGCCCGCGCGATGAAAAAATTGAAAGTCATTTTTAAAATTCTATTGCCAACATCCATCTTGGCGCTGGCGTGCGCGGCTGAACTTTTTGGCGCGTCCACGCGCTGCGAAAATTTTTACACAGCGGGCGAGGCGGCCGCGCACGCGCTTGCGAAAAAAATACCTCAAGACAAAGGCGTCATCGCGCTGCGCACGCGCATCGACGCCTATGCCAGCGAATCCGCCGAGGAAGGTTTTTTGCAAACCTGGCTTGCCCACTACGAAAAAGCACACCCGCTTTTGCTCAGCGACTACCACAGCGGCAACACACCCGACAGCGCCGAGCGCATCGCCCGCGGATTGTTCGAGCGCAACAAGGAAAAGCTCGGCGGCGTTTTTTGCGCCAGCGAAAACGCCCTGGCCGGTGTGCTGCGCGCCCGCGACAAACTAGCGCTCTCGTTTCCCGTAAGTGTGGTTTTTGAAGATGGAAAAAACGCGGAAAATTTTTCAAAAAAAACAGATACTATCGTCCATTTTTTCTATACCGACACCCCGGCCCCGCAAGAAACCGGCACCGCCTTTTTACAATACGAGCTCCCGCTGCCAAGCACCCCCTATACGCCCGCCGACAAAGACACGATTATCCGTCCATCGCGCTGGAACTTGTCTACATCGGCGGTGGCACACTCTCGATGGACGAGGACAGCGTTTTCAAAACCATGCTCAGCCCTTATTACATCGGGCGCTTCCCCGTCACGCCGGCGCAGTGGGCGGCGGTGATGGGCGACAATCCGAGTATTTTCAAATCGCCCGACCGCCCGGTCGACAATGTTTCGCACGAGCAGGCGCTAGCCTTCTGTCAGACGCTCACTGAGCGCGAACACGCCGCAGGCCACCTATCCAAGGACGCCTCCTACACGCTGCCGACGGCAGCCCAGTGGCAATTCGCCTGCCTGGCCAACGCCCCCGCGCCCACCACAGAGGAATTGGAAAACTTCGCCTGGAACGTGCGCACTAGTGGCCGTCTTTACAACATACCCGCCGCCCCCATCCGCCGCATGAGCACTCAACCCGTCGGCAAAAAACAACCCAACCCCTGGGGCATCTTTGACATGCTCGGCAACGTGAGCGAATGGTGTCAAGACACTTGGGAAGAATTCCCCGCCGCCACCGCCACGCCCGCGCCCGACTACACCAATCGCGCCCCCGGCAAACACCGCGTCCTAAAAGGCGGCTGCTGGTGGGCCGACCCGCCCGCCTGCTCCCCCTACCGCCGCCACAAAGCCCCGCCCACCCGTCACCACAGCGCCCTGGGCTTTCGCATAGTCCTGACACCCGCCCCATCCTCGCCATCCGCCCCTTAACCGGTGCTCGCCCTGCCCCCGTTATTACATGAAAATTATTTTCAGGTTTTAAACGGAAAAAGCAAAAAAGGAGTTGCCTATTCCCCAGAAACCGCAATAACCTTTTAGCACGAGCCGAAAAAACCTTTTAGCTAAACCCCGAAATCCTATCCCTTTTATGAAAAAAATAACCCTCTGCGCCTTCTCAGCGAAGGAGCCGCCAGCGAAGCGCCCATGCCGGGTTCGAGTGTCTATTTGACCCAGGCGGACATCCTGACCGCGCTGGCACCTGTCATGCAGGCGCGTTCGGACACGTTTAAGATTCGCGCCTACGGCGACGTGATGAACGCCGACGGGCAGATCGAGTCCTCCGCCCTGTGCGAGGCGCTTGTGCAGCGCTATCCCGAAGACGCGCAGGAGCCTTCCAACGCAAACACGTTGCGCCAGCCCGGGGCGTTGGGGCGCGTTTATAAAATCGTGTCGCTACGCTGGATGAACACCCCATGAGAACGAAACGATTCCTCATCTGCGCCTTTCTGGGAACATGGCTGTTCATGGCAAGCACATGGGCGGCCGACTTCGTGCGCTTTCGCTTTTGCGTGCTGAGCAACCAGTTGCTTTCAGACGTGCAATACCGCTCATGGCCGAAGGGGCCGGAACACCCGCCGGAAATAATCGAACTGGTCAAGGCGGGCACAACAATCTCGATGGAATACGAGTACGTCGGCCCGCCGACTCTCGTGTTTCAGCATCCCGAAAGCGAAGGTGAAAGCGCATTTTTTTCTTTCGATGTCTCCAAACTCAACCCGGGCTGCGTCTTCGTTTTTTGGCGCGGGGCGCCCGCCGCGCCCGGCGAAAAAGGCAAATGGAATTGTGCTCCTTTAAACAATTTTGAGAAGCGCTTTGCGAAAAACCGTGTCGCCTTCTTCAATTTTTCAGGCTTGCCACTAGCCGCCAAACTCGGCAAAAAAGTTTACACGCCGTTGCCGCCCTTTGTGGAAGGCATTGCGCTTTCCAAAAACTTCGAGGTCGCCGCCATGGCGTACTGGCCGCAACGCGATGTGGCCGTCAACGTCTGGCGCACCACGATGAATTTTAGGGACGGCTATCGCTACATCGGCATGTTCTTTCCCTCACCCCGTTACCAAAAGGAAGGCCGCCCCGCGGTGGACTTCAAGCTGGTCACCCAGCTTGCGGACGCCAAGGAAGCGGAAAAATACGAACCAACCGGCCCTGACGTGGAGCTTTAAGAAGTTCTATGTGGTTGCATGCATTCCTTGCCACTTGCTACACAACATCAATCGCAACCTCTAGTCTAGTTTACTCATGAAAAAGTTCCCATTATTCATGCTCATTGGCGCATTCGTTTGTGCGTCTTGTTTAGGAGCCGACCAAAAGCCTCATTGGATGCTTTCGGAAGATCCCGCCATCGTCATCGTCAATCCTACGGGCGATTTGGCCACCGGCCGCGCTTATCAGGGCACGCCTAACGTTGTCACCTCCGCCACCGGCAAGCGCAGCTTTTTTATTTGGTATGGCAACGGCGGGCCGGATGAGGATCACGAGGGTCAGGAACACCCCTGGGAATCGACTTCCAATTACGTCATGGTCGCCTACGCCGACGAGAACCTGAAATCCGACGGCGTGAGCATCGTCATCCGCTCCCCGCACAAGGATCTCGTGCGCTGCTTCGATCCCGTGGGCTGGCGCGATCCCAACGGGCGCGTGTGGTTGGCGTGGTGCCAGTCGACCGGCGAGTACGATTTCCGCTGCAAGTATTTTGAAAAGAAAAACTCGCAGTGGAGCCGTTTCGGTTCCACCTGGGCGATCTACACCGACAATCCCGACGATCCCGAGCCCACCTGGAGCAAACCGCGCCGCCTGTTTGACGGCAACATGATCAACAAGCCCACCTTCCTCAAAAACGGCACGGCACTGTACCCCGTCTGCCAGTTTGTGATGAAGGATATTCAGGACATGCACTCGCAAAAAGAGGGCGCGGGCGTCTACCTTTCCAAGGACAACGGCGAAACATTTGAGCAGATCAGCAACGTGCGCTTCCCCGACTCTCGCTACGCCGAGCACATGCTCGTCGAGAAAAACGACGGCACGATCTGGATGATGGGGCGGCGCGAGCCCAGCTCGCTGCGCTTGCAACGCTGGAGCAACAAGGCCGACAATTTTGTCAATGTCTTCGCGCCATTGGACGGCATCGTCGAGGCGTTTTCCAAAGACGGCGGCTACACCTTTGGCCCCGCGCTGTTTTCAAAAATACCGGGCATAGGCTCGCGCACTTTTATCGCGCGTTTGAAATCCGGAAACCTGCTGCTCATGAAAAGCTGGGCCGAGGACGAACGCTGGCTGGCGGGCAAACCCAAAGGAAACACCCTGCGCCCGCAGCGCCGCGCCGTCACCGCCTACATCTCCAAAGACGACGGCAAGACTTGGCAGGGCGGTTTCTACCTGTTCGACGTGCGCGCAACGACCGTGCCCACCGACAAAAAATTCACGCAGTACCCCGACGGCTCGCAGGCGGTCGAAGGTGAAAACGACGGGTTTATTTATATTACTTGGGACTATTCGCGTTTCGACGAGCCGGAAATCCACGGCGCCAAACTGACCGAAGCCGATATCCTCGCCGGCAAAGTCGTCACCAAAGGCTCGATCGCCGACGCGGTCATCAACAAGGGTCCCAAGAGCGAAAAGCCCTCCTCGGCGTATTGAGCGATTCACACTGCCTATTGGAAGAAAAGGATTGCCCCTGCCCTTTTCTTTTCAATAGGGTGTGTTTGAGTATTTCTCCAAAAACACCCCCATGGCAGTGCGAACAAAAATTTATGCCCCCTCTTGCGCTATCGTTTGCGGCCTGAATATTCAATAGCCCGACGGCGGTCATCTTTCACATTTCATTCCAAGCAAACACCTAATTAAAAAAATCATGAAAAAACGACTCCTGCTGCTGTGCGCGGCCATCTGCGCGCTGGCCTTCGCAAAACCCGTGCCCGTCATTTTTGACACCGACATGGGCAACGACATCGACGACGCCCTGGCCTTGTGCATGCTGCACTCGCTGCAAAGCATGGGCAAGGTCGATTTGCTGGCCGTCACCGTCAACAAGGACAACCCGTACGCGCCGGTGTACTGCGACATCATCAATACCTTCTACGGGCACACCAACATTCCGGTCGGCTTTGTCAAAGACAGCGGCATCACGCCGGACAACGGGCCCTTTGCCGCCAAGGTCGCCAAGTTGCGCGACGCGGACGGCCGTTACACCTTCGCCCGCCGCGGCGAAAATGGCGACGATTTTCCCAACGCCACTTACCTGCTGCGCGAGTTGCTAGCCAAGGCTGAGGACAATTCCGTCGTCATGATCGTGGTGGGCTTTTCCACTAACATGATCCGCCTGCTCAACACCCCGGCCGACGCGATTTCCCCGCTGACCGGCACGGAGCTTTTTGCCAAGAAGGTGAAATTCGTCTCCATCATGGCGGGCGATTTTTCCGAAAAACCGCGTCCGGAATACAACGTAAAAGAGGACGTGACCAGCGCGCGCGAGTTCTACAGAGACTGCCCCGTGAAGATGGTCTTTTTGCCGTGGGCAGTCGGCCGCCAGGTGGAGTACCCGTGGTCGAGCATTGAAAACGATTTCAAATGGGCGCGCATCCACCCCGTGGCCGAAGGGTTCAAATACTACCGTCACGGCAAAATCCACGACCGCCCGGTATGGGACTTGATGAGCATCCTGGTGGCCGCCTACGAGCCGACGGAATTTTACACGCTGTCCAAACCCGGCACCGTCGCCGTTTACGACCGCGATGGCCGCACGAAATTCACCGAGAGCGCCGACGGCAAGCACACCGTCGCGCAACCGTTGACCGACGAGCAGCAGGAAAAAATCCTGAAGACCCTCATCGAGCTATCCAGCCGCCCGCGCGACACGACGCACCCGTAAGCAGTGCTTGATTTTTTTGAGCCGCCGCGGTTCGGGAAAACGCCCGCGCCGCGCGGTTCAAAAAAATTCGGCAATCTCATTTTTGTATCTATAAAGAGACAATTTAGCGGTCAGGCTCGCGGAAAAAACTTCATTTAACATCCTTTTCTTCAAATAAAAGTGAATTTTTGAAATTTATATACTTGTAATGCCCGCGCCCACTGCCTTATCTTTTTGAAAAAGCAAAGACCAGAAATCCCTTTTCCCTTTGTTTCCCTCCACCAACACATACCTTCACGCTCGTTATACCAGCACCCACACGTCCTTTTAGTTTTAATCAAAAAATTGCTCTATCGTTTGTGCTCTCAAAATAAAAATTCCTTTTCACACCTTTTAAAAATTACCAAGGCCAATACCTGAAAAATTTTCCCGCCACCGCCCTTCATGCAAAAGTCCACCGCAGACAGCTCGCACAAAACAAAGACAGCGCCGTTAACCATTAAGGATATCGCGCAGGAGCTCGGCGTGTCCGCAACCACGGTGTCGCGCGTGCTGGCGGGTAAGGCGAAGGAGCACCGCATCAGCGACGAGACGGCCAAGCAGGTCATCGAGCTGTCCAAGCGAAAAAATTTCACGCCCAACGCGATCGCACGCGGGCTGCGCCTGCTCAAAACCCACACCATCGGCCTGCTGATTCCCGACATCTCCAACCCCTTTTTCGCGGGGCTGGCGCGCAACGTCACGGAAGGGCTGCACCGCCACGGCTACTCGATCATTTTGTGCGACAGCCAGGACGACCTGGCCATGGAAAGACAATTGCTCGACTTGCTGTGGAGCCGCCAGGTCGACGGCATGATCATCGCGCCGGTCGGCCAACAGGCCAGCCACGTGGCAGACTTGGCCAGGATGCCCAAGCCCGTCGTCATGGTCGACCGCTTTTTCAGCGATTTAAAAATTCCCTACGTCTCCAGCGACAACTTTTTGGGCGCCAAACAGGCAATGGAGTGTTTCTTTGAAAACGGGCACCGCAAGATCGCCTGTTTAAAGGGCCTGAGCGGTTCCGCTCCCGCCGAGGAACGTCTGCGCGGCTATCGGCAGGCGCTGTCGCAACACGGGCTGGAAGTGGACGAGTCGCTCATCCGCGGCGACGCCTTCGGCGAACAAAGCGGCTACGTGGAGACAAAGCTGCTGCTCAAGCGCAGGCGCGACTTTACCGGCATCTTCGCCATGAGCAACCTGATTGCATCCGGCGCGCTGACCGCGCTGGAAGAAGAAGGCGTGCGCGTGCCCGAGGATATTTCGCTGATCGCCTTCGACGAGCAGCCCTACCTTTCGCACTTCAACCCGCCGCTAACGACCATCGCCCAGCCGGTCGAGCGCATCGGCGACACGGTTGTGAAAATTTTACTCTCGCAGATGAAATCACCCGACCAACCCCAAACGGAAGGCATTTTGCTGCCCACCTCGCTGGTGCGGCGCAAATCCGTCGCCCGCATTGGCCCGGCGGTGTGAAAAAATTTATAACTTAATGATTGATCTCACTCATAAAAAAATCTAATTAATTTTATAAGCGCAAACGTGAACGCTTTTCCGAATTCCCAAAACCTAACCTCACCCACACACCTATGATCACTGTACAATCTTACCCGATCGCCATCCTGATGTGCGTCATCACCATGATCTGTTGGGGTTCCTGGGGCAACACCCAGAAACTGGCCAGCAAATCGTGGCGCTTCCAACTTTTTTACTGGGACTACGCCATCGGCGTGCTCTTGTTCTCGCTGATTTTGGCCTTCACCATGGGCTCGATGGGCGAAGGGGGGCGCGGTTTTCTGGCCGACGTCTCGCAGGCCGACTCCCAATGGATAACGTCCGCGCTGATCGGCGGTGTGGTGTTTAATATTTCCAATATCCTGCTGGTAGTGGCGATCGACATCGCGGGGTTGGCTGTGGCCTTCCCTATCGGCGTGGGTCTGGCGCTGGCCGTGGGCGTGATTACCACCTACATGGCCACCGGACAGGGCAACGTGCCAATGCTGGCTATCGGCGTGGCGCTGGTTGTGGTCGCCATCATTCTGGACGCTGTGGCTTATGGCAAACTGCAAAAAGCATCGGGCGGACAATCGAAATCTTCCGCCAAGGGCATCATCATCTCGATCATCGCGGGTTTGCTGATGGGCTTTTTCTACAAGTATGTCGCCCAGGCCATGGGTTCGTACGACGCGACGACCGGCGTGCTGGAAGCCGGAAAACTCTCGCCCTACACGGCGGTGGTGTTCTTCTCGCTGGGTCTGTTCCTCTCGAACTTTGTCTTTAACACCATCATGATGGTCAAGCCGCTGTCCGGCGAACCGGTGGGGTTGACCGATTATTTCACCAAGGGCAACCTGCGCGTGCACTCCGTCGGCATCCTGGGCGGCATGATCTGGAGCTGCGGCATGAATTTCAACATCATCGCCGCCCCCGCCGCCGACCCCGCGCTGGCCTACGGGCTTGGCCAGGGCGCGACGCTCGTCAGCGCGCTGTGGGGTGTGTTCATCTGGAAGGAATTCAAAAACGCGCCCCCGGGCACCAACAAGATTCTGGGGCTTATGTTCCTGTTCTTCATTATCGGCCTTGGCGTGCTGGTGGCCTCCAAACTCTAAACACACACGCGCCCATTTGAAAAATTCTCCGTTCAGACAGATCCTTACATGAAAAAAGCGAACATAACGGTTTTAGGCTCATCCAACACGGACATGATTGTCCAGATCCAGCGCATCCCGGGGCCGGGAGAGACGCTGCTGGGGGGCAAATTTTCCCAAGCGGCCGGCGGCAAGGGCGCCAATCAGGCGGTCGCCGCCGCCCGCGCGGGAGCCAGCACGCGTTTTATCGCGCGGCTGGGCGCGGATATGCTGGGCGACCAGGCGCTCGCGGGTTTTGTCAAAGACGGCATAGACGTCTCGCAAATCACCCGCGACCCAAAGGTGGCCTCCGGCGTGGCGCTGATCAATGTCTCCACGGCGGGCGAGAACGCGATCACGGTGGCCTCCGGCGCCAACGCCGCGCTCACCCCCGCGATCATGAAAAAATCAGCCGCCGCCATTAAAAAGGCACAGTGTCTGGTGATGCAGTTGGAAACGCCGCTGCCCACCGTCGCAGCGGCCGCGCAGATTGCGAAAAAAGCGGGCGTGAAGGTCATTCTCAATCCCGCCCCCGCGCAAAAATTACCGCCCGCGTTGCTTAAAAACGTGGACATCCTCACTCCCAACGAGCACGAGGCGCGCCTGCTGTGCGGCGTGGCCGTGACAGACGAGGCCTCCTCCAAAAAAGCGGCCGAGGCGCTCATGAAAAAAGGCGTGGGCACCGTCATTATCACGCTTGGCAAAGAGGGTGCTTATGTGGCCGACAAGCAAACGGGCCTGCGCCGTCACCTGCCCACCTACCCCGCCAAGCGCGTGGACTCCACCGCCGCCGGCGACGTGTTCAACGGCGCGCTGGCCGTGGCGTTGGCCGAAGGCAAAGATCTCGTGGATGCGATCTGCTTTGCCAACGCCGCCGCAAGCCTGTCCATCATGAAACTAGGAGCCCAACCTTCGATCCCCTGCCGCAAGCAGATCGACGCATTTTTGGCCAAGCAAAAACCCTTGGCTCCGACAAAAACCGCCGCCAAGAAAACAAAACCGCGCAAGCGTTAAACCGCGCACGGCGTGCGCCCAAAAACACACGCCACGCTCTTTTGACATCATTTCGTTCTTTAAAACTTTCGGGTACGCCGGTTGTGGAAGTGGCTGTGCCATCGTGTAAGGGACTCGATGCACGAGCTGTCGCGCAACTGTAAGAAGGGACAGGCTTTGCATGACCGATCAGCCGGCGTACCCGTCTATTTCAACCCCGCGCAAGCGCAGTAAATAAACGCCACTGCCAAGCGCAGGGTTCCCATAAAGCCGCCGCATTACCCCCATAATGCGGCGGCTTTTTTATGGAGAAAAAGAGTCTTTTAAAAATAGCGGGGGAAAACCCTTTTGGTGTCGGCTAAACGCCGACATGCTTCGCATCGGCTGCTTTCAGCAGCCACCCGCTCCGCTCGCTTATAAATAGCTCGCTGCGTTGAAAAAAAAGGCTTTCCCCCGCACCCCCTTTCCCAAAAAACTTTAATGACGGATGCTGCGCATCCTTGCGTGCACCCGCAAGATCACGCCCACACGCCCGCCCTTTAAAAAAAATACTGCACACTGGCCATTTTGCTCCGTGCAACTTTCCCGCAAGTGAAAATCCTTCAGGGCGGATTTTGCCGCAGGATAGATGGGGGGCTGTGCGCGTAGCGAGCTATTTATAAGCGAGCGCAGGGGGCGGGCACGCAGTGCACGGTGCGTAGCACTGTCGGCGTTCAGCCGACACCCAAATCACTGCTCCCCATCGTAAGACAAGGCAAAATTCGCCATGAGGGATTTTCACCGCGGGAACGGAAGAATAGCCCAACGGGATATTCTTTCGGGTGGTCGAAAGCAGGGTTCGCATCCCCAATGCCCCCATGCCCAGCGACAGCCCCTAAAACCACTCAGCGCCGCAAGGCGCGCTGACTATTTAATTCCCGGTTTTCAGGCGCAAGGTTTTTCCGTCTATCACCTCATACGAAAAATTAAAACCGCCGGGCTGCTCAATATTCAATTTGCCTTCAAGTTCCAACTTGTCGGCTTTGATAACGTCAAGCGACACTTTTGCTCCCGTGGGCACCTTGTAATTATACAAAGGCAAAATCGCGACCGTTGTGCCGTCTTTTAAAACGACACTGCCCTTGCCTTCGGGTGTTGTCCATTCCAGTTGGTCGTAACGGTGGCGGCTGGCAATGTTCACGTTCATGCGAGCGGCGCGGCCCTGCGTGTAGGTGCGCGCTTCGTCGAAAGGTTTGCCGTTGGATTTGAAATACTGAGCGCGGACTGTTTCGGGAACCAGCACCGTTTTGCCGACACGCTCGTCGCCGCCGGGCGAAAGGTTGCCACGGCCGGAATTATCCAAGTCTATCGCGATGTTATTGGCGTCCAGCGTGCCGCCTTCAAATGAAAAAGTGCCCGTGCCCACGCCTTGCGTGATGCCCTCGCGGTCTTGCTGGCCGCTGATTTTCAAAACGCCGCCGCTCAAGGTGTAAATGCCGATGGCCTGCGGGGAACTCGATTGCGTCATGTCGCCAGTGAGCGTCAGCAGATACCTGGCCACGACCGTGCCGCCCGTTTGCGAAAAGGTGCCGATCCCGGTGTCGGTGTTGTTGGCGCCGGCCAGAATGATGCGGCCCACCGACTCCAAGTGCCCGCCGGCGAGCACCTCGATACCGCCCTTGGACGCGCCGCGATGCGCGTAATAACCGCCGTGCAAGAGCAGGTGTCCTTTGTTGGCGATCACCAGCTTGCTTTTTTCGTGATAAATTCTGAAATAGCGGATCTGCGCTTTGGAGGAAAGTGTCACCGTGTTGCCGCCGACGATGTCACCGTCGTCTCTGGCGGTGGATTCCATGCGCCCTTTGGCCTTCACCGCTTTTTCCTGCCCGTCCAAGGGATCGTAAGTCCACCACACGTCCGAACTTTCCCACCTACCCGTCTTGCGGGCGGTCCAAATTTTTTCGGCGTAAAAGCCGGTCGTGTCGTGCTTGCGTGTCAGCTCTTTATTCTTGTCGGCGGCGGAATTGGAGGCTCCTTGCGCGCTGTGAACACACAGGCAAACAAGCAGCGCAGCGAGTGCGAAAATCAGGTTGCTCAAACGAAAATGCAAAACGGTTTTCATGTTGTAAAAGGAAAAAATTAATTCTTGCGCAATCGAATCTTCGAAGTATGCGCCTCAATTTTACGCTGTCAACTTTTTTTCAAAAACAAGGTCTCCTATTCCCTCTTAAAAAAAAGTTCCGTGAAAAAATCCACATCGCAATACGGTCTTTTGATGAACCTAAAATAAATTCAATGACCTCCGAAAAAATCGCTTGACAGCCCCCCCCCCCC
>JAKPNF010000148.1 GCA_029548565.1 Verrucomicrobiota bacterium
GGCAAAGTGATCGGCGGCGGACTGCCCGTGGGCGCCTTTGGCGGCAGGACTGAAATCATGGACATGCTCGCCCCGCTAGGCCCCGTTTATCAGGCGGGCACCTTGAGCGGCAATCCGCTGGCGATGGCAGCGGGCTTGGCCTCGTTGAAAAAATTAGACGAGCAAAATTCCTGGGAAACCTTGGACAAACTGGGCACACAGCTCGCGCAAAACATCCGCGCGGCCGCGAAAGAAGCGGGCATCGCCGCCCAAGTCCCGCAGGCAGGCTCGCTGCTGAGCATCTTCTTTTCAGAAACCCCGGTGCATAATTACGAGCAGGCAATTTCTTCCGATAAAACTCTCTTTCAAAAACTTTTTAACCACGCGCTTGAACGCGGCGTTTTCTTCCCGCCCTCCCCCTTCGAGTCCTGGTTCGTCAGCACCGCCCACACGCAAGCCGATATCGACAAAACGTCCGAGATAATCGCCGAGGCGTTTAAGAAGGCATTGTAAGGCGCCTTCGTCTTTACTTCTCCTCAATCCTCTGCGGCCAGTTTTTGGATTGCCCGCAGGTCGAATTTTCCGGAGGCCAGCAAGGGCACGGCGTCGATGCGCTTTAGCACGCGGGGGGCCCAGAGGTTGGGCAGGCCCTGTTCTTTGTGCAGGCAATCGCGCAGGTGGTGCATGTCGATGTCTATGGTGGACAGCAGCACAAGCGACTCGCCCTTGACCTTGTCGCGCCGTCCGGCCACGACGAACAGGGGTTTTTCGGTGTCGCCCTCTTTCATGCCGAGCACTTTTAAAATGGCGGATTCTATGGTGCCGTGGGGCACTTTTTCGCCGCCGATTTTGGAAAAGCGCGACAGGCGCCCGTCGATGTACAAAAAGTGATCCTTGTCCAAACGCGCCAAGTCCCCGGTGTTCAGCCAGCCGTCCTTGAGCACTTCGGCGGTCTCCTTGGGGTTGTCCAAATAACCGTTGAAAACGTTGACGCCCTTGACGTGCAAAAGCCCCTGCTGGTCGTAGCCCAGATCCTCGCCTGTGTCGGGGTCGACGATGCGGATCGCCTGGCCGGGCAGCAGGCGGCCGATCGAGCCGCGGCGATTCCACTGGCCGAAGACAAGCCCGTCGCGCGGCGGCAAATTGACGCCCATCACGGGCGTTGTTTCCGTCAGGCCGTAGCCTTCCAGATAATGGTTTCCGAAATGCGACTCCCACAATTCGCCAAAGCCCGCGGGCGTTTTTTCCGCGCCGGAAACGACGCAGCGCACGGAGGGAATCGAGTGCGGCTCGGCGCGTTTTATGTAGGGGCGCAAAAAGGTCGGCGCGCCGATGAGGATATTGATGTTCTCCTCGCGGATCGCCTGAATGTTGCGCGACAGGTCAAACGGCGAGGGCGTGGTGATCACGAGGAACTGCCCGATCAGCGGCAGCCACAGCGTGACGGTGAAACCGAAGGAGTGAAACAGCGGCAAACAGCCCAGCGCGCTCTCGCCCTCAATGAACAATTTAAACTCCACGATCTGCTGGATGTTGCCCAAAATGTTGCGGTGCGACAGCGGCACGCCCTTGGGTTCGCCGGAAGAACCGCTGGTGAACAGCAGCGAGGCCTCGCGGTCGCCGCCCTGGGTGGGCACGTTCCATTTTTTGATGAGGCGCTCGGGGCTGGACAAATGCACCAGCGCGATGCGCGACAAAATCCGGCGCTTGCCGAAATTTTTCACCAGCGTGCCGATATCGACAAACGCGCCCGACCACGGGAACTCCGGCAGCTTTTCCTTCATGATGTCCGCCGAGATGATCGTCTTGATGCCGGACTGCTCGATGCACGACTCGATGGCGGCCTTGCCCGCGGTGAAGTTCAAATTGACGGGAATTTTGTCGACCAAAGTCAGCGCGCAATTGGCCAGCGACCCGCCCACACCCGGAGGCAACACGATCCCCACGCGGCGCTCGGGGATTTTTTTAAATTCCTCGGCCAGCAAGCTGGCGATGGCCAGCAAGGTGCCGGAACGTATCGGCCTGCGCTTGGGGCCGGAACGGTCCACCATGGCCAGGCGGGAGGGATTACCGGCCAGCGAGCGCACCAATTCGGCGCCCAGGTGGCTTTCAAATTGCGCTCTTGCCTTGTAGGCGGCCGCATTGTCGTCGTACAGGGGAGTGGGAGTCATTTTAAACCGGTAATGATTAACTATTTCAAAAAGCCTTTCAACACATTTCGCAACGCGGGTGCCGCGCCCGATTCCGTGCCTTGGGCAGGCGCGCTTTGCTGCTGTGTCTGGCTGTTGCCGGATTTGAAAAAGCGGCTGACATTTTCCAGGATCACGTCCCACAGCACCGTCGAGTCGATACTGGTCAGCGTGCCGCTGATCGGGAAGACGGGGCCGGGGTAATAACCGTCGGCGGTTGTCTGCTGGCCAAGGATGCCCACGCTCATCAAGTCGCGCACGATGCCCCCGCGCACAAAGAGCTGCGCGTCTATGCGCATCGGCCAACTGGTCAGCGCCACGTCGTCCAGATAAGAGACGCGCCCCGTGCCGCTGATCATCGCCTCGTTGCCCTTGATGACGAGTTTTTGCAGGACGATGTCCAGGTCGCCGCCGCGGGTGACCTGCGCCGAAAAGTTGTCGTAGTGAATCGCGTTGAGCAGATTCATCAGCGAGGAAAGCCCCGCGACGTTGCCGGTGCTGCGCCCCAAAAAGGCGTTGGCGATGCCCGCCAGCCCGCTGATCGCCTGCACGGCGTCGCTGCTTTGGTTGGCCAGCAGATACAGCGTGCCCTGCGTGCTTTCCAGCGCCAGCGAGCCTTGCAAGGTCTCCAGCAAATGCGTGATGTTCGCGCCGCGGTTGGCGAGCTGGCCCTGCATGGAAAATTTTCCGTCAATGATGGGGTTGCCGTCGCTACGCTTCATGAAGTTGCCCAACTCAAGCGATTGCAAACCCGCCTGCGCGCTGAGCGCGTAGGGCAGCCGCGCCTGGGTTTCGTCGAAACTCAGCGAGCCTTTCACGGCAAACGGCGCGCCGGCAAGCTGCGCGCTGAGCGTGGAAATCTGCAGCGCGTTGTCCGCCGCGCTGAAGGCGAAGGCGGGCTTGTCGATCGAGAACGTCCCGTAAACAAGTTTGTTGAGCTGCGCCTGCGCTGTGCCCCTGAACCCTTTCCAGAAAGGCGCGCGGTCGGGCGTCGTGTCCACCTTTGCGGGCACGCGCGCGGCCGAAGGCTGCGGCAGTTGCGGGTTTTGCGTGGGCGGGTTGAAAGCGGCCGCCAGCACCATCAGGTCGTCGGCGTACAGCGTGTCACCCGTGAGCGCCACCTTGAAATGCTGGGCGTCCGTGGCGTTGAGCCAGTCGCCCGAAAAATTCAGCTTCGAGATGCCCGTGGGGCTTTGCATCACAAACGGCCCCGCGATTTTCACTGAAGGCGTGAGCGTGAAATTTCCGGAGAGGCTCGTCGTCAAATCAGACACATAATTACCCGCTTCGCTCCCAAAGTCCACCTGCACATTGGTCAGTTTTGCCGTCAGCGAAAAGTCTCCGCTTTCCTTGGCAAAAAGCGCCACCGACGCCTGGCCGCGCCGCATGTTTTTGACAGGCGCCACCGGCAGGCGGTCGAGCAATTCGCGCAGTTGCACGTTCAGCGTGGCCGAGGCGTCGGCCAGCGACAGCGTGCCCACTTCCACCTTCGGCGGTTCGATTTTTAAACCTTTTAACACGAGACGCAACGACCCGTTGGCGGCCTGCTGTTGCAAGCCCATCACTGAAATCGAGGAGAGCGAAATTTCCGTCTTGCCGCCGCTGTGAGCCACGCGCGGGCTGAGCGAAAGGCTCAGGCGCTTGACCCACGGCGCGCCGTTGTTCGACAGATCCAGTTGCGACAATTTCACCGGCTGCGGCGCCTCGAGCGCGAGGGCGCTTCCTTGTTTTTTCAGGCGCAGATCAGCAGAGAGCTTGCCGGAATTAAGCGCCATGCCCTCGGGCAAAAACGCGGCGGCGATCAGCAGCGAAAGCTCGTTTATGCTCAGGCTCGCCAACTCGCCGTCGGGCAGCGCGGTCTTTGCCGGGTCTGTCAAATTAATCGAAAGCGGCTGCACCAAAGACAGCGCCAGCACAGAGGCCTGCCCCGAGCGCACCTGCGCGTTGAGTTGCTTGAGTGCCAGGGCGTCCTGCGCGTAATCGACGTCGTAGGTGGCGGTCACAATGTAAGGGATGATCGCGCCCTTGGGCAATTTTTCAGCCACCACCGGCTGCGCCGAAAGCGCGGGCATTCCCAATTGCAAGTCGCCCTTCACCGAGGCGGACAGCGGCTGCATGCCGACCTGCCCCGTGCCGGTGCCGCGCAGCAATTCGCCGGATGTCCCCGCCGCCGACAGGCCGTAGCCAAAACTCAATTGCCCGCCGCGATATTGCGCGTTGGTATTGAGCTGCGCCGAGAGCGCCTCGGTCAGCAGCGCGTTGTTTTGCAGCAGCGTCAGCCCCGCCAATTCCAGCGGCTGTGCGCTTTCAACCTTGAGCGCGCCGTCCTGTGCCGAAAGCGTCCACTTTCCAGAAAGCGCCCCGCCCTTTATTTCCAACGGCTTTATAAAATTGCGCGCCAGCACAAGCGGAAATTGCGTGAGGTTGATCTCCAGCAATTCCCCCTGCAGGCGTTTAAGGGAATCCTCGTCGTTCAAATCTATCGCAAAGGGTTTGAGCGCCTGCACACCGAGCCAGCGTTGGCCGTTGCCATCGAGCGTCACCGACAGCACGTTGGCCGACAGCGCGGAGCCGACGAGCACCACATCGCTGTCAAAGGCCGTGGACAATTCGCCCAGATCGGAAAGCGCCGCGTCGATCTTTGAAAAATCGCGGGCAGTGGCCTTGCCGCCGAGCTTGAGCGCCGTGCGGGCATCTTTGAGCGTGAAGCGCACCTGCCCCTTGGCCTCGGCTTGCAAGCTCGGCAGCTTCATGCCCATTGCAAAAGGGGTTAATTGCGTGTCCTTCACGCTCAAATCAATCGAGGAAACCAGCTCGCCGTTGGGCTCGTCGAATTGCCCGTCGAGCGTAAGCAGCGGCAGCGCCGCGTCGGCCAGCGTCACCTTGAACACGCGCACATTGCCCGGCTGCGTGGCGACCGTGGCGCTCAGGTTGAGCTGCGCGTTTTTAATCTCGCCGGCGTCGGCGGCCAGGTGGGCGGAAAGCGTCCCCGCATTGGGCAGCAACGCGCCCGCCTCGAACGAAAGCTGCGATTGCACCTGCACGGATGTGCTCAAAACCGTCCCTTCGTGACGGCCTTCAAACGTTCCCGCCACGGCCAGCGTGCCGGTGTGCCCCGCGCCCAGTTGCGCGGCGCTGGCCATCACGTCGAGCCTGCCCTGCGCCAGCACGACCGTGGCGTCGGCAGCCAGTTCGCCGATGTAAAACGTAAGCTCCGGCAAAGCGACGCCCTGCGACGTGGTTGCTTCTTGCGTGGCGGTGGCGGGTTCTTGCGAGGGCTGCATCGCCGTCAAATCCACGAAGGCCTGCTGCACCGTCACCTTTTCCAGCGCGATATGGCGCTTGAAAATAATGTCCGAAAGCGAATAATCTGTCTGCGCCGCCTTGAGCGAGACGACCAGCCCGTCCTTTTTGAAACTGACGCCCTGCAGCTGCGCCGAGCCAAAGCCCGCTGAGATGTGCTCGATTTTAAAATCTTCCAGCGTGCCGCCCACGGCCACCGTCACGATTTTTTTCTGCACCGCCGGCACAAGCAAAAGCCCTATCACAATCGCCACCAGCGCGATCAGCGGCAGTATCACAAACTTCAGCAATTTTTTCATAAAAATCCTTTTGAAAGTTATGGCTATAACGCTAATCATAAGAGGCAGGCGGTTCAATCGCAATCAACCCCCGCACTCTCATGGCAGACAACCCTCCAGCACGCGCAAAACGCACCGACCCGGTGCGCGCCGCGCGGCTGCGCCGTGGCAAACAGATAAAACAGCGCGCCCATGAACGCGCGCACGAGGATTTGCTCAGCGATTTCCGCGGCGTGCCCACACGCGCGACGCCGGCCGTGCTCAACCGCGCCACGGCGCTGGGCGAGACAATCCGGCACCTGATGCAAAGCCTGAAAAGCCCCACCCCGCGCATCGAGCAGTTGCTCGACAAACAGTGGGAGACGATCATCGGCGACAAAAAACTGGCCGCCCACGCATCCATCCAACGCCTGGCCGAAGACAACTCGCTTGTCGTGATCGTGCCCAACGCCGTCGTTCGCAACGAGCTTCAATTCAAAAAACCCCAGATTCTAAAACGCGCCCGCGCCGTCAACGGCGGGCAGGTCATCCGCGCGATTATTTTTCGCGCGGGTTAAAAAAGCACCCCGCCGGCAAGCCCCGCTGCGCAAAAGCAGCCTTTGTGTCAAAAATGTGACGCTCGTGTTATACCTTAGTATCTTTAGCGATTTTAGATTTTTTTCTTTAAAAAAAACTGTTAGAGTAACCTCATTGAAACGCAGGACACTGCTCGGGCAATCGTAAAATCACTTACAATAGCAGCCCTGCCTTTCTTAAGAAAAATTTCCTCAAGCCTTTGTAGACGCCACAAGCGTCCTACAGCAATAGGGATACAAAACAAAGCCGTGCGGGTGGTTAGGGATTCCCACCCGCACGGTCCATTTTTGAAGATCAGCGACTGACAGTCAGTGCAAAACGCGGGAATTCGCCCACCTGCCAAAAATCCAATCCTCCTCTCTCCCTCCTACCGCCCCACCCGTTGCAAAAATTCGGCGCACTCTTTGAGGTTGGCCTCGAAGGGAGCCGCGATGGCGGTGTTGGTGGCGAAGCCGTGGATGGCCCCGCGCAGGGTCACCGAGCGCACTTTGACGCCGGCTTTCTCGGCTTTTTCGGCGAAGGCGACGGCGTCGGGGCACAGGATGTCGTTGCCTGCGGTGAGCATGAGCAACGGCGGCAAATTGGCGGGGTCGGCGTAGGTGGCGGAGACTTCCGGCGAATTTTCCGCAAGGCCGCCTTGCAGGGCGCAGCGCACAAAGAGTTTCATCATGCGGTCGCTTAGCACACGGCCGTTGTTGCGGCTTTTGGAATAATCGGCGGACAGGTCGGCCACGGGGTAGATGGCGATGACCCCGTGGATTTTTTCCTTGTGGCGCAACGCGTTCATGAGCGCGAGCTGGCCGCCGGCGCTGTCGCCCATCAGCACAAACTTGTGCGCCAGGTGGGTTTGAATCGCCCAGTTGAGCGCCTGGTCGCAGTCCTCGTAAATTTCATTTATCGTCGCCTCGGGCGCACGGCGGTAGTCGACGGCCAGGATATTGACCTTCGCCCGCTGGCACAACGCGCGCAAAAAATCGGCGTGGCTGTCCAAGTCTCCGAAGACCCAGCCGCCGCCGTGGTAGAAAACAACGGTGCACTGGCTTTTGAACATCCGCCGGGCTGTACAGACGCGCGGGGATGCGGCTGTCTATCCAAAAATTTTCCTCCTGCACGGCGGGGCCCACCTGCGTCGTCATCCGGTTTTGCGCGCGGATGGCGTTGAGCGCGGACAAGTCTCCGGCCAGCGCCTCGTTCAGCGCGTCCTCAAAGGCCTTGAGCGCCTTGGGCGGGAATTTTTTTTCCGCGTAATCGGCGCTTTGCTCAAAAAAATCGCCCTGCACAATGCCCGTTTTGTAATAGCCCTTTTCGTCGGCGCCCTGCGGGTCGACCGAAGGGGCGCAGGCCGCGAAAAAAACAACGCTGAGCGGCATCAGTAGAAAAAATCTCACAAACGCGATCATTGGCAAATTCTTGCGCACAGGCCGTGCCGAGGCCAGCGCAAATATTTTTTTCTTCCCAAACGCGTGAGAGACGAAGGGTCTTTCTGGCCGCCTCGCTTGAAAATCCTCCATTGTGCGCGATATTGAAAGCATGACCAGTTGTTTACAAAAAGCCGCCCTCAAGCGCCGCTCGCGCTACGGGTTTGAGAAAAAAATCCCGATATCCGACAAGGAACTTCAGAATATTTTGGAGCAGGCGCTGCTGAACACCCCGTCGGCCTTCAACAGCCAAAGCACGCGCGCGGTGCTGCTGCTGGGCAAACACCACAAGCGCCTGTGGGAAATCACCAAGGATATTCTTTTGAAAAAGATCGGCCAGGAACGTTTTGAAAAAACGCGCGAAAAAATCGACGAGTCTTTCCTCTCGGGTTACGGCACCATTTTGTTTTTTGAGGATCAGGACACCGTGCGCCACCTGCAGGAAAACTTCAAATCCTACAAGGACAAGTTCCCGCAATGGTCGCAACACACTTCCGGCATGCACCAGTACGTTGTGTGGACGGCCCTGGCCGAAGCGGGCATCGGCGCATCGCTGCAACACTACAACCCGCTGATCGACCAGGCGGTCATCGACCAGTGGGACATCAACCCCAGCTGGACGCTCATTTCCCAAATGCCCTTCGGCATCGCGACCGACACGCCCGACGAAAAGACATTTGAACCGCTGGAAAAACGCCTCAAGGTCTTTCAATAAAAATCGCCGCTTAAGTTAAAAACACTCCAGCGTGCCCGCAACGCGCGCGAGCGCGGCGGGCGCTAATTCCAGATACAGGGCGTACTGCAACGGGATCGCCGCAGCCTTGGGACGCACAGACGTCTGCTCGAGCGACTTGAATCCAAATCGCCCGTAGTAATCGGGATTGCCGCACAAAAAAACGGCCTCAAATCCCAGCGTGCGCGCCGCCTCAAGCGCGTGATCGACCAGCGAAATTCCCACGCCCTTGCCGCGATAGTCCAACAGCACCGACAGCGGCGCCAGCAAGAGCGCCTTTAGTTGCGCGGGCGTGCCGTCCTTGTCCAAAACCCGCGCACGCGTCAGCGCGATATGGCCTATGAGCTTTCCGTTTTCCTCGGCAACAAAGGCAAGCTCGGCAATAAAATTTTCGCCCGCGCGCAAGCCCTCATAAAAATCCTGCTCGCTGCCGTCGCTGACTTTCGCCGTCTCAAACGCGGTCTTTATAAGCGAATAAATTGCAGGAAAATCTTCGGGGTTCTCGCGGCGAATATTCATACGATTGCCTCTTACTTGCATGCGGCAAAGGCGGCGAAGCAGACGTTTTTGTGCAACAAATCAACCTGCGAAAAACCCGCGCGTTTGAGCATATTGAACTGAAAATTAAGCGAACGCGGCGAATCTTCTTTCTCGACATAGGCGAGCACTTTTTGCGCGTAATCGGCGCCGCCCAATTCCGTGAGGTAGGCGGCGTAATTTTCCCACATGTAGGCGGTGAGCGCCGCGTTGTGCTGCGCCACCAGATCGGACACAAAAAGCCAGCCGCCTTTTTTGACGAGCCGCGCGATTTTTAAAAATGTCTCAAGCCAATCCGCCTCGTCGCGCAGGTGGTGCAGCACGGCGCCGGCCAGCACGATGTCGTAATGATTTTCCGGCAAGTCTGCCTCGCGGATATCGGCTTGCAGCGCGCGCACTGTCCCCTTTGTTTTTTGAGAAATCCGCCCGCGGGCGCGTTCGAGCATGGGCGCGCTCAAATCCACGAGCGTGCAGTTTAAATCCGGCAGTTTTTCCAACAGTTTGAGCGTGTAGTTGCCCGCCCCGCAGCCGATGTCCAGCAGTTCGGCGGCATCCGGCTTCACGCGTCTGGCCGCCTCGGTGATCAACTCCAGCGAGAGCGCCGCGTCCACCGTGGAAGTCTGCCCCGTTTCCAGGTTGGAAAAACGCTCCACATCCGCGTCAAAACGCGCGCGGATTTCCCCGACCGTGGATTTGTTCTTCATGAAAAAAGCATCTCACGGGGAACTCGAAAAAGCAAAACGCAAAATCCCACGCAAGAGCAGCTACGCATCCTTCTTCACCCACACGGCGACATTGCCGCCCTCCACGAGGAAATTGCCGTTGCCCTGCTCGTCGATGGTCACCTCGCTTTTGACGTTGCCGGTGTACTCGCGCCACACTTCGCCCTTGCGGTGCTCGCCGACGTTCATGACCTTGTTGCCGTTCTCGCCGTTGGATATCAGCAGCGCGAGGCCGGAGCCCGGGTGCTCGTCGTCGCCCATGCGCACAAAACCGACGGTGCGCGGGTGGTCGAAATAGTCGCGCTGCTCGCCGTAGGCGTATTTTTTGCGCGCGGACAAAAGAATATCGATAATGAGCCGGTGCGGGGATTCCCGGTCGCCGAGGCGGTAATAATCCCCGTAAAAAATGCAAGGGTAGCCCACGTTCATGAGTAGAATCAACGCATAGGCCTGCGGCTTGAACCAGCTTTGCACCTGCGACTGCAGGGAACTGCCCCACTGCGAATCGTGGTTATCCACAAACGTCACGGACAAGGCCGGGTGCGTCTTGACCAGCGAATCGTTGAGGATGTTTTGCAGGTCGTAATCCTTCCCCTGCTCGGACGCCTGAAACAAATTAAAGTGCAGCGGCACGTCAAACAGATCGGTCTTGTACTGCACCGCCGCCAGGTATTCGTCCAGCGAGGCCTTGTCGGGTTTCCAGTACTCGCCGACCGCGTAAAAATCCTGCCCACGCTCGGCACGCACGGCGTCCAGAAAATGCTTCATGTACTGGTCGTTGATGTGCTTGATGGCGTCCAGCCGAAAGCCGTCGAGATTAAGCTCCTTGGCCACCCACGCGCCCCAGCGCTTCATTTCCTCGATCACTTCCGGGTGGTCGAAGTCGATGTCGGCGTACATGAGGTAGTCGTAATTGCCGTGCTCCGAATCGACATTGTCCGCCCAGTCCTTGTTCTGGCCCAGAATTTGATAGACGGCTGTCTTGCCGTTGGCCTGGTTAAAATCGGTGCCGGTGAAATGATACCAGTGCCATTTAAAGTCCGAGTACTTGTCCGCGCGTGCGGGGAAGTCAAAACCCGTCCAGCCCTCGATCTCGTACGGGTCGCTGGTGCGCTGCTCGCGGTTGTCCGGATTGACCTCGCGGGCCATGAATTTTTCGGTGCGGTCGGCACCCGCCTTGTGGTTCATCACGGCGTCGAAATAAACGCCTATTTTGTGCGCGTGCAGCTCGTTTATGGCGTCGATGAGTTCCTGCTTCGTGCCGTACTTGGTGCGCACGCTTCCCTTTTGGTCAAACTCACCCAAGTCCCACAAATCATAGATGCCGTAGCCCACGTCGTTGGTGCCGGTCGCCTTGCAAGCCGGCGGAATCCACACGGCCGTCACGCCGATCTCGCTCAAATGCTTGGCGTCTTCCTTGAGTTTTTTCCAAAAATTTCCATCGTCGGGAAGGTTCCACTCAAAGTATTGCATCATTATGCCGTTCATACCCCGCAATATACATCCGAACGCCGCGCGCACAAACGCATTCAGAAAAAAGCCCCCGTGCACACGGAGGCTTTAAGGCTGTGTTCCGCGCGGGGATTAAAACGCGAACGAACCGCGATTGGACTGCTTGGTCAGTTGTTTCTGCCCTTCCCAGACGCCCACGCCCTCGTGGTTGAGCGAGAGCATGAAGACATAGGTGACTTCACGCTTTTTGCCGACGCTCTCGCGGTCTTCGACGATGCGCCCTGTCAGCGTGACCTTGGGCAACGGCATCTGCTTGTCGGCCATGAAGGCCTGTTGCTTGGCGAGTTCCTGCGTGTACTCGTCATCGCTCATCGTGACGACGTTGCCGGAATTCAGCAGGGCGATGGAGATTTGTTTGGTCAGCAATTCCGTATCGATCTGCTCGCTCGTGCGGTTGACGATGCGGCTGACTTTCATGCGCACCGGCTTTTCGGGAAAGCGGTTCATCACGCCGGAGGCCATCATGTCGTTGACCAGCGCGGCGGCGGCGGCGTTCCAGTCGGCGATGTTGATTTTGTTCGTCGACAGCAGCGATTGCGAGCCGCCGCTTTCCACATAGGTGGCGTTTTGCGAGGCGCAACCGCCGAAAAACACGACGGCCAAGGCGATGGAAGAAAGAATGGCTAATTTTGTTTTCATAAATTTTAAAAGTTAATTTTCTAATCGCGGGCGTTGGGCAGCAGTTTCAGGCGGAAATCGTTTACGCTGGCGTTGGGCGCCACGGCGGAGACAAAACGGCTTTCGCGCCCCTCAAGCACCAAGAGCGTCCAAGTGCTGGTGGCGCCTTCGACTTGCATGCCGTCGGGTGCCATCCACTCGAACTTGTAATTAAACGTGCGGCGCGAGGGCGTGCGGTTAAACAATTCCACCTGCACCTTCAACAGCCCGCCGCTCACGCGGCTCTCGTTCACAGCGACCACGCTGGCGTAGCCGCTCAAGGCCCCGTCGCTGATGATGCGCTTGTCGTTGACGACTTGTTTTTGCGCGGTGGGCTCGGCGCGTTCGACGCTGTTGGTTGTCGAGCAGCCGAAAGCCAGAAAAGAGGCCGCCAATAGAATGATTGCTTTTTTCATGATGCTAATCTTTGAAATTAAACGTGCGGATGATCATCCGCCCCTGCGCGCTCATCTGCTTAACCCATACCACGCTCACCCCCTCGGGTTCAACCCAGATATTGCGCCCCTGCACGATGACCAGGCCGTCGTCGGGGGCGGGCAGCCGCGCGATGGAGATTTCTTTGGGCAGTGTGGTCCATGTGCGCAAATCCGCGTCGTTAAGCAGACTCTGGAAAAGCGAGCCCGCGATCGCCACCGCCCAGCGGTAATCGTTGTTGGTGGCCTGCTGCGCGAAATACTGCGCGGCGGCCTTCATGGCAGAGGAAAGGATGCTCTTGGTGATGATGGTGGGCAGCTCGTTTTTAAATTCGCGCTCGATAATATCGTCCATTTTCACGAGCCGCTGCGTGACGGCAGTGTTTTGCCCGGCCTGCACCGTGACGCTCGGGGCGAACGAGTCCGTCTTGACCAGATAGGGGAAATTGATCGCCACGTGCGGCACGTCGTTGGCGAAAATGTACAGCGGCAGGTCGAGTTTGAACTGTTCGCGGATGGGAGCCGAGCCACTTTCAAAAATCACGTAGACAAGATTGCCCATCGTCGCGCGCGTGCCGTTGGCCAGTTGCTCGGCGTCGGCCACGTCCGCGGCGATCGCGGGCACGCTTTTGCCCGTCTGCTCAAAGGCCAGCCGAAAGAGATCCGCCGCGCGGTCTTTGTCCGCCTGGTCGGCAAAGCGGTTTGAAAAATAAAGCCCGCCCAGCCAAGTGGCGAAAGGGTTTGTATAAATCGCCCGCGCTTCACCCACACCGGCGCGCTGCATGTAGCCCGCCCCGTAATATTTCTCAAAAACGCTCTGCACGTTGGAATTGGCCAGCGTGCGCTCGACATCGTACGCCTGCTTGCCGTCCTTTTTTTGCGCCTGCCGTAGCAACTGTTCCTCGCGCTCGATGCGCGCGCGGTTTTCGTCGACAGCCGTCTCTTGAAAATTCTGCACTCGCCGCAACTCAACGGCTGCCTGCTCGAATTTTTTCTGCTCCATGCAATTGAGCGCCTGATACGCGCTCATCATGATCTTGTCGTAAAAAAACCCGCGATAGCGCGTGAAAGACTGGTTGAGCAACACCGAAGCCGCCTCCTCCGTGAGCTTCGTCTTGGCCTGCGCGTCGTAAGTTTCCACCAGCTCATACGCTTTTGAAAAACAACTTTCGCTCAAACCAAGGTCGCCGTTGGCCCGCGTGACAGCACCCGTTTCCAACGCCCAAATAAGCGCGCTGTCGCCGCCCTGCCTGTCCTTTTCGCGCGCAAGCGCCTCCTTCTGCGCCTTCGCCGTGTCCCCCGCATACCAGGCCGCGCGCATCGCCTGCGTCTCGCTTTGGTGCGTCGCGCAGCCGCTTAACAACAGGGCAATGGCACAACCCAGAACGACAGCATAGCCGTTATTCATTCTTCATTAGGAGTCAATTTGCATCCATCGGGCCGAACGATCTGTCCCACCGCTATACCGTTGTTTACATGCGCCTTTGCTGTTGAAAATTTGGGACGCACATACAACACGCTTATTTTGCCCACGGGAACTTCCTCATGTCCGAGAATTTCTCCGGTATCGGGGTCTTTCAGTAATTCGCCAACGGCAAAGACTTCAAAGCCATATGCAGGCCGAATGCCAGAGCCTTCGCCGTAATTAAGTGTGATGATGTTTCCCGTCACGGCAATCACACGGATCGGAAACACGACATAGGATATCTCCCAAGCAATCCGTTTGCTCGCTTTTTGTGTGATGGCAATGATGAGCGAGTCGTTCAATTTTCCATTTTCGGTCACATGCGTTTCTTCCTCTGAAATATCACTCTGATCTAGAAATACTGAGACCGTTTCTTTCAAAACACCCGTCTTCACGTCGATAAGATTAGCGACCAGTCCCAGTCGCAAGAGTCGCTTTTCAGTCGTTTTCTCGAGCTGCGCGAAGGTCGCGCTTTTTACGTAGTCTTGAAAATCGTCGATCTTGATCGTCAGCACATAATCGACGCCTTTCAACTTGCCCGCCATGCTTTGCACGGCGGCGTTGCCAGAGTCGGCGAACTCCTGCTCGGCCAAGACGGCGTCCAAATCCGAGCGGGTGACCACCTCGAACTTGCCCGTCTGTTTCATGGCTGCGGCCAAACGGTCGGCCAGCGCGGCCTGCACGCGCTCGAGGGCGGGCAAGCCGCCGTCCTTGGAGAGCTTTTGTTTGAGCGGCTCGCTCGTCTGCACTTTGGTGACGGCGATCGTCGCCTTGCCGGAATCCTGCGCGAACAGCGCGGATGCAAAACACACGCCGGCCAGCAGCGCGAAAGATAAAATTTTCTTCATTTTAAAAAAGTCCTTTCTTGTCGTAGGAGAGATTCAGGTTGATGCCGGAATTTTTGAAAAGCTCGGCCAGTCCTTCGAGGCGCTTGGCTTCGGCCTCGGTCAAAATGTAATCGCGGTCGCTTTGCTTCATTTTTTCGGTGAGCTCCTGGAAGAACGCCATGTCGTTTTTCCAACGCGCCGCCGCTTCGTCGGTCAGTGCCACAAAGAGGGTGACGCGCTGGTCGGGCTTGCCGGTGACATAAATCGCCTTGTCCAAGGGCACAATGTCCTTTTGTACCAAGCGCAGCGGGTGAATGCCTTTTGCAAGCTCGGCCGCGCCGTCGGCGTTAAGCGAAAGCGCCACACCGTCCAGCTCGGCGTTGAGCGCCGTCACGGTGGCACTCATCGTCTGTGCGGAGACAAGGTACTGGCCATTCACCTCACGGATTTGCGGGAAGACAAGCGACTCCAGAACAAACTCAAAAGTGACCGTGCCCTTCACCGCCTCGGTAGCGGCGATCTGCCCGGTGCGCGCCTGCGTTTGCAAAAGCGTGGCCATCTGCGAGGCGGTTTCGTCGACCAAATCGTTGATCACATCGTCGGTTTGAATGCCCAGCCCATCGCTTTGGCGCAGCACACGCGCAGCACGCACCCAGCCGCCGGCGGCACCCTGCCCCGAGCCGACCTCGTACAAATTATAGGACGAGCGCAACATCGCCGTCTCGTTTTGCGTGCGGATGCCGTAGCCCTCGTAGGCGCGTTTTTCCTCGCCCAGCGAGGCAAAGGAAACCGCCAGCACATAATCGGCCCCG
The DNA here is from genome assembly GCA_029548565.1 of Verrucomicrobiota bacterium. GTDB lineage: Bacteria > Verrucomicrobiota > Verrucomicrobiia > Opitutales > JAKPNF01 > JAKPNF01. Next base: position 15,443 of record JAKPNF010000148.1, read on the forward strand.
ACAAACTCCGCGATGCGCAGCCCCGAGGCCGAATCAAAGAGGTTGGTGTCGACCGTCCCCGTTTTTTCGTACTGCCGCTTGATCGCGAGGGCCTGGTCGCGGTGCGGCGAGTTCGGGTTAGCGATATACGCGTTAAAATTGCGTATCGCCAAATTGTGGTCGATCACGGAAAAATCCGAGCCGCCCAGATGCGCGGAGATCATAAGCCCCAGAGCGGACGCCTGCACGTCGAGCGCGGGCTTTCCGGAGTCGTTGCGCACAAAAATGGCCACAGTCTTTTTGGCGGCTGCGGGCGGCACGGACGTTTGGCCAAAGGCACACGACACCGCCAGCACCCCCATGAGAATAAAACGCAAGGATTTCATAAGCAGAAAGTTTCTGTCAATATAACCGCCTTTGAACCAATCGCAAAGGCACACCCAAAGATTAAGCCCACCCGGGCGCCGCGAGCAAGTCCCTATTGCGCGCAAAAGGCCACTCGGGCGAGAGCGTTTCAATTTATTGACTTTATTAACGGAGTATGTTTTAATTCTAAACTGGACTTGTAAAAAACGCCTCCCGCGCAGGCGCGCCGTTTTTTAAATTTCCAAAAATCCCGATAATAACCGCTATGAAATCATCCCTATCGCTCAAACTCACCGCGCTGGCCTTGGCAGTCTCGGCGCTGTTTTCAATCCACGCGCAAGCGGCCCTGTCCGGCGATATCGTCGAAGACACGTACGCGACCATCGTGGGCGAAACATCCACCGGCAGCATCACCGTCGACAACGGCGAAAATTATACCTCAAGCAAAGGCCTTTTTTTAGGCAACAGTTACAGCAGCCCTGCCGGCAATGCCGGTTACGAGACGTTTAATATGAGCGGCGGCTCCGCCTCGCTCAACAGCCTTTATCTGGGCGGGGGCGCGCAAGGCGTTGGCGTGCTCACTCTCAGCGCGGGAACGCTGACCGGCGGCGTGATAAACGTCGCGTACTCTGGCAACGCTTCCGGCCATATTGAGATGACCGGCGGCACCATGAGTGTTTCCGGCCTTTATCTGGGAGGCGGCAGCACCGAGACGGCCTCCATGAATCTCCTGGGCGGCTCGTTTTATTCCGATAGTTATGTCCAGATCGGCACCGCCTCGGCTCAGGGACACATGGTCATTTCCAGCAAAGCCGATGTCGGCCTTGGCGGCATATGGATTGGCCGCAGCGGCAAATTGACGCTCGTGCTCGACGGTGGCGACGGCGACTTCACCCGCGCCGTCGTTGACGTGACAGCCGGCAACAACGACAACCGCTATTGGGCCTCCACCGGGGCGCAGGGCGAGATCGACCTGTCCAAATACACCGCCACAGCCGAACAGACCATCACGCTGATCCACACCGCTGGCATAGTACAAGGCTCCGTGGACATCAGCTGGGTGATATCCGGCTTGGACGAAGGCAAATACTCCGTCGGCGAAGGCGCCTACTGGAACGGCTCCGACCTGATGCTCACCATCAGCCTCGTCCCCGAACCCGCCTACGCGGCAGGGTTGCTGGGCTTCGCCGCTTTGCTGCTGGCCGCACGCAGGCGCAAATAAGTTGCCGGGAAATTTTTCCGCACTCACAAAAACCTTCCCTTTCGCGGAAGGTTTTTTTATCGATAGCGTCGCAGTGGCGATTGCGACACGCACAACGGGCAGATCGCCTTGCACGGAAGCGTCAACTTTGAAAAGGACCTCCCGCATCTGAGTTTATTCCCAAAATATCCCGCTTGACATTTCCGCCTAAAAATGGAACGCTACGCAACGTGATTTTTTGAAAAATCACGCTACCCTGAACACTGCAAACAGTCGGCATTGAATTGAAACCGTAACTAATTGTTTAACAAATGCTAAAACGATTGCGCTTTCTGTTTTTACTCCCCGCCGCTTTTGCTCTAAAAATAGAAATCAGCCCATGAGAACAAATTTGAAACTGCGCTTCGCCCTGGCGGGCGCCTTGGCGTTCATGACCGCAGCGGCAATGACGGCCACCGCAGACAGTGCCGCGCCCTGCCCTGACACCCGCCCATACAACGGCGTTTACACGGGAACCTATAATAATCGTATCGCCTTCCCGATTGGCGGGCTGGGCACTGGCATGTATTGCCTGGAGGGCACCGGTTTCATTTCCCATATGTCCGTGCGCCACGCACCGGATATCTTTTTTGAGCCGGGCATGTTCGCGGCCATACATGTGAAAGACTGCGCGAACGGGGCCAAGATTTTGGAAGGCCCTGTTGCCCAATGGCGCAAGTTCGGCGCCCCGCTGAGTGCATTGGGCGGACCACGGCATGCAAATTACGGATTGCCGCGCTTTCAACAGTCGAGCTTTGAGGCCCGTTTCCCCTTTGGCAAAGTCACCCTGACAGACAGCGACATCCCCTTGAGCGTGAACATCACCGGTTGGAATCCCTTCATCCCCGGCGATGCGGACAATTCAAGCCTTCCGGTGGGCATTCTGGAATACACCTTTGAAAACAAGAGCGAAAAGCCGCTGGAGGCCGTCTTCTCTTTCCATTCCCGCAATTTCATGAGAAAGGGGGACGGCAAAAACAGCATCAAGGCGATGCCCAACGGCTTCATCCTGTCGCAGGAAGGGACAGAAAACGCGCCCTATCAGCAAGGCGATTTCGCCGCCTACACAGACCAGGAAGCCAGCGTCGATCATTGCTGGTTCAGGGGAGGCTGGTATGACGGCCTGACTATGGTCTGGAACACGATAGCCGCCGGCGGCTCAATCCAGAATGCCCCGGTGGACAAAGACGCCCCGGGAGCCTCCTTGTATGTCCCGTTGTCCCTGCAAGCCGGCCAGAAAAAAACGGTAAAAATCTTCACCGCCTGGTACGTTTCCTATTCCCACCTGCGCATCGGCAACGACCCGATCGACACGCAGGACAATAACGTGCCGCAAGAGCGCCTAAACCAGGAGCTGGACTACAAGGGCAATTACCGGCCGTGGTACAGTTCCAAATTCAAAAATGTGCGGGCCGTTGCCGATTATTTGACGCGCCATTACGACGAGCTGCGCGCCCAATCGGAATTATTCACCCGCACGTTTTACAACACAACGCTGCCTGCCGAGGTCGTCGAGGCCGTCGCCGCCAATCTGACCATCCTGAAATCCCCCACGGTGCTCAGAACCCACGACGGGCGCCTGTGGAATTGGGAGGGTTGCCGCGACACACACGGTTCCTGCCCGGGTTCCTGCACCCACGTTTGGAATTACGCGCAGGCCATCGCGCACCTGTTCCCCGCACTGGAGCGAACGCTGCGGCAGACCGAATTTGAGGAAAACCAGAACAAGGCCGGGCACCAGAGCTTCCGCGCCAGCCTTCCCATCCGCCCCGTGGTGCACGACTTTTATGCGGCGGCCGACGGGCAGCTCGGCGGCATCATGAAAGTGTACCGCGACTGGCGCATTTCGGGAGACGGCGCCTTTGTCAAGGACATGTACCCGAAGGTGAAGGCCAGTCTGGATTATTGCATCGCAACCTGGGATCCCCGCCACGCGGGCCTGATCGAGGAGCCCCACCACAACACCTACGACATCGAATTTTGGGGGCCCAACGGCATGCACAACAGTTTTTACCTGGGGGCGCTCAACGCCTTTGTCGCCATGAGCGAGCACTTGGCGACAAA
>JAKPNF010000155.1 GCA_029548565.1 Verrucomicrobiota bacterium
TTCAGGGCGGATTTTGCCGCAGGATAGATGGGGGCACGTACGAGACTACTTGTCCCCATCGTAAGACCAGGCAAAATTCGTCCTGAAGGATTTTCACCGCGGGAACGAAAGAATAGCCCAACGGGATATTCTTTCGGGTGGTCACGTGCAGGATTCGTTGCTCCAATGCCTCTACGTTCGGCGCCAGCCCCAAAAATCACTCAGCGCCGCAGGCGCACGCACTTATTTATTGCAGATAGCCCATTGTGCGCAATACACCGGGGACATCCATGCGCACCTCCGAAGGGAACACACACTGAATACCACCGCTCAGTCCATCCTCTCCCGCCGCTGGCAGGATTAGCGAGGGCAGGCGGCCCAGCGAGGCCGGCGCGTTCATGTCCAAAAGATGCTTTCGCGTTTCAGCCGTGTACTGGCCGATCAGCGGGGCGACGCAAGGCGTCGTCGGCCATATCATGGCGTCGTAATCCAAAAACACCTCGTGCAGCGCGCTCGACAAGTCGCTGGCCGCGCGCTTGGCCTGCGCGACTTGCTGAGGCGTGTGCGTCTTGGCGCGCTCGATGCGCGCGCGCAGCGCGGGGGAATAGCGCTCGGCGTATTTTTCAAACCAGGGCTTTTGCGTTTCGTACATTTCCACGTCGCGCAAAACGTCGAAGGCCTCGGCGGACTTTTTAAAGTGCGGGCGCAGCAGCGCGGTGGCCTCGCGGTCGGTGACGGCGCCGGCGCATTCGGCCAGGTGCTGGTAAGGTTTTTGCAGTGAGCGCTGCGGGATCTCGAACAAGTCCCCGCACCACAGCGCGGGCTTTTTCTTGTCCACGCTGCGCGGGGTGCCGTGGCCCATCTCGTGGCACAGTGTCGCCATGTCGGCGGCCGTGGCGGTGAACCAGCCCGGCGCGTCGAACGACGGCGCCCAGGGGAAGACCCCGTCGCGCGCCAGCGGGCCCGGTTGTATCCGTAAACCAAATACGCCGCACCACGAGGCCGGCACGCGCACGCTGCCCACCGTGTCGGTGCCAAAGGCAAACGGCACCAGCCCCGCCGCCACCGCGAAGGCCGAGCCGCTGGACGACCCGCCGCTTAAGCGGTTTAAATCGTGCGGGTTGGGGCAGGGGCCGCTAAAGGGATTCTCGCCGGAGAGGCTGGAGGCGAACTCGCTCATGCAGGTTTTGCCGCCAAACACGCAGCCCAGCGCGCGCATCGCCTCGTAAACGCGGCAGTGCTTGTTGGGAATGGAGCGCACCTCGCCCAAAAAGGAGGAACCCGCGTAGGTGGGCACGCCCGCCACGTCGAAATTGTCCTTGAGCAAATACGGCACGCCGGCGAACGCGCGCGAAAAATTGACGCGGGAATACTCAAAGGCCTCGTACACCGCCTTGTCGTCCAGCTCGTAGGCGAAAACGGCCTTGCGCAGCGCGGGGCCGAGCGCCTCGCGCGCGCGGATAAAACGCCCGGCGGCCTTCTCGACGCTTTCGTGCAGGCGCGCGCGCCAGGCGTCGATCGTGTTAAATCCTTCGTCGGGAATACTCATGTGTCGGAGAGAAAATTTTTATGTTAACGGCGTGTTCCGTAGGTTTGTGTGTGTGAGGGCCTGGCTTGTTTTGGGGGAGCGTCGGCCTTCGGACTTTTTTGGGGCGGCTTGGGCGAAATTTCCTCGCGCCAAGTCGCCTTGTGGTCTTTGAGGCGGAAGCTTCTAACCAGCTTATCAAGTTGCTCCTCGTATTGCGAAAGTTTTTCTTCGGGCAGCGTGGCGATCAGCACATAGTGCGATTTTTCGCCCTGCACAAAATAAAACAGTTGCGCGTAATCGGCCGGCAGATTGCGCGACCTGCCCGCGGCCCTTGATCCCCGCCGCGCGCCCCGCGGTCAAAAAACTGTCGCGCCGCTCGATCGCGAAGTTGGGCAAGCCCTCAAAATCCTTGAGCGCGCGCGCCGAAAAATCAAAGAGGCTGCCCTCGGCGTTGTGAACACTCAGCACGATACTCGGGGCGCCCGTGTCGTTTTCAGGCCCCAGGATGACGGGGTGGGCTTCCTGCGACTCGGCCACCACGCGCCAATCCTTTGGCAACGCCAGCGTAAATGCCCCGCCATCGCCCTGATAGACGGCCTGCGCCTGCGCGGCCAAATGGCCACCCAAACAAAGCAACAGCAGCGCGAAAAAACGAAACATTGCCTCTATAAAATCAAAACAGGCCTTTTAAGGGAAGAAAAAGAATGCATCGAGGGAGAAATCGCGCCGCAGGGACAAGTGCCGATGAAAAAATCACCTGCGCCGCGCGCAACGCCGCACTATTAATTGAGCGACACGTCCTCGGGGGCGTCGACCAGATAGGCCAAGTGCGGGGCGTGTTTGAGCACGAGGGCGCGCCACAGTTCGCGGCCTTCGAGTTTGAAAAACGGCTCGGGGTCGGGCGGGGCGACGATCCAGGTGTCGCTTATCAATTCGCCCTCGAGCTGCCCGGCGCTCCATCCGCTGTAGCCTAAAAACGCGCGCGCGGGCGTGTTGGGGGAATCCGCCAGGGCGATCGTCTCTATCGCGCTTTGCTGCAGACCCGCGCGCAACAGCGGGGCGGGCTGCGCCAGACTCAGCGCGCCGAACATTAGTTGGCCGGGCTGCACGGGGCCGCCCTGATACAGCGGCACGCGCGCGAGCGCCCCGTAGGCGAATTCGCCCTGCGTGTCGCCCAAAAAACGGTTCAGCGGGTGGTTGAGGATGAAGCCCAGCGCGCCGTCCTGCTGGCTGTGCGCGGAGAGGTAAACGACGCTGTGGCGAAACGCGTCGCCGTTCATCAGGGGGTGGCTCAGCAGCAGGCTTTGCGCCAGGGATT
>JAKPNF010000106.1 GCA_029548565.1 Verrucomicrobiota bacterium
GAGAAAACGGCAGTGTTGCTAAAGGAATTGGCGGAGGACACTGCCTTGTAAGACATCACCCAAGAAGACGTGTCGGTCATGGAAATGGTCGTGTTATTGCTCGCCCCGCCCACGTGCGTGTAGGCCACCGCGAAATTTGCCGAAGCGCCCTCGGTCAACGAAACCGTGTTGGTGTGGCCGGTGCCATTGCCGATAAGCACGGCGTTGCTCGACCCAGTGTCAAAAATAAGCTGGGACGTCCCCGAGGCATAGATGCTCTGAGCGCTGGTTCCATCGCGGCCCATCTGCATGAAATCCCCCTGCAGCACGGCGTTGCCGTTAAGATAAACAGAGGCGGTGGAATTTCTGCCGGCGCCCAGGCGCAGCCCGCTGACGCTGTAAGAGCCCCCGTACATGTTAAACGAGGCCGACGAGCTGGTACCCGCAGAAATGGTGAGGTTGTTATTGCCCGACATCGTGCTGTTGGTCATCGTGAAAACGGTTGTCGACCCGCTGCCAAAGCCCACGTTCACGTTGGTGACGGACAGCGAGCTGCCCGTGATGGCGACCGTGGCGTTGCCGTTCGAATTCGTCAGCGCACCGCCACCGACATGAAGATTGGTGCCCGTATAGGAGCTGTTGATAATCGAGAGCGTGCCGCTGGTGTTGTTCATACGTGCAACCATGCCGGTGACTGCGTGCATTCGGGCGTTCTCAATATGCAGTTCACCCTTGCTGCTGGCGGCGCTGCCCAGCACAAATTGGGAGGTGAGCGTCACCGTGGAACCGCCGCTAATCGTGGCCTTGTTCGAAACGCTCGAGGCCGCCGGCGCGCCCACATAAATGCCGGTGGTGGTGTACTGATTGCCGTCGGCAACATTGAAGTGGGCGTTAGACACGGTGGCCCAGACCACGCCGGACAAGGGGGCGACATCCTGCACATTATTGACGCCTTCCGCCAAAATCACGTCGGCAGACAAGCCGACGACCGAACACAGCCACAGGGCAAACAATTTGGGTAGCTTTTTCATATTGATGGGAGTTTGAGATTCGTTTTCTGTAGAAAATTCCGGCCGAAGGAGGTGGAGCCGGTATTAAGCAGTGACCTAACTATTGCACATTTCCTTTCATAAGAAAATCTTTATTTTTCAGAAAAAGCGGAACAAAGGGAACTTTCTAGGAATAATTGTGACTTTTTTGACAACTATTGGTCGTTAAAGCGTCTAAGTGATATAATTTTTTATGAAACAAATCGCGCAATAAAAGCACCGCGCCTATTTCACGCGGAGCTTCCCAAAGGCATTTTTTTCGCGCACGGCTCTTTTAGAGGATGCAGTACAAATAAAAGGATACCGAACAGGCAACGCGGCACCCAAAAAGACGCCCGAAACAGGGCGCCTTTTTTGTATAGCTGAATAACTGAATGCGAAGCTCGCGGCGCTTTTTCTCTTAGCGCCCTTTGCGACGGATAGCGGTGGCCAGCGTCAGCAACCCCAGCCCCCACGCGGCCAGCGCGGGCTCGGGCACCATGACCAGTTGCAAGATCGTATCGTTCTCGCCGCCCCATTGGATGACAAATTCCGTCCCGTCGGGGTTGATGATCGTAAAGTTTTCGTCGGTCAATTGCGTGCCGTAGCTCAGAACCTCGGCCGAGTTGAACAGTACAATCAAATCGCCCGCGCTAAGGTTCATGATGTCCAACTCGCTCAAATCCACCACAATGTGCGTCGCGCTGCCGTCGGATGTGCCCACCCCCATGTCGGGCGCGTCTATATAAATATGCCCGGCCTGCGCCACGCCGGTGAGCTTGATCGTGCTCGAGCCCAAATCAATGCCGGTGTAGTTCTTGTCGGTATCGGTCAAAACAAACTGACTGGAGCCGTCCATGATCAGCGTGGAATTGTTGTAAAGCTTCAACCCGCGATAATCGCCGTTGACCGTCGTGTTTGGCCCCAAATACACCTGCATGCCCTCTTCCCACGGGCCGACGGAAAACGCGTACCCGATCCCGCCAATCGCCCCCGAGGCATCCACGACAAATTTGCCACTCAATTCAACGTAACTGTCACCTTCGACAATAAAATCGCCGTTGAGCGTAAGCGTCACACCCGGGGCGGTCTCAATCCTCCCCACGGTGCCCCACAACTCCAGCACCTCCCAGTCCGCGGCACCCCTGCTAGAAATCGCATAGTCGGTATCGACGTGAAACACCGCCGTGACAGGGCCTGTTTGCGATCCCTGAAAGACGATCTCGTCGAGCGACGACACACCGGACGACGAGGCATTCACGGTGACACCATCGCCGATTGTCACCGCACCGGCCGTGCAAAAGCCGCCGCTTAGCAACGCCAGCAACGCACAGGCTTTAAAAATTTTTGAACTGCAAGAAAGCGTCTTCACGATTTTTTCGGAGTGAAAGTTAATAAGTAAGGTTTATATTCAGACAAACAACAACTAGCCTGTCAACTTGTATTTGACACCTATTTGAAACACTTGTGCCATGATTTCTTTAAAAAACCCCCGATTGAGATGCTTTTTGCTTTCAATCAACGAATTTTAAAAGCGCCGAACGGCAGCATAGGTTAAAATAGCACCCAAGAGGGCTGGCGGAGGCGACGGAAGATGCGGGTATTCGCATTGTTATTCAGCCACGAACCCGGACACGATTAGCACCTGCAGGGGACTAAGTCCCCTACACCCCTTTACGGAGCTGGCGAGCACCGAAATTGTGCGATTGCAAAATAACTAAAGATAATCCGCCTGCCCTTCTAAAATTCTAAACAGGACAGGTCAGCGCCGCGCAGCGGCGCGTGCACTATTGCACTTCTTTCGGGCGTATGCTCCGCCCGGTCTTCCCGCGAGTCAAAAGCGTTCGTGGCAAAGTTTAAGAAGGGCGAGGTAGGGGGCGTGTATGTGCAGCGAGCCCCATTTATAGGCGAGCGGAAGGGGCGGATGCGTTAGCTATCCGGTGCGAAGCACTGTTGGCGTCCAGCCAACACCCAAATACTCGTCCCCTACCTGCCTCGACGAAAACGCAGCCACGGGCGCTTTGGGCTCGCGGGAACGGAAGATTTCGGAGAAATCTTTCGTGTACTTTAGCCGCACCCTCACCCACGCAGCGCACCACATCAGAAATCCGGGGCGCCGCAGGCGCCCCCAGACTCTAACCCAAAACAAAAGGGGGTTCGTGTACGCAGTACATGAAATCCCTTTCTGTTTTGCATCCAGGCGCTGTGCGCCCAAGTAACTTCTTCTGCAGCTACCCAACGCGGTTGTTTTTCGCGAGCCAATCCATCAGCTTGTCGACCGTCGTGAAACACAACGCCGTGTAAGTATCCGCCGCCCCATAATACACCGCAATTCGTCCCGTCGGCGCATCCGTCAACGCCGCGCAGGGGAAAATCACGTTGGGGACAATTCCCCGGCATTCATAAGGCGCCTCGGGCGTCAGCAAATAACCATCCGAACGCATCAACACCTTGGCGGGGTCTTTCAAATCCAGCAGCGCCGCGCCCATCGAATACACAAGGCCGTTGCAGGTGCTTAAAACCCCGTGGTAAAACAGCAGCCAGCCCGCGCTTGTCTCAATGGGAGCCGGGCCCGCGCCGATTTTCACGCCCTCCCACCAGGCGGGGCCCGCCTTCATCACCAGCTCGTGGCGTCCCCAGTCGACCAGGTCGCGGCTCTTGCTCAAATAAATGTCGCCAAAACGCGTGTGCGCGTTGTCGCTGGGGCGGTTGAGCATGTAAAAATCCTTGCCGAACTTTTTGGGGAACAGCACACCGTTGCGGTTAAAGGGCAAGAAGGCGTTGGATACCCATTTGTAGGATTTGAAATCCTTTGTCGAGGCGATGCCGATGGTAGGCCCCACGTTGCCGTTGCACCAGTTGATGTAAAAGGTGCCGTCGATCTTGATGACACGCGGGTCGTACTGGTAAGTGAATTTCATCGCCTTGCCCTGCGCGTCTTTGACGCTGATGGGCTTTGGCTCGATGCTCCATTTCAAGCCGTCCTTGCTCGTGCCGTGGTGCAAAAACGGCACGCCGTTGCGCCCGTCCACGCGGAAAATCCCGTGAAAGCCCCCCTTAAACGGAACGACCGCCGAATTGTAAATGCGGTCGGCTCCCGGGAAAAAACGCCGGCCGATAACCGGGTTGGCGTCGTAACGCCACACAGGTTCGGTGTTGCCGCGCGGCTCGTCCTGCCACGGAATGTTCGGCAGCGCGCCGCCCGCGAGTTTCGTGAAGGAAGATTTTTTTGTCTTGGAGGACATGCGAGATTAGTCGAGGTCTTTTTGTTCTTTGAGCCATTGGATGATTTCGCCGACATGGCCAAAGGCCACGCCCACCACGGAATCCGAGGCGCCGTAGTAAACCGCGAGCCTGTCCGTCGCCGCGTCGACAATTGCCGCCACGGGGAACACGACATTGGGCACGCGCCCGGCCAGCTCGTACGGGGCCTTGGGCGCCAACAGATAACGGCGCGAGCGGTATTTTACTTTCCACGGTTCGTTCAAATCCAAAAGCGCCGCACCCATGACGTAGTTAAACCCGTTGCATGAGTCGAAGACGCCGTGGTAGATCAGCAGCCAGCCCTCCTTTGTCTCGATGGGCACGGGGCCGGGGCCGATTTTGATTTTTTCCCAGCCGCGCCGGCGGCCCATCACGAATTTGTGCTCGCCCCAGAAAACGAGGTCTTTGCTCTGGCTCAAGAAAATGTCGCCAAAGGCCGTCTGCCCGGGATCGCTCGGGCGGTTGAGCATCATATAGCGCCCGTTGATTTTTCGCGGGAACAGCACGCCGTTGCGGTTGAAAGGCACGAAGGCGTTTTCAATAAAGGTGTAGGTCTTGAAATCCTTCGTCCAGGCGATGCCGATGGTAGGCCCGTGAAAATCGTTGCACCACGAAACGTAGTAACGATCCCCGATTTTGCACACCCGCGGGTCGTAGCCCTTGACGACCGGCGGCTGGTTTTTGCCCACCTTGAATTTGATCGGCGTTTGCTCGATCTTCCAGCTCAGGCCGTCCTTGCTCCAGCCGGTGTGCAGGCTGAACAGGCGCGTGTTGTCATCCACGCGAAAGACCCCGACAAAGCCGCCCTTGTAGGCAATGGCAGCCGAGTTGGAAATCGCGTCGGCATTTTTCACGTTGCCGGCCGTGATGACGGGGTTTGAATCGTAGCGCCACAGGATGTCCGCGCAACCCTTGGGGCGCTCCTGCCAAGGCAAATGGGGCACAGCCGCGCCGATACTCAGCGTTGATTTTTTTTGGGGGACAGATTTTTTGGATGCCATAAAAAATGACTTAAAGTATTCAAATTATGATGTTTTTTTGAGAGTGTCCAGAAAAATAGACATTCTGTTTTTGACAAAAAATAGCCGAAAAAAGCAATTTTATATCAACACAGAGCAAGAATTTAACTTTGACTTCCCGCGCCCCCCTATAGAGTATTTTTAACATCCCCCCACCCAAAATAAAAAAATGCCCTCCCTTCATCACCAAGGCATCCGGCTCGCAAAAGCCGTGCTTTGCGCGACTCGTGCGCAACGCGCGGGCGCGTTACTAGCGGTGCTAGCAGGCGCGCAGGTTTTTGGATTTACGTGGAAATACCCCCAGCCAGGCACGCAGTGGAACTGCGAGAACGCAGCGGGCACGCTCAGCCAAACCACAGACGTGATGGAGAAAACCCATTCCGGATACCGAACCTTCCCTCTCACAAACACCGTGGGCAACCCCGTGCTGACCACAGGCGGTTCTGCCGGGCAGAAAGAATTGCAGACAAAAGTTTTCTCCGGCATTTTCACGATCGATGCGCCCTACCTGAATTTCGGGCTGCTGGCGATTGGCAACGAGCAACTGCGCGTAGGTGCGCAGTACTTTGGCGTGCGACTTTGGGTGGAAGGGACGCCTGTTCGCGCGGCCGGCGCGCATTTTAACAGACAAGACAAGCAGATCGCTTACACGAAACTTTGCTGGGACGTGCGCGAATTTCTCGGCAAGCGCGCATCGATCGAAGTGACAGACGACATGCAAACGGCCTACCTGCGACTGGACGCCCCGCATTTTTCCACGCAGCCCGAGGGCTTTGTCGTAGACGCACTGGTTCGCGGCAAGGAAACCTACCGCCCCGTGTTTCATCTGACATCACCCTACGGCTGGCTCAACGACCCCAACGGACTGTTTTACCTAAACGGCATCTGGACGGCGTTCCACCAAACGCGCGACGCAAAAGACCACACGTACTGGCGTCGCGCCGTCAGCACGGATTTGGTGACCTGGCAAGCCCCGCCGCCTGCGGGCGACGAATTTTTGCTGGTGCAAGACGGCCTGAGCTACTGGTCGGGCTCGGTGTGGGTGGATGAAAAAAACCGCCTGGAAATGGAAAACGCGGACACGGCGACGCTGCTTGCGTTTTACACGCTGGCCACGCCCGAGCACAAAAAGGCGAGGCAACAATTGGACTACTGTGCGCACCACAGAAGAAGTTCGCATTTTCCCCAGTGGCACCAGCCGCCCCACCTGCGCGACATACCGCAAGACATTCCTTTTTTAGACGAGAAGGGCAAAATGATCTTCCATCCCGAATGGGGCCTGTCGCAACACATGGCCTATTCGCTCGACGGCGGGCAAACCTGGACGCCGTATACAGAAAACCCCATCCTGCCCGCTCAAGCGCATTATTTTGACCGCGACCCAAAAGTGTTTTTCTACGCGCCGAGCAACGAATGGTTCATGTGGCTGCACACTTCCTACAACAACAGTAAACGCGCCAGCACGCTGACTTTGTTTCGTTCGTCCGATCTAAAAAAATGGGAAAAAATCCAGGAAATATCGGACTTGTGGGAGTGCCCGGACTTTTTTGAACTGCCGCTGGACGGCGATGCAAAAAACAAACGCTGGGTGCTCGTGCACGGCACGGGCGACTATTTTGTCGGCCGTTTCGACCGCGAGGGCTTCACGGCACAGGCGCGCTTGCAACCCGGACGCGAGCACTCGCGCGTGTACGCCTCGCAAACCTTTGAAAACGCGCCCGAGGGCAGGCGCGTGCAACTCTTTTGGCTGCAAGCGACCCAACCCGACGCCTTCCCCAGCATGCCCTTCGTACACCAGATGACGTTCCCTGTCGAGCTAACGCTCAAAACCACACCCGAAGGTCCGCGCCTGTTCACCAATCCCGTCAAGGAAATCGAGGCTTATCAAAAGCCCCTGTCGGACGACGGGGCTAAAAATTTCCCAAAGGGAGTCATCGTTCTAAAAGAAAGCGACGGGGCGCTGCTGGATCTCGAATTATCCATAGACGTAAAAAATTCCACAGCCAGCGAATTTTCCGTCGTTATCGGAAATGAACGCCTGTCCTACAATTTAAAAACCCAAACACTCAAACCCTTCAAGGCGGATGAATTTACCCTTGCACCCGAAGGGGACACCCTGCACATCCGCATCCTGCGCGACAAAGCGAGCCTGGAGGCCTTCTTCAACCACGGCCAAAAGCGCAACCTGCAAAGCGTGTTTGAAAACCCGAACCCGCTGCCCCAAGCGCACATAGAAGTATCCGGCGGCACCCTCACCCTCAGACAATGCCGCCTGAGCCGCCTGGATATCAGCGCGCCCTAAGCTTTCCAACCCGCAACCGTTCTTGTTATAACACCAAAAATATTAAACTCTATGTCATTCATGAGCTTGATCGGCTAATTACATCAGGTACTGTCTGAGAATTAAGATGTTCGACTATGTAGACGAAATTCATAATTTGAAGATACACCCTGGGGCCCCTCCCTTAAAAACCTTGGCACAAACTTTGTGCGTTTGTGTCTAACCTAGTAACCCTCCCTTCCCCATGAACACATCTTCCCCTTCCATTCAAACCCGTCCAGGCTTTGCCCTGATTTTGGCACTGGGTCTAATGTCGCTGGTGCTGCTGTTGCTGGTAAGTTTTTCCGCGCTCATACAAGTGGAAAACGTCGCGGCCGAGCAGCAGCGCAACAGCGTTGTCGCCCGCCAATACGCCCTGATCGGCGCCTATCAGGCTCTCGGCGTCCTGCAACAAGAAGCAGGCCCCGATGCCCGCGTCACCGCCCGGGCAGACATTATCTCCAGCAACAACGACCTGCAAAACCCCTATTGGACTGGCGTGTGGAATACCTCGGGCAACGAGTACCGCTGGCTTGTTTCCATGCAGACAAGCGGCGGATCTTCACCCACATCGCTGGAGCCGACCCAGACAATCGTCGATAACAGGGTCGAAATTTTCCCGCGCACAAACGGGCCGCTTCCCCCTTACAACAATGCGGTCACGGTTCAGGGCATCAACATCAACACCGGCGACCAGCAGTCGGGCGTTTACGCGTGGTGGGTGTGTGACGAGGGCGTCAAAGCCTCGATCGCGGCGCGGCGCAACCCGGAACTGGAAAACAGCAACACTATTAATGATGTCGCCAATGTTGACCGTCAAAAAAGCCGGTCGCTGTACCCGCAGCGTCTGGGTTTGGAGACTTGGATCGACAGCGATCCGGACAATTTTATCCTGCCGACCGAAGACATAGACCTGTTGGGAAAAATCAATTCCCCGAAGCAATTGTCATTGATTGAAAGCGGGGATTTTTCCCTGGTTCTTTCGGACAATTCCCACGACCTGACACTGGTTTCCTACGGGGTGCTCGCCCACACGCTGCCCAACACGCAGCGCTCGCTGAAAATGGATCTTTCCACTGAACTGAACACTTCCGGCACGAGCGATTACTGGACCTTCAATTCCCAGACGGCCTTGTGGGAGCCAACCAATATGGCCGCCGGCAGTTTGCTGCCCAGCGGCTGGCAAAACTGGGCCGCCCCGTTGTCGGCGTTTCTGAACGCCTGGCGCGCGGAAGATTGCACTGCGTTTACATCACGCGCCCCTTCCATCGCCACAATCAAAGGCTCGCCCTCTCCGCCGCCGCGGCGCTTGCCACTGGTGGGCCCCATCTACGGCAGCGGTTCGCCCCAGCAGGGAGATCCTGTTTTTTCGACCATGCCGGTTCTGTCCGAATTCTCCATCCATTACGCGCCGTTTTCCCGTTCGGAAAACCTGCGCACAGACTCCTATTCGGGAGCGTACGTGGCCGCCTTGCTCGCGTTGGGAGATCCTGTCGGGGTCTACTATCGGGCCAATCAATCCGTTCTGGAAGATATTGGAAGGGACGAGCCTGGAAGGGAAATCGTCCCGCATCGCATGCGTTTTCGCAACAGCGCCTGGTTTGAATTATGGAACCCTTACACCGCGCAAGTCGTCTACCCGCGTTCTTCCTCCGCATCCAGTGCGCCAGTATTAGGTTATTTGCGCGCGGAAGTCACCGGTTTGCCCGTATTTCGGGCTACCTATTGGTACGACGCATCCGGCTCCGGCGGCACGGGCAACAGTGTCTACTTTCAGATAAACCGTTTTTTTGAAAGCACATTAGGTCTGGACGGGTTTTCCGATAACATGGACATGCAAAGCATCATGGGGTACAACCGCCCCAACGGCGGCCCCATGTGTGTCAATCTGCCAATTCCGCACTCAACCACCTTTGACGGCGGAGCGATCCAAAGCTGGCTGGGGCTAACCCCCGCGTTGAATACCGGTAACCGCATCATGACCGCCGCCTGGGGTTTCAAGGAGGGTCTCGTGTGCGCAAAATCCGGTGGCAATTGGCGCGAAGACGGGCGCGTGCACAACCTCTTTGCGGCACTGCCGTTTCGCTTCGGCAACACGGACGCCTCATTCTCAACGGCGATTTCCAAGGTGCCGCTGGTCCCGCCCGACAGAGTGGACACGAACAAATTCCCGACCGCCAACCAAGCGCAGGGCAGAAGTGCATTTTTACAAATGGAGCATGTCGGCACACCGCGCCATGAAATCAGGCTTGCCTGGGTGACCAGCGCCTCGGCCGGCTCCAACAGCGGCACACTTATCAGCACATACAGCATGCCGGAGCCCCCGGATTTGGGCTACGGGTCGCAATGGGCGAATTTTAGCGGAAGGATCGGCTATCCCAGCGTGGACGGGCAGCTCAACGACCCCTATCGCTTGGAAACGCTGGTGAGCCGCTTTGGTTACTTTTTCCTGCGCAACGATTCTTCCGCCGACCTCGACTGGCTGACAAAGCCCGACCCGCGTTCAATTTCCCAAGACCAAGACCAATTCATTTGGCCGCGCGAAATTGCAGCGCCCGAGGATGTCCACGCTTATCTGGGCGAGGCCACGACATTCCTCAAGGAATATCTTTTGGAAAGTCCCGCCGCGACCACGCGGCCGCGCAGCGCGGCAGGCCGCGACCAGATGAACCCGGTCAGCTTTCAAAACGACCCCAATCCCGTCATACACGAGGATTTTATAGATTATCAAACGAATCCCGACGGGAGATTCAACGACGTTTTCCCGCAGTCGTCCGACCGGCGGCCGCTTGAGGATCTTTCCACAAAAGTGCCGCTGTTTGAAATCCCGACATCGGCTCCCGTCTCGCTCGGCGTGCTGCAGCACCTAAGCATTGAGGGCGTGCGCCCCTTCAGCGTGGGAAATTCCTGGGGAGCCAGCGTGTCCGTAGGCTCGCTCAACGCCAACGCGGTGTTCGACGTGTTCACCCTGACGGCGCTGGACACTGTCACGCTCTCGCAAATCACCGAGCCGGGCAAATCCTTGCGCAACCCCCATTTGCAACCGCTGTGGAACTCGGTCGCCACGGCGCCCAGCGTCTCGGCAACCGCGCCGCTGGAGGCGCATTTTTTGACCAAGGGCGCTTTCAACATTAACTCCACCTCGACACTGGCCTGGGCCGCGTTTTTATCCAATATCTTCATGAGCGACGGATCCAACAATGAAAGCATTGAAGATTGGAGATACTATGCCCGCGACGAGCAAACCAGCCTGGCAGCAGCCGACAACACGGCCACTGCCTCTCAAAAGCTCAGGCGCGCTTTTTTCCGTTTCCCCCACACGGCGGAGTATTCGTTTGTCGCTCCCACGCCCTCGCGGGCCACGAACACAAACCGCCTCTTGCTGCACAAAAACGACACCACCATCTACCGCAAGGGCGTTCGCACCGTGTCCATAGAGCAGATCAACACGATGGCCGAGCATATCGTCGAACAGCTAAGGCTGCGCGGCAGGCCCTTTTACAGCATGCAGGAATTTCTCTCGCCGGCCAGCAACAACGAGAGTGTCCTGGAATCGGCCATTCGCACGGCCAGCGTCAACAACCGCAACGACCCGCGCTGGGACGTGGAAGGCACTGCGGAAAACGGCCCCGACCCGCTCAGCAGCGCCTACCTGACCCAGGCCGACATGCTGAACACCCTGGCACCACTGATGCAGGCGCGCTCGGACACCTTCAAGATCCGCGGCTACGGCGAGGTGCGCCTGTCTTCCGGCGAAATCGGCGGCAAAGCAGTGTGCGAGCTGATGGTGCAGCGCTATCCTGAAACCGCCGACAAAGATGACCCCGGCGGAATCACAAACCCCAGCACCGCCGACAACGCCCTGGGGCGCAAATTCAAAATCATTTCCCTCAAATGGATAAACGAGTCTTAATTTTTCCCTTGTTCCTGCTGGCCGGCCTATGCGCCTTCGGCCAGCAACAAACGGACAAAAGCGGCTTTGTGCGCGCGCAGTTCGGCTTTATCAGCGCGAACAGCTACCGCGACCTGTATTACCTGACGCAGCCCGAAGACCTCAAGGAACCAATGCAGTACGCGCCGCTGTCTTTCGCCAAGACATTGCTGCACTCGCAAAATGAATATTTCGGGCCGCCCGCGTTTTCAATTTTTTGGAAATCGCCCACAACGGGGGCCTTTGAACTGATCAAACAACTTCCGGCCAAAGCGCTCTCCTCAAAGAAAAACTACGTCATGTGGGTCACCAATCCCAAAGAGTTTAAAGAGGGAAAGGCCCCGCAGCTCCAGTTCAGGGAGATTGACTTGTCTACCAAAAAATATCCCTACGGCACCATCACCGTCATTAACTTCACACAACGCCCCATCGCGGCGACCATTCAGGAAACGGTGCTAAAAGGAATCACTCAAGACGGCGCCAGCGCAAAGATCAAAGGCGACACCGCGCTGATCAAGGTGCTCACTTACGACGACGAGCGCGACGAAATCATGTCCGCGTACACGGCCAATCTTTTTGTAAGCAAGGATTCCCGCCATTTCCTCTTCCTGTTTCCCACCTTGCGCAACAAACCGGCGTATCTGGACACCAACGTCATCGTGGATAGTAAGCCGCCCTCTCAACAAGATTTGCTCAACTACCAGCCTTCGGAAATTTAAGAAAAAAACGCGCGTTTTGAACAGTGGGTTTGCCATGCGTCAATTGCGCGCCATTTTGAGGGCGTTTTTCGCGTCAATTATAAGCTACTTTTTTCTCTGTCAGGCAGAGACGCGGGGCACTACAATGAGGGCGTTTATTTTATATGAAAACCTCGACCCTCTTTTTTCGCGCGGCGCTGCTGGCCGCTTTGTGTGCAACTTGCGCGCCGCACGGCTTTGCCGCCGCGCCCGAGCGTCCGAAGGCCGCCTTCAAGGTGCTCTTTAGCAACGACACGACCAACATCACCTCGTGCAAGGCTCCGTGGAAGGACGACCGCCGTGAGATGACGGAGGATTACATCCGCGCGTCCGTCGACGAGCTGAAAGACTCCGGCATCGACGTGCACATGCTGCAACCGGGAATGGGCTGGGTGCCGTGGTGGCCGAGCAAAGTCCTGCCAATGGAAAAACACACCGCCTGGAAAAAATCGCAGGGCCTGCGCGTGGACGGCTGGTACGAGCAGCAGGTGCTCAACGGCCTGGACATCGCCGCCATCTTTGTGGAGCAGTGCCGCAAGGCCGGACAGCACCCGTTTTTCTCGTTCCGCATGAACGACCAGCACCATATCTACGGCAACGACAAGCTGGAGCCGGAGGAATTTGAAAAGAAGGCGGGCGTCTACCAGTTCTACAAGGAAAACCCGCAGTGGCGTATCGGCGCGGACGGCGGGATGGGCCGCGTGGGCGCGCTGAGCATGAACTTCGCAGTGCCCGAGGTGCGCAACTACCGCCTCATGCAAATCAAGGAGCTGATTGAAAACTACGACATCGACGGCTTCGAGCTGGACTTCATGCGCCACATCGAGATGTTCAACCAAAAGGACACGACGTCCGAGCAGCGCGAGGAAATCCTCATATCCATCGTGCAGGAAGTGCGCGACGCCCTCGACGCCAAGGGCAAAAAGGCCGGCCGCTACCTCTACTTGAGCGTGCGCATTCCCGCCTATCCGGAAGTTTATTCGCGCTACGGCATCAACCTGGAGAAACTCGCCGCGGTGCCCGTGGACATCGTGAACGCCTCCGGCCACTATTTCACGGACATGCAGATGAAGATCGCCGAAATGCGCGCGGCTTTGCCCGAGCACGTGGCGGTTTACGAAGAGCTTCAATTCACCAACGCCATCGGCGCCCCGGTGAAAGACGACAAGGGAAAAATTATCAGTTGGCCCGCCCGCCGCGTGACAGACCTGCAGCAAGCCACTGCCGCCTACCTGGCCTACAAGCGCGGGGCCGACGGCCTGAGCGCGTTTAATTACCATTACTACCGCGGCACCTACAGCCAGAGCGACGTGGCGGGTACGCCGCACGAGCCGCCCTTCAAACTGTTCAACCAGCTCACCGACATGGCCTGGCTGGAAAAACAGCCCCAGCACTACGTGGCGGCCTTCATCTGGAACACCCCCGGCATAGAAACCCGCCCCTTCCAAAAGGCGATTAAAAAGGGTGAAAACACCCAGATCCAGATGGACATGACCCCGCCCAAAGGTGGCTGGACGAAAGACGGCAAGCTGCGCATCCAGGGGCGCGAAAGCTTGGGCAAAACCAAATGGCGCGCCCGCGTCAACGAACAGGAACTCGCGCCCGCCAAGGACGTGAAGGATATTTTCCCGAACCCCTACGACGTGGCTCTAGGCCAACCCGAGGACTACCGCGCCTGGGTCGTGCCCGCCGCGATTCTCAAGGACGGCGTCAACAAGGTCGACCTCTATTTGGAAAGCGGCGCCGACGAAGCCCACATTTTCTACATGGACATCGAGCTGCCCTAATCAAAAAAAAAATTCTTATTTTTTAAAAGGCGTGTGTTCAAGCGAATCCGCGCCTTTTTTCTCACCCTCACCCTGAACCACTTTCCCATGAAAATCCCAAGCTCCCTGTTTTTCGCTGCCGCCCTCACGCTGTGCGCTTTCGCCGGCGAGCGCCCCCGCGCCGCCTTCAAGGTGCTCTTTAGCAACGACACGACCAACATCACCACCTGCAAGGCGCCGTGGAAGGACGACCGCCGCGAGATGACGGAAGATTACATCCGCGCATCCGTCGACGAGCTGAAAGGCTCCGGCATCGACGTGCACATGCTGCAACCGGGAATGGGCTGGGTGCCGTGGTGGCCGAGCAAAATCCTGCCGATGGAACAGCACACCGCCTGGAAAAAATCGCAGGGCCTGAACGTGGACGGCTGGTACGAGGCGCAGGTGTTAAACGGCCTGGATCTGGTCGCGGCGTTTGTGGACGAGTGCCGCAAGGCCGGACAGCATCCCTTCCTCTCGTTCCGCATGAACGACCAGCACCACATCTACGGCAAGGAAAAACTGCCGCCGGAAGAATTTGAACAGCAGGCGGGCATCTACCAATTCTACAAGGAAAACCCGCAATGGCGCATCGGCGCGGACGGCGCTGCCTGGGGCGCCGGACGCCTGAGCATGGACTTCGCCGTGCCCGAGGTGCGTAACTACCGCCTCATGCAGATCAAGGAGCTCATCGAAAACTACGACATCGACGGCTTCGAGTTGGACTTCATGCGCCACAGCGATTTCTTCAACCAAAATCGCACGACGCTCGAGCAGCGCGAGGACATCCTCGCCTCCATGGTGAAAGAAACGCGCGACGCCCTCGACGCCAAGGGCAAAAAAGTCGGCCGCTATCTCTATCTAAGCACACGCATCCCCGGCTATGTCGAAGACTTCGGCCGCGTCGGCATCAACCTGAAAAAATTCGCCGACGCCAACGTGGACATCATCAACCTGTCCGGCTACTTCTTCACGGACATCCGCATGGACGTCGCCCAAGTGCGCGCGCAGTTGCCCGAACGCGTGGCGCTCTACGAGGAACTGCACCACACCAACGCCATCGGCCCGCAGATCAAAACTAACCAAGGCCGCTCGCTGGTCTGGTCTGACCGCCGCGCCACCGCCTTGCAACAAGCCACCGCCGCCTACCTCGCCCGCAAGCGCGGGGCCGACGGCCTGAGCGTCTTCAACCTGCACTACTACCGCGAATCCCACAACCCCGCCGATTTAGTGTGCACCCCCAGCGAACCGCCCTTCACCCTTTTCAATTCCCTCACCGACATGTCCTGGCTGGAAAAACAGCCCCAACACTACGTGGTGGCCTTCGTCTGGAACATCCCCCACGTGAAAGACCGCCCCCTGCAAAAGCCAATTAAAAAAGGCGAACCCACCGCCATCACCCTCGACATGACCCCGCCCAAAGGCGGCTGGCAAAAAGAAGGCAAACTGCGCATCCAGTCCCGCGAATCCCTCGGCCAATCCAAATGGCGCGCCCGCCTAAACGGCCAGGAACTAACACCCGCAAAAGACACCACCGACCTCTACCCCAACCCCTACGACGGCGCCCTTGGCCAACCCGAAGACTACCGCGCCTGGACCATCCCCGCCACCCTCCCCCAAGACGGCCAAAACAAAGTAGACCTCTACCTAGAAGACGGCGCCACCGAAGCCTTCATCTTCTACATGGACATCGAAATGCCGTAATTAAATTTTTAAGGAAAAATAAATGAATGCGGGGGAAAACCCTTTTTTGTGTAGCGAGCCATTTATAAGCGAGTGGAAGGGGCGGGCGCGTAGCGCCCGATGCGAAGCATGTCGGCGTTCAGCCGACACCAAAAAAAGGGCTTTCCCCCGTACCCCCTTTCCCAAAAAACTTCTATGACGGATGCTGCGCATCCTGAAGACGTGCGGTTACGTGCAGCGCAAGGCGGTTGAGGTGTGTTTGAGAAATAGCATCTGAGAGAGCGGACGATGGCCAGGAGAGCTGGCGGATATTCGTTTTGTTATTCAGCCACGAACCCGGAAACGATGAGCATTAGCAGGGGACCAGTCCCCTGCACCCTGGTACGGAGCTGGCGTATTTCCGCAATCTTACGCTTTCAAAATAATCTTAAGACAATCCGCTAGCCCTTCTAAAATTTCAAACAGGACAGGTCAGCATCGCGTAGCGGCGCGTGCACTATGGGACTATTTTAGGGCGTTTGCTCCCACAGGTCTTCCCGCGAGTCAAAAGCGTTCGTGGCGAAGTTTAAGAAGGGCGAGGTAGGGGGGCTGTACTATGTACTGCTCCCCTGCCTCGCCCGCCGCAAACGCAGCCACGGGCGCTTTGGGCCGCGGGAACGAGAAAAGGCGCGAGACTTTTCCCGTGTACTTTAAGCCGTACCCTCACCCATGCAGCGCACCACATCAAAAATCCGAGGCGCCATCGGCGCCCCCAGTCGCTAATCCAAAACAAAAGGCCGTCGTGTGCACAGCACACGTAAGGCCTTTTTGTTTTGCATCCAGGCGCTGTGCGCCCTGCTAATCTCCTCACCCAAAACACCGCACCCTTTCTTCTCCTTATAATATACACAAATGCCGTCTTGATTATCGCGCGCGCTGTTTATACTATGCGGCATGATCCGCTCCTTTATTTTATCGTTACTGCTCATACCCTTCGCCTTGGGCAGCGAAAAAGAAAACATCTTAGACGCCAAACTCACGCACGTGACCGTTTTTTCCGACCGTGCCGAAGTTGTGCGCAGCGCGCAAGTCGACCTGGGCGCGGGCGAGCACACCCTTGTTTTTAACAAGCTGCCCGCGCAGACAGACACGGGGAGCCTGCAAGTCAGCGGCACGGGGGGATTTGTCCTGCAGGACGTGCGTTTTCAAACGCGCTACCTCAGCGAACTGCCCGCGGGGCGCCTCAAGGAACTGACGGATGAGCGCGAGAAAACCCAGGCCTCCCTCAAGACGCTCGACATGGCCGACGGGCGCCTCAAAGAACAGCGCGGCGCGCTCGAGGCGGTCATCAGCCGCGTGACAAAACCACCCAAAGAGTCCACCGAACCGGTTATCATGGATCCCGAACAGTGGGGCAAGCTGCTGGCGTTTTACGCCGCGCAATTGGAAGCCCTCGACAAGTCCGCCGCCGCCAACGCCGACACGCGCAAACAACTCAACGCCGAAACGGCGCGCATCCAAAGCGAGATCAACCAGCTCAACGCCAACGCCCGGCGCGTGGACAACACGGCCAAGGTGCAAATTTCGCTGCAAGCCGCCTCAAAAATCACCGTCGAGTTAAAGAGCATTGTGCACGGCCCGCGTTGGACGCCCCTTTACGACCTGCGCGCAGACACTCAGGCGCGCGAAGTCGCCATCTGCGCCTATGCCAGCATCACGCAAGCCAGCGGGGAAAGCTGGGACAACGTGCAACTGCGCCTGTCCACCGCCCAGCCGCAAATAGGAGGGCGCGAGCCGTCTTTAAGCCCGTGGTTTTTGCAAGACACAGACCCGGCCTTGCAGCGCGCGGCAAAAGATCTCCAGTTTTCCATCACCACGGAAGCGAAAAGAGACCGGACATCAAACATGATGAACCAAATGCACTCGCCCAACCTGAGCCGCGTCTCAAGAATTGTGGTGGACGATCCTGAGGCGCAGGAAATGAAACAACCGCAAGCCGACGTACAAAGCGGCGCGAGCGCCGTGCTGTACACGATCCCGGGCAGTGTTTCCATCCCCAGCAACAACCAGCCCGTGCGCGTGACGATCACCACCCAGACCTTTGCGGGACATCTGCGCCACAGCGCCGTGCCGAAGCTTTCTCCGCATGTTTATTTGAAGGCGAAGGTGATCAACACAAGCCAGTATGCCTTTTTGCCGGGCTCGGGCAACATCTACCTGGACGGGACTTTTGTGGGCAAGGCGCCCGTCGATTTGGTGCAGCCCACGCAGGAATTCTGGATTTGGCTTGGCGTGGATCAGGGCGTGAGCGTCAAGCGCAAGCTGCTCGAGCGCAAGGAAAGCGAGCGCGGCCTGTTTGGCAAAGGCAAGCGTCTGAACTGCCGCTACGAGTTCGAGATCAAAAACAACAAACAAACCCCCGTCGAGCTGGTGCTGTGGGACCAGTTGCCCATTGCTCCCAAAAACACGATTTCCGTGGAGCTGGTTCAGCCAAAATACTCCTCCGACACAGACACATTGAAAATGAATTCTCAAAAATACATCGAGTGGCTGTACCAACTGGCGCCCGGACAGGAGATTAAAACCCCCTTCGAGTTCCAAGTCTCCTGGCCCGAGGGCACACAAATCTGGGGCATATAACCGCGCCTTCGCAGCGAAGCCCACAGATTCACGCACGTGCAGGCGGCGGCGCACTATTTCTTTACCCAAAAGTCCGCTTGACGGGGGCGCTTGTGGGCGTTAGGCTTGTTTTTTTCACGCAACACTTGACCGAGGCTCGCCTCGCACAACCATGGCCAATCCTAAACGCAAACAATCCAAGCAACGCAGCGCCAAGCGCCGCGGGGCCAACCGCTTTAAGGCTCCCCAGCTCTCCAAAGACCCGACCGACGGCTCGGCCTTTGTGCCGCACCGCGTCAATCCCGCCAACGGGATGTACCGCGGCCGCCAGGTGCTGGACGTCGAAGTCTAAGCGCAGGTATTTTCACCAGCCGGCAGATGCGCCAGCCGCAAGGCTCTTCGCGCATTTGGCGGCTTTTTTTCTCTACGAGCGGGGCGTGCCGGTGCTAAGATAAATTTCTTCCCGAATTTTAAAACCAATAAAAAATTTCCGGGATTCTCTTTTTTCTTTCAAACAAATGGACACAGGCGAAACCCAACTGCCGCTGGCGCTCGATGCCATGGGCGGCGATCTCGGCTCCGGCGAGGTGATCGCGGGGCTGGCCATCGCGCTTAAGGACAAGCGCGTGCAAGGCAGCGTCATCGTCGTGGGCGACGAGCAAGTGACCAAACCCCTGCTTGCCAGGGAAGGACTTTCCGGCAACCCGCGCGTGCACACCTTGCACGCCTCGGAGATCATCCACATGCACGACAAGCCCGTGCAGGCGCTGCGCCAGAAAAAGGACGCCTCGATGGTGCGCGCCATAGAATTGGTGCGCGACAAGCGTGCCGGCGCGGTCGTCAGCCTGGGCAACACCGGCGCGATGATGGCCTGCGGCACCTTGCGTCTGCGCCCGATGGAAGGCGTGGAGCGCCCCGCCATCGCCACCGTGATGCCCACGCGCGGAGCACGCTGGATTTTGATCGACGGGGGGGCTAATCCCGATCCCGACCCCACGCACCTGGTGCACAACGCCATTTTGGGTTCCAACTACGCGAAGATCGTCTTGAACATCGCCAAGCCGCGTGTCGGCCTTTTGTCGATCGGCACCGAGGAAGGCAAAGGCACCCCGCGCACGACGCTCACCGACCAGATGCTGCGCAAGATCGACGGCGTCGTGGACTATCTGGGCCTGATCGAGGGCTTTCAAATGTTCAGCCGCCACGCCGACGTGATCGTGTGCGACGGGTTCACCGGCAACGTTCTTTTAAAATCGCTGGAATCGTGCTACGAAATGCTCAAGACGTCCATCGTCTCGGAGATAAAAGGGCACCCGATCCGCATGCTCGGCGCGCTGCTGATGCGCGGGACGTTCAGCTCGCTGAAAAAAGAACTCTCCCCCGCGGACTTGGGCGGAGCGCCGTTTTTGGGATTAAACGGCCTCATCTTCAAGGCGCACGGCTCCAGCAGCCGCGACTACGTGGCCGGCGCCATCCGCATCGCGCAAAAAGCCAGCGCCGACCACATCAACGAAAAAATCGCCAAGGACATCGCCGCCGCGCGCGAACGCCTTGAAAACGGCGACGAACTTTTAGAGGAATAATTCTTTCAATGCAAAACGCACTTTCGCCCATTGTCATCCGCTCCACCGGCTACTTCCTGCCCGAGCGCGTCTTGACCAACGACGACCTTTCCAAGATTGTCGAGACTTCCGACGAGTGGATCGCCGAGCGCACCGGCATCCGCGAGCGCCGCATCTGCGCGGACGACGAGACGACCTCCGACATGGCTTACGGCGCCGCCTTGGACGCGCTTAAAAACGCGAACCTGAAGCCCGAGGACATCGATTTGCTGATCGTGGCGACCATCACGCCGGACTTCAAAACCCCCTCGGTGGCCTGCATTTTGCAGGAGCGCCTCGGGCTGCGCAATGTGCCGGCCTTTGACATTTCGGCGGCGTGCTCGGGCTTTGTCTACTGCCTGGAAATTTGCGGGCAGCTCATGCGCGGGGGCGTTTACCGCAACGCGCTGATCATTGGCGCGGAAAAACTCACCAGCGTCACCGACTGGACAGACCGCACCACCTGCGTGCTCTTTGGCGACGCGGCCGGCGCCTGTGTGCTTTCCAAGACCGATACCCCGGGCGTGGGACTGATCGGCAACATTCTGGGTTCCGACGGCTCGCATCCCGATATTTTAAATATCCCCGGCGGCGGCTCGCGTTTGCCTTTGACCAAGGAAAACATCGACGACAAGACCCAGTACATAAAAATGAACGGGCGCGAGGTTTTCAAACTGGCCGTGCGCGTGATGGAGGATGTCGCCCGCAAGCTTTTGGAACGCCACGGGCTGACAACGCAGGACATCAACCTCGTCATCCCGCACCAAGCCAACACCCGCATCATCGAGGCGCTGACCAAGCGCCTCGAAATTCCCAACGAGCGCGTGATGCTCAACATCGAAAAGCTCGGCAACAATTCCAGCGCGTCCATCCCTGTGGCGCTGGCGCAGGCCAACGAGCAGGGCCGCCTCAAAAAGGGCGACTACCTGCTGCTGCTGGCTTTCGGCGCAGGATTGACCTGGGGCGCATCCCTGATAAAGTGGAACTAATGGTCTCTTTTTTCATGCCCCGTGTTTCGCGCCTGATTGTGTGCGCCGTGTTTTTGCTGGGCGCCTTGGGCGCGCAGGCGGCGCTCGTTTGGCAGGAGGGCAAAGGCTGGGACGTCGAGGGCGGAATACTCGAAAAGTTCGGCAAGCCCGAGGAAGTCAAAAGCGCGCTGGAGGCCATGAACAAGGCCGCCCAGGCGCAGGAAAAAAAGCAGCGCGGCACCGCGATCACGCTTTATAAAAAAGTCGTCGACACGTATCCGAACTCCGTCTTCGCGCCAGAGGCGCTTTTTCAAATGGGCAAGCTGCATTTGGAGCGCCGCCAGTTTGAGACGGCCAACAAGCAGTTTCAACAAATCCTCGAACGCTATCCCGACTACCCGAACTTCAATGCCGTCATCGGCGAAAAATTCAGCATCGCTGACCGCATCCAATCAGGCGAACGCCCGTATTTGTGGGGCTGGATGCCGTGGTTTCGCGACTACAGCCAGGGCGTGAATATTTACGAGCAGGTCGTCAAGCAGGCGCCTTACGAAGGTTACGCGCCGCTGGCGCTGATGAACATCGCCCTGCTTTCGGAAAAACTCAACAAGCCCGAGCTGGGCATCGACGCGCTCGAGCGGCTCATCGGCAGCTACCCGCAGAGCATGCTGGCTTCCGACGGCTATTTGCTCATGGGGAAAATCTACCGCGATCTTGTGCGCGGCCCGGCCTACGACCAGGCGCCCACCCGCCAGGCGATTAATTTTTACAAGGACTATCTCATCCTCTATCCCGAAGACGCCAACCGCGCCCACGCCACCGATAACCTGGAGACGATGAACGACACTTTCGCGCGCTCGCGCCTGCAGATCGGCGACTTTTATTACCGCTACCGCAACAACCGCCGCGCCGCGCTGGTGTACTACAACGAAGCCGTCTCCCTTGCGCCCGACTCCAAGGCCGCGCAGGAAGCCCGCGCCAACATCGACAAGATCAAGCGCGGCGTGCTGCCCCCGCCCACCGCGTACGACATTTTGTTCGGCCGTTACAAAGCGCCGATGGATTACCAGTTCGAGGAACAACTGCACTACGAGGCGCTGGCCAGCGGCCGCTTCGAGGAGGAGGCCGCCGAGGCCTACCTGCAAACCCCGGGCGAAAAGAACGAGCTTATCCGCCCCGCCGCCGCGCTGGACACCTACGAAGGGCTGGACGATTTGCAAGAGATCGCCTTGCCTGCCGCCGACAAAAAATGAGAACGCTTGCCGCCATCTTCCTAAGCCTGAGCGCCGCGCTTTTGTGGACGGGCTGCGCCAGTTACAAAATGGGCGACACGCGCGAACTGCCCTTTGCCAGTGTTTACGTGGCGCCGGTTGAAAACCATTCGCTCGCCCCGCAAGCCCAAGCCGCCGTCTCCGCCCAACTGCGCACCGCCTTGCTGGGCGGCGGACTGGCGCTGGAACCCAGAGGCACAGCCAACGCGATCTTGCAGGTGAGCCTCACCCATTACGAGCGCTACGCCTCGCTGACCTCGACCACAGACACCATCGTGGCCGACGCCTACGACGTGACCTTGCACGCCAAAGCCACCTTGACCAGCGCCGACGGCAAAACCGTTTATTTCAAAGACCTCGACGTGTCCGCCACCGTCCAAACACACGGCACAGACAGCTTCGGCCAAGCCGAATACCAAGCCATGCCCCTGCTGGCCAGAGAACTCGGCCGCAAAATCGCCGACAAGGTGACGACGTTGTGGTAGGAAAAACAGCGCCGAAACAGATTGAATTGGCGGGACGAGATGGGGGTGTCAGTCGAGCTATAATTGCAATGTACCTGTATCTTCAGGGAATTACCCCTTTACGTAGCTGGCATATATAATAAATCTTACATTGCAAAATAATCCCCAAATAAGCCGCCAGCTCCTTCTAAAAAAACTGCACACTGGCCATTTTGCTCCGTGCAACATTCCCGCAAGTGAAAATCCTTCATGGCGGGAACGGAAGAATAGACCAACGGGATATTCTTTCGGGTGGTCAAAAGCAGGGTTCGCTGCCCCAATGCCCTCACGTCCGGCGACAGCCCCCTAAAAATCACTCGGCGTCGCAGGCGCGCTGACTCCTTATCTGCCTCACACCGCGCTTTCGCCGGATTCCTCCGTGCGAATGCGTATGATTTGTTCGACCGGCAACACAAAAATCTTCCCGTCGCCAATCTTCCCCGTCTTCGCGCTTTGTATAATCGCGCGCACCGCTGCGTCCACATGATCCTGGGCGCAGACAATCTCCAGCTTTATCTTGGGCAAAAAATCGACCGTGTACTCGCTGCCGCGGTAAATTTCCGTGTGGCCCTTCTGGCGGCCAAAGCCCTTCACCTCGGTGACGGTCATGCCCTCGATGCCGATGGCCCGCAGGGCGTCTTTGACTTCCTCCAGCTTGAAGGGTTTTATAATGGCTTCGATTTTTCTCATGGGGATATGAGAAAAGTATTTTGCATTCGCGCCAAAGAGGCAATTACTTCTTTGCGCTGTGGGGCTGTGTGAACAGCTCTTCGTGTTTCAGCAGGTAAAGACGTCCGGCCTCGCCGCAAATCAGCAAGGTCGGTTTGCCGTCTTTGCTACCGAGCCTACTGGCGCAAGGGCCTGTCTCGTGCGCGCCGCCCGAGTGCACGACGCCTTTTTCGCGGTGCATGAACGGCACGGGATGCAGGTAGACCGGCTGCGCGTTGGTGCCGATATTTTTGACAAAGAGCACCGTGCACGGCGGGCGGTCGCCCAAAGTCGGGCGCGGGTAACCGCTTATTTTGTCCGGCAACGAAACCCCGCGCCCGGCTCCGGCGATGATGTCGAGTTTCCCGTCGCCGTCCCAGTCGTAAAAAGTCAGCTTCAAACGCCCCGAGCCGCCGCCTGGCATGCTGCCCGCGCCGATGGGCTGGCCGTTGTCCATTTTCACGATCCCGCCGTCTTCCAAGTTGTAATCGTCGATGCGCCAGTACAGGTGCAACTGGTCGTCGATATCAAGAATCATGAGCGCCTTGCGCCCGTCGACATCGGCCAGCGCGGCGCCGCAGCGCCAGCGGCCCTTCAGATTCAGCCCGTCGCAATACAGGGGGCGCGCGGCCGCCAGTTTGGGCTGCGTGGGCGTGCCCTCGTTCATATAAATAAAGTACTCGCCGCGAATGTCGCCGATGGTGAGATCAGGCAGGCCGTCGCCGTTCCAATCAATGACGCTCGGCGTTATGTAACCCCAGCGCGCCTCCGTGGTTCCTTGAAGGCTGCCGGAGTACCCGGCCTCGATTTGTATGAGCGCGCCGCCCGCGTGCAAAAACACGGGGTTTAAAAATTTCGGCTCCTCGTTGCTGCCGGTGTTTTTGAAAAAGCGCACGGTGCCCTCGGAGGCGCCGGTGAGGATGTCCAGCACGCCGTCGCCGTCCCAGTCCACGACGCACGGCGTGGCCAGGGAACCGGCGTAGAGATAGCCGTCTGTTTGCAGCAGCGCCACGGGGTCTTCAAAAACAGGCGCGCCCAGCGTGTTGGTCTTGTGCGCGTTTTTGTAAAAATAAATCGGCCCCTCGCCGCCCGCGACAATGCCTTCGAGATCGCCCTGTTTGCTTTTATAGTACACGCAATTGGAATTGATCTGCCTATGCCGCAATGCCACGCCGCGCGGGTCGCTGGCGAGTTTTTTCACAAAACCGTCTTCACCACGCTCGTAGAATCTGAACTCGCCAAAACGCGAGCCTGTCAACAGGCCGTATTTGCCGCCTATCACCGCCCCGTTCAGGCTCATGAAGCCGTAGTACACGTCGTTCAGGCGCGCGGAAATGCTGTAGACTTTCCCCGGCTCGCCGCCGAGCAAGCTCGGGTAAGTGACGCCCACCGCGTACGCGCGGCGCAGGCCGCGGCGGTCGGCACCGTAACCGTCATAAGGGTACCAGTCGTCAGAGCGGGTGTTGAGGATGGGCAGCGAGCGGCTCTCGGGCGCGGTCAGCTCAAAAAAAACATCCAGCGCACCCGTGTCCGCGTGGTAATACGCGCCGATGCTGGCGGCTCCCTGCGCCTGCTTGGGGATTTTCACGCTGCCGTGCTTTTGGTACGAATCGTCTTTGGCGTCGTAAGTCCAATGCGCAAGCGTCGTGCCAGTGGCGCGCGTGATAAAATGGATGACGCCGTCGGGCGTTTGCAGCATCGCGCAGGCGCCGGCATTGAGAATGCCCTGTTTGTCGCGCAGCTCGATGTCGGTTTTAAAAACGGGCGCGCCGCCTTTGCCCACATGCGAAAACGGCAGGCGCACCCACGGCCATTTCACGTCGCGCCCGCGCGCAAATAAATCGGGATACTCGGCATTGTCCACGAACGCCACGCCCAACAGTCGGTGGCCGACATGCCGCGTGGTGATCTGCCCAAGACCCTCCGGATCGCCGCTTTTGAGGGGTTCGTAGGCATCGGGGTATTGGCCAAACAGGACAAGCCCCGCCATAAGCGTGGCAATCGTAAATGAAACGGGTTTTCGCATTGAGAACAGGGTTTTAAAGATGAAAGAAAAAACGTTTTAGCTTTTATTAGAAGTAACCCGCATTCTTCTCTAAAAAACAATGAGAATTTTTGGCACGTGCTTTTAAATTTGCACACCGCGCGCTTGCGGATTGCGCCGCTTAAAAATTTTCTCCAGCGTAAAAGAAACGCCCGCGCATCTTCCCATGAGCCAAAATCCCGACGAATTATTCGACGTTGTCGACGAAAACGATACCCCCCTGTTTCGCGAAAAGCGCGCCGTTGTGCATCGCGAGTGCCTGCTGCATCGCGCGGTGCACATTCTTGTCTTTAACGAACAAGGGCAAGTCTACGCCCAGCGCCGCTCGCTGACCAAGGACACTTGCCCCGGCCGCTGGACTACATCCTGTTCCGGCCATGTCGACGCAGGCGAAACTTACGATACCACCGCCGTACGCGAATTGCAGGAGGAACTCGGCATCCACATCGACGGCATTGAAAAATTGCGCCTGCTATTCAAGCACCCCGCCTGCCGCCAAACCGGAAACGAATTCATTCAAGTCTACAGCCTCGTGTGGGGCGGTGACATCACGCCCGACCCCGCCGAAGTCATGGAAGGCCTCTGGCTCACCCCCGATGCCCTCTCCCGCTGGATGGACGAAACCCCCGACGAATTCGCCCCCGCCTTTCGCCTCGTATGGTTCGAGGCGCAGAAATTTTTATAAGCGAGCGCAAGGAATCGCGCCGCGCGCGGCGGCGCGCTTTATTTCGTGCTTATCTTTCCCTCTTTTTGCAGTTGGACTATCTGCTGCGCCAGCGTGTCGCCGTACCAGTCCCATAGCTCGCTGAGCGCTTTCACATAACTGGCATACGAGTCACCGCTGGGCGCTTTTTTGTAAGCGCCGTCGGAAAGCAGCAGTTTCAGCCCGTCGCCGCTGGTGATGCGCCATTGCAGCGCCAGACGGCAGTCTTTGCCGATCTCGCCGTCAAAGGTGACCACGTGCGTGTACACCACCACGTCGGGCTTGAAGCCCGAGATGCGGTTGGGGTAAATGAGCACCATGGGGTTGTCCATCAGCGTGCTCAGGTTGACGACCAGCGTGCGTGTCAGGCCGCCTGCCAGCGGCTCGGCCCAGCGGTGGTAGGGCGAGTAGACGACCTGCTCGCGGCTCGGGCGCGTGGCGATTTGCGAGTTGTCCAGGTATTCGGAAAAATCGCAGCGCTGCACGGCTATGTTCAGGTCGTTTTTATAAGGGGCCTCATCGGGCTTGATCCACTTGCCGATCGCCAGCATGTAGTATTGCGTGCTGTCGGGCTTGGGGCGGGTAATGCCGCAGCCGGCAAAAAACAGCGCGGCCAGGGCGCAGAGGGTCAGTTTAAATACGTGGGTGTTCATGGCGTGCCTTTCGTTAAAGGGTGGAGGTTATTTTTTCTTCTCTTGCTTGGGCGCCTCGGGGCGGCCGGTTATCAGCGCACTGGGGTTGCGGTCGAGGTATTCGGCCAGTTGGCGGAAGGAACGCGCCGCGCCGGAAGCCTCCTGCAGCATGCGGTCAAGCTCGTAGCGCAAGGTGGAGTCCGGCTTCAGCGTGTCGCGCACGCTGGCGAAGGCGTCGCGCGCGGCCAGGATCGTGTCGTCCAGTTCGGCGATGGCCTTTTTCAAATCGGGGCTGTTCATGAGCGCGTCGGCGCCGTCCAGCGTTTTTATGATGCGCGCGTTGATGCCTTTGAAGTCCATTTCCTTCAGCCCGCTTTCGGCCTGCTTGAGCGCGCCGGTCAGGTGGGCGGAGATGCCGTTAAAGTCGATGTCGCTGATGTTTTTGATCATGCGCTTGACGTCGTCCATGATGTCGCGCGTCGAACTCATGCGCGCGGGGATCTCCCAGTATTTTGGCTCCAGCTGCACGAAGCGCGGCGGCTCGCCGTCGTCGAAATAATTCAGGTCGATGTAGAGCATTCCAGTGACGATGCTCTGGTAGTCCAGCCGCGCGCGCAGGCCGCTTTTGATGGCCTTGTCGAGGTCGTCGCGGTCGGTGAAGTCCACGCTGGTTTTGCCCTTGCGGTCGCGCAGGTGCGTGCGGTCGATCGAGATGATGACGGGGATGGACAGGTCGCTCTCCGACTGGTTGTAGTGGATGAGAATGCCCTTGACCTCGCCGATCGGCACGCCGCGGAACTTGACGGGCGCCCCGTTGGTCAGCCCGTTGATGGACTCCGGGAAATAGATGACAAATTCCTGCTTGTCGGAAAACCAGCGCCCGTCGCCCAACAGGAACAGCGCGCCGACAAACAGCGCCAGCGCGCCAGCCACGAAGGCGCCGATGAGAGTGGGTTTTGTTTGTGAGCTCATGATAAAAAGATGCCTTTGTGTTTACGGGTTGGGCGCGGTTTGGCCGCGGCTTAAAAAGCTGCGCACGGCCGCGCTGTCGGAGTTTTCCAGCAGTTCCTTTGGGTTGCCGATCGCCCCGACGGTGCGGGTTTGCGCGTCTAAAAACACCGCGCGGTCCGCGATCGTGAAAATGCTGGCCAGCTCGTGCGTGACGACGACAACGGTGGCCCCCAGCGAGTCGCGCACCTGCATGATCAGCTCGTCGATGCGCCGCGAGGTGACGGGATCGAGCCCCGCGCTCGGCTCGTCGAAAAAGAGGATTTTGGGGTCCATCGCCAGCGCGCGCGCCAGCCCCGCGCGCTTGACCATGCCGCCGGAAAGCTCGCTGGGGTAATAC
>JAKPNF010000133.1 GCA_029548565.1 Verrucomicrobiota bacterium
ACTCCCGCGCAGATGAAAGAACAGTTTGAACAAAATCCGGCGCCGCCGAGCGCGACGGCGCCGATAGAAGTGCCCGCCGCCCGGATTTCCCAAGCCTCGCCGCAGGCGCAAAGCGAAACGCAACCTTCGCCCGTGCCGGCGCAGCCACCTGCCGCTGCGCAATTGCCTGCAGTTATAGAACAGCCGCCCGCGCCTGCTTACGCGGAAGTCACGATGGCGGACGGGCGTGTCATGCGCGTGGACGTGAAGACGGGGCAGCGTGTGCAAGCGGATGATCCTGACACCCTGTGGAGCGTCACGCTGCCCGACGGCAGCACGGCGGCGGTGGATCCGTCTTCGCTGGGCAAAGGCGAGATACGCCTGATGGACGGGCGCGTCATCCCCGTGATGACCGCCGCGCAAATAGAGGCCGAGCGCAAACGCCTCGAGCGCGAGCGCCCGCTGTTTGAAGACGCAACGCCGTTGAACTCAGAGCAACCGCGCGGGCAGGGCGCACAGTAAAAGAAAACGCGCCAGGGGGTTGGGAGTTTTAAACCTCCTCTTGCGCGGCGTGTTCGGGGAGGATGCGCTTGGCGATTTCGTCCAGGTCTTTTTCGCTGGCGATGAGCATGAGCGCGTCGCGTTCTTGCACTTGGGTGGCGCCGCGCGGCACCACAAAATTGTTTCCGCGGCGGATGAGCAAGACCAGCGCGCTTTCGGGCAGTTTTAGTTCCACGAGGCGTTTGCCCGCGAAGGGCGAGCCGGCGGGCACTTCAAATTCCGCGGTCTGGTTGTGCTCGTCGCCGGTGTTTTCAAAATTCAGCGGGGAGCGGGGTTGCTCGCGTAGCGGCTTGTCTAATTTTAGCCTGCGCGCCAGCGGCATGAGCGTTTTGCCCTGAATCAAGACCGACAGCGCCACGATGACGAACACGATTTCGAACAGCAAATCGTTGCGCGGGGTGTTAAAGAGCATGGGGAAGGTCACCAACATGATCGGCGCGCCTCCGCGCAAGCCCACCCAGGAAATGAACAGGCGTTCCTTTTTAGAGTACCTGCTGCCCAGCATGCACAAAAAGACCGCCACGGGGCGCGCCACGAACATCAGGAACAGCGCGATGGCGATCGCCCAGGGCAGGGCGGCGGGCAGCTTGCTCGGGTTGACGAACAGCCCCAGCATCACAAAGAGCATCACCTGCATCAGCCACGCCATGCCGTCCAGGAAACGGCCCAGCCCGTTTTGGAAGACGAACTTGCTGTTGCCCATCACCAACCCGGCCACGTACACGGACATGAAGCCGTTGCCGTACAGCAGCTCGCTGCTGCCAAAGGTGATCATCACAAAGCCGATGCCCAGCACGTAGTACAGGCCGTCGTATTCCAGGTCGATGTGGTTGTACAGCCAGACGGCCAGCTTGCCCCACACAATTCCCCAGCCGATGCCAAGCCCCATCTTGACGACGAAGGCCAGCGGAATGTCCAGGTACGACGCGCTGCCCGGCTCGGCGATCATGCCGACCATGAACAGCGTGAGGAAGGCCGCCATCGGGTCGTTGGAGCCGGATTCGTATTCGAGCATCGGCTTGAGGTTGCCCTTCAGGCTCACCGAGCGCGAGCGCAAGATGGCGAACACGGCGGCCGCGTCGGTGGAAGAAATGATGGAACCCAGCAGCAAGCACCACGCCAGCACCATAGCGTCCGGGGTCTCCGAAAAAATATTTTCGTTGTTGTGAAAAATCGCGAAGTAGGCGAACAGCCCCACGAACAGCGCCGTCAAAAACACGCCCACGCTGGAAAGCACGCTGCCGTAGCCGATGACTTTTTTGACGTCCTTCCACGAGGTGTCAAAACCGCCGGAAAACAAAATGAACGCCATGGCCAGGGTGCCCAGCGCGTTGGCCATGTGCGCGTTGTCGAAGACGATCCAGCCCGAGACATCCTCGCCCGCCACGATGCCCACCCCCAGGAAAACCAGCAGCACCGGCACGTTGAGGCGGGTGGAGATTTTGCTGGCCGCCGCTCCCGCCAAAACAAGGATGGCGATGATGACAAGCGCGTAGGGTGTCGTGATTTCCGGCATAATAAACGCTTATTCAGTCTAAATTAGTTTGCCGCTTTGCGCCAATGCTCTTTTAAGAAAAATTTCGCATCCGTGCTTGAAACGTGCCAAATCCGGTTTTGCCTTTTTGCAGGCCGCTTGGCATGATCGGAAAAGACCGTTTGCTTTTATGAAATCCTTAAAACCCCTGTTCACCTGCCTGTGCGCGCTGGGCTGTCTGTTCGCCGCGCAAACCAACGACGAAAATTTTCCGCTGGCCAAAGAGTCGATGGGGCGCATTCAGGGCGTTGTCCCGGGGGAGACGCTTTCCTTCAAATGGGACGATTCCAAAATTTTCCCGGGCACCGAGCGCATCGTGAAAGTCTACGTGCCGGCCGCCTACGACGGCAAGACGCCCGCCTGCGTCGCGATTTTTCAGGACGGCGGAGGCTTTCGGTTGGAGACGGTCATCGACAACCTCATCCGCACGAACAAAATCCCGACGATGATCGCGGTGATCGTGCCCTCGGGCAAAGTGCCCGCCGCGCGCGGGTCGGAAGGCTGGCGCCACAACCGCACTTTTGAATACGACACGCCCGACGGGCGCTACGGGCGTTTTTTGCTCGATGAAATCCTGCCCGCCGTCGAGACGCTGAAAACCTCCGACGGCCGCGCGATTGTGCTTTCCAAAAGCGGCAACGACCGCATGATCGCGGGCGCCAGTTCCGGCGCGGCGGCGGCCTTCAACGCGGCGTGGGCATACCCCGAGGAGTTCTCGCGCGTGTTCTCGGCGATCGGCTCGTACACGGGGCTGCGCGGCTCTTATATCTACCCCACGCTCATTCACAAGACCGAGCCGAAGGCGCTGCGCCTGTTTTTGCAAAGCGGCACGCGCGACATGTGGACGAGCTTTGGCGACTGGTGGAGCGCCAACAACGCGATGGTGCGCGCGCTGGAATTTGCCGGCTACGATTTCAAGCACGCCTTTGGCGACGGCAAGCACTCGCAGGCGCACGGGACAGCGCTTTTCCCAGCGGTGATGCACTACCTGTGGGAAGGCTGGCCCAACCCCGTCAAGGCGGGCATTCACTCGCGCAACCACGTGCAAAGCGCGGTGCTCGAACGAGGCAAGGGCTGGGAAGTCCTTTCCGGAACTTTTACGAATGCCTCCACGATTTTTTCCGACAAAACGGGCGAGGTTTTCTTCTCGCGCAATGAACAAATTTACAAACGCCCGCGCGCCGGCGTGGCCGACAAAGATGGCAAGGGCACGCTGTGGGGTTTTTATACCGACGGTGAAAGCCGCCTCGTGCAAACGGACGCGCTGACCCTGGTGTTGCGGGCCGCCGACGGCACTGAGACGGTGCTTTGCGAGAGGCTTTTTATAGCCTCGGTGGCGGTCGCGCCCACGGGCGAGATTTACGCGGCGGGTTCAGGAAAGTTTGAAGTTCCCGCGCAAATTTGGCTGTTGAAACCAGGTGCTGAGCAGCAGTTGGTAGATGAAGGACAGGTGCCGATTTCCACGATAGGAGTGAGCGCCGACGGCAACTGGCTGGCGGCTTTTCAGGCATACAGTTCGCGCGGGTACAGTTTTCAAATCCAAAAAGACGGCGCGCTTGCCTATAAGCAGACCTTTTACGTGCTGCACCGCCCCGACGACCTCGACACCGCCGCCCCGCGCGGGACAGCCGTGTGCGAGGCTTCCGCGATGGGTTATCTCTTTGTGCCGACCAATCTCGGCGTGCAAATCTGCGACGCCAACGGGCGCAGCGGTGCCATCTTGCCATTGCCCGGCAACACGCCCGCCGTGGCGTTGTGCTTTGGCGGGCCGGATTTCAAGACGCTCTTTGTCTTGGGGCAGGACGGAAAAATTTATTACCGCCCGATGAAAACCTCCGGCGCCCAACCCTTCCTGCCTCCCAACCCCGTCACGCAAAACGCGGGCTGATGCCGCACAACGAACTTCATAGGCCGGATATTCGTCTGCGCAAACTACAGCCAGGCGAACGCACGGTTCAATGGCTGCTGATCGCCGACCCAAGCAGGGAGATGCTCGCCCACTATCTGCACGAAGCCGATCTGCTGGGCATCCTTCTGGACGGCAAGCGCGCCGGCATCGCCGCTGTTTTACCCAAGGGCAAGCAACTGTGCGAACTCATGAACATCGCGCTGCTGCCCGAACACTGCGGCCAAGGCCACGGCACGCGCGTTTTGAAAACGCTTTTTCGGCGTTACAAACGCAAGGGTTTTTCCCATATGCAAGTGGGCACCGCCGCCGAAGTGCCATCCATTCTGGCCTTCTACCAAAAAAGCGGCTTCGTGCGCACAGGCACCCGGAAAAATTTCTTCCTGAAAAATTACCCCGAACCGATTTTCGACAACACCACCCAATGCCGCGACATGGCCCGCCTTGAACGCGCGCTTTGAGCGTTTTTGGATTTCGCGGACAGCCAAAGCGTATTGCCAAACACAGCACAAGAGCGCTTCGGTTGTAAAAATCAGCCGAAAAAACTCCTCTTTATTTGATAAAATATTTGCAGAATTTGACGTACTGATTTTTCGTGGTCAAAAAAGATCATATATTTTTGATCAGCCCGAGAGTGAGATTGTTCGTTTCTTTTAATTTGAGGTCTAAACTACCCTTAAAAATGATCAAAAAAGAAAGAAAAGTAGACTTTTTAAGAATGGAATTTACTGATAACATTAGGCCAGTTGAATCACTAACGCGATTAACCCCATAAATCTTCTTCTACTGATGAAATCCTTGATGAAAAATATTCGACGGGTGCTTTTGTGCATGTTTTTAACGGGTTTGTCGGGCGTCTTTGCGGCCGATGTTTACTGGCGACCACCCAACACAAGCAGGAATAATTGGAGTGCCAACACTTCCGCGACTTATGATTTTTGGTCGGATGTGTCGGGAGGGACGGTGGTGGCAGGCCTGCGACCGGGTTCGCAAGACAATGTCCAGTTTCTGACGACAACCTCGGTTGTGCGCCTTATGGGTAACATAGAAGTTGCCTCTATTACACAAAATGCGAATCGCGATTTGACGCTGGAACTGGATACGTGGAGTTCGCAAGCCGGCATCACGGACACTCATGTGTTGGCCAGTATTTCGGGCAATGTCAATCTGGGCGTCAATGCCAATTCGATCATCAAGGTGACGATTTCGGGAGCCAATCAAACGCGCAACGTGACGACCAGCATGTTCGTCGGCGGACAATTCACTTTGGCGAACAGATCCAATAAGGGGCTGAGCACCTTGACGGTGGAGACGGGAGGCAACCTCACAGTTGGCGCAGGGCTTGTCTTGATGACGGCCAACAATGCCGGCGGTCAGGCCACCTTGATTGCCAGCGGCGGTTCCATCTATGTGGGCGGGAACCTGCAGAACAGTTCTGCCGACGGTATCGCGCTGCTGGATTGGACGGCGGGCACCATTGCGATGGTGGGTAGCAACTTGGCCGTCAACAACGCAGGCACGGGCGTGTTGCGCGTCAGTGGCGACACAACGCGCGGGCTGCAGGTGTTTGGCAGCGGAAATTACATGCAGGCCGCCACCGCGCAAATGCATCTGCGCGTCTCGGGCACGGGGCAGACGATAAGCATGGGCGGCGGATCCTTTGAAGGCGATTATGACTATGTGTTTGTGCGCAGCGACGGGCAATCTGCCGTCATTGCCGGCACTGTTTACTTGGATATTTCCAATTACATCCTGCAGGAAGGCGACAAGATTAACATTGCCTATGCATCTGTGATGACGGTGGACAACGGATTGCTTGTGCGAGGCAATTGGGATACCTCCGCCGGTTATTTTTCCTGGGATGTTGTGGATAGCGTGGTCGATAGCAAGGATTTCAAGGCGTTGCAGTTGACCTATCATCTGATTCCCGAACCCGCCGCGTCTGCCGGACTGCTGGGGCTGTTGGCGCTTGTGTTAGTGGCGCGGCGGCGTTAGGTGTTTGTCTTGTACGGTAGCAAAGGCCGCATACACGCGGCCTTTTCTTTAAAACCATCAAATACTTTGCCTTGCTATGAATAATTTTAAAAAATCCGCTTTTCCCTTTGGACAGGAAGCGCTGGCGGCAGCCTTCGTGGCTGGCGCGCTCGTGCCCGTTTTTGGGGCGAATGTTGCCGCTACTGCACTGGAAAATTCAAAGCCCAACGTCCTGTTCATCATGATCGACGACTTGGGTTGGACGGATCTCTCGTGCACGGGCAGCACGTTTTACGAGACGCCGAACATCGACAAATTGCGCTCGCAGGGCATGCTGTTCACTCAGGCGTATGGAACATCTCCTGTTTGCTCGCCCGCGCGCGCCGCGCTCATGACGGGGCGTCAGCAGCACCGCTACGGTCTCACGGATGTTTTCATGGCCAATGCCTACGACCGTTACACCAAATGCATCACGACGGCGCCCAACCCCAATTTGCCGCAGGAGGAAATCACGCTGGGCAAACTCTTTAAAAAGGCGGGGTACCGAACGGCGCTGATCGGCAAATGGCATATCGGCGCGGCGAAAGGTTCCAAGCCGCAGGATCACGGGTTTGATTTTGTCGTACCCGAAACAAAGGCAATGGGTGTGCAGGGCGACTGGCGCGCGCTAAACAAATACACCGATGCCGCCATCGAGTTCATCACACAGAACAAGGGCAAGCCGTTTTACGCGCACATCGGCCACACGGTCGTGCACCTGCCGTACGAGGCGCCGCCGGAGCTGATTGAAAAATATTCAAAAAAAGTGAAACCGGGCGACGCGCAACAGTTTCCCATTTATGCCGCGACGATCGAATTGTTGGACAACAAAATCGGCGAGCTGATGCAAAAACTCGACGAGTTGGGCGTGGCGGACAACACGATCGTGGTGTTCACTTCCGATAACGGCGGACGCAATAGCAATTATGACTGGCAGCTTGTCACGAGCAACGACCCGCTCAAAATGGGCAAGCACACCCTCTACGAGGGCGGCATTCGCGTGCCGCAGTTTGTCCGTTGGCCCGGCAAAATTGCAGCCAACACCACATGCGAAACCCCGATGACGGCGATGGATTTTTTCCCCACCTTCGCGCGCCTCATCGGCGAGGACATCAAACAGTTCAACCGCGACTATGACGGTAACGACATCGCCGCGTTGTTTGTCGGCGGCACGATTCCCGCGCGAAATCTGTTCTGGTACTACCCGCATTACAACCATGGCCCGACGTTCGGAAAATCGACCGCCGTGATGAAAATGCGCCCGGCTTCTGTCGTGCGCAAGGGCGACTACAAGCTCGTCGAATGGTTGGAGGAGCCCAACGCGGTGGAGCTGTACGATCTGTCCAAGGACATCGGCGAAAAAACGAATCTTGCGTACACGCAGCCCGGGAAAGTCGCCGAGTTGCGCGCGCTGCTCAAGCAATGGTATGCGGACACGGGGGTGAAATTGCCCGAAATCAGAAAGCCTTACAACGGGGGGCTGTTTGGTCTGCCGTTAAGCACGATCGAGGGGCTGCGCAAAGAGGGTGAAGACCGCTTGCGCAAAGAACTCGGCTTGCCTGTGCAGGATGACGGGAAAAACACGGCCACCACCCAACAGGTTCCGGAACCATTGGCTCCGCTTGCGCTGGCCGATTAATATTAACAGGCAACCGGCATAAAAAACTCCCGCAGTTACCACGGGAGTTTTTTTTGTGCGCGGTGTTGCGGTTGCCTTTTTACCTTTCGTGATTCAGAATGGACGGTTTCCTTTTTTGCATATGACGGTTTCGCGCAGACAGATTTGGGTGATTGCCTACCCGATCATGCTCAGCTTGCTGATGGAGTATATCGTCGGGCTGACCGACGCCGCCTTTTTGGGGCGCGTGGGAGAGGTGGAGCTTGGCGCGGTGGGGTTGGCCGCGATTTTTTACATGACCTTGTTCATGGTCGGCATGGGGTTTAGCGTGGGGCTTCAGATCATCATGGCGCGGCGCAACGGCGAGGGAAACCACGCGCAGATCGGCCCGGTCATGCAGCAGGGGGTCCTTTTCCTGATCCTGTTGGCGGCGGTTTTGTTTTTTGTGTCGCAGATGTTTTCCGAACAGGTGCTGCAGCGCATCCTGAGTTCCGCCGCCATTTACGAGGCGAGCACGCGCTACCTCTCGTGGCGGGTGTACGGTTTTTTCTTCGCGTTCGCGCTGCTGGTCTTTCGTGCTTTTTATGTGTCCATCACGCGCACGCGCGTGCTGACCTATGTTTCGCTGGCGATCGTTCTGACGAACATCCTGCTGGATTACCTGCTCATTTTCGGCAAATGGGGGTTTCCCGAATTCGGGATCGAGGGCGCCGCCATCGCCTCCGTGATCGCGGAAGCTGTGGGCGTCGTTTTCTTTTTGCTGTTCACGTACGCGGCCGTCGATTTGAAAAAATACGCGCTGGACAGATGGGCGCGGATTGATTTCAGGCTGCTGGGGCGTGTGCTCGGCCTTTCGAGCTGGACGATGGTGCACTATTTTGTGGGCACCATTATCTGGTTCATTTTCTTTTTGTCGATCGAACACTTGGGCGAGCGCCCGATGGCGGTCACCAACATCGTGCGCAGCCTGTGCGTTTTGCTGATGATGATTCCGGCGGCCTACGGCAGCGCCGTCGCCTCGCTGACGGGCAACCTCATGGGGCAGGGAAATTTGGGTGCGATTATGCCAATGTGCCGGCGGGCAATCGGTTTGTGCGCGCTGACACTGGTGCCCATCGTGCCAGTGATCGCGGCGTTGCCCGGATTTTTTCTGAGGATCTTCACCTCCGACACCTCGCTGATATCCGCCAGCATGCCGAGCTTGTGGGTGATGCTTTCGTGCTTTTTGTTGGCGACGCCCGCGGCCTTGCTGTTCAACGTGATCACCGGGGCGGGCAACACGCGCATGGCGTTCTTTTTGGAGCTGGCGGCGATGCTGTGCTATGTCGTTTACATCCGCACGCTTGTCGGCGTCATGACTCCGCCCACCGCGCTTTGCTGGACGGCCGATCACGTTTACTGGACGGTGTTGTGGATCGTCAGCGTGTGGTACCTCAAAAGGGCGGCGTGGCAAAAACGCAAGGTTTGAAATTCAGGAACGCTCCGGCATCGGCGCGCTCTTGAATTCCGGGTCGCTTGTCAATCGAGTGCCGTCGTTCAGAACGATGAGGCCGGTTATTTTATCGCGCCTGATTTGCGTGATTTTGGCCGCGGGGTAATTTGTTTTCACAAACTCCAGCGCGGCGGGCGGCAGGGCTTTTTCGGGCAGGGATTCGCCTTTCCAGTTTTCCATGGCGATCCAGTCCCCGTGGCTGTTGAACTGCGCCCAGACAAGGGTTTTGGTGAGCACCTCGGCGTTTGTGCGCCCGAGCAGGTCGTACCCTTGGCGCACGTACACAAAAGAGCTTTCCCGAAGCTGCTTGCGGATGAAGTTGCGCGCGACAGAGGGCAGGGCGCCCGGCTTGTTGGAGACCTTGTCCTGGCAGCCCGCAAACAGCAAAAGCACAGCCAATGCCGCGAGCGTCCGCAAAAAAATGCCTGTGCGTTTGTGCCGCATCAAGGCCATTTAATCGTCCAGGCGCAGGAATTTCAAATCTTTATCGAATTTGACTTCGAGGTCGTTGCTCAATTCCACAGACCAGCCGCGACGGGTTTTTTCGATCTGCTGGATTTTCGCGTTGGGAAACTTTTCGGCGACGTATGTGGCGAT
Organism: Verrucomicrobiota bacterium; assembly: GCA_029548565.1. Lineage (GTDB taxonomy): Bacteria > Verrucomicrobiota > Verrucomicrobiia > Opitutales > JAKPNF01 > JAKPNF01. The sequence continues at coordinate 9,701 of JAKPNF010000133.1, forward strand.
GGGCGCGGGCACCACGCTGGCGGGCACGCCGGCGGCCTTGGCCTTGATTTCAACCCATTGGCCCTTGCCGTCGAATTCGACTTCGGTGCCGTCGGCCAAAATGGCTTTGTACTCGTCCGGGCCGATGAGGTTTTTGTCGATCTTTACATAAGACACCGCGCGGTCGGGAAAGGTCGCCTTCAAGAATTGTTGGGCGGGCTCGGGCAAGGCGCCGGCATCCTGCACGATTTTGTCGGCATAGGCGTTCGAGCAAAACAGCACGGCGAAAATGCCGAGCGCGTAAAATAGTCTGTTGATTTTTTGCATACGCATTCATTATAGCGCGCTTTTGGACTTTTTCCAGAGCAGCTTGCGTTTTGTGAAGCGCGCGTGCGTTGGCGCTTGCTGCGCGCATAAAAAAAGCTTTTCACCCATGGCGCATGTGCTACAATGAACCTTCTGTTACAACAAAACCCCTTGCCTGTTCACCCTTTAATTTTTTGTCATGAACACATCCTTTCTCCGCTTCTTGTTGTTGGGCGCGCTTGCGGCGTTTTTTTCCTGCGGTGTTTTGAACGCGGCGAAGCCGTCGCGGCCTGTCGGCGCCAAGGAAGAGGTCGATATTTTCTACGCGCTTAAAGACGGCGACTGGCATTCCAATATCTGGGGGATCGCCGAGGCTTATTCCGGCAAACAGCCCGCCGATTTGAAGATCGGCAACAAGCGTCCGGGTAAAAACGACCGGACTAACCTTGGCAGAAACGGCATCACGGTGACTGTTTCCAAACCCGTGGAGGTGCTCAATTACACGCAGCGCAGCAACAAGGCGACCCTGGTTTTCGCCAAGGGGGCGGATTTCAAGGCGGAAAGTTTCGAGGGGCAGCGCGGCAACGGCAGCAGCGGCACTTTTATCGTGCAAGAGGGCGCCAAGCTCGAAGTGCGCGGCATGCGCCTGAGCGGGCGCACCCTGACCGACGACGGCACGGGCACCATGAACCAGCAAGGCGGAGAGGTGCGCATCCTGACGGCGCTGTGGCTGACGGACGGGCGCACGGCCAGCTCCAGCCCCAAAGCCACCGGCATCTACAACCTCAACGCCGGCACGCTGGACATCGGCAGCAACGCGACGCTGCCGGCTCTGTTCAAGGGAATAGGCAAGGGCATCTTTAATTTCAACGGCGGCACGCTGGTTGTAAAGAGCCTCAACGACTCGCTGGAAAACAAGGGCGGCACGCTGGCTCCCGGCGGCGTCGGCGAACCGGGTAATATTTTGCTGCTGCCCAATTCTAAGGGCGCGCCTGTTTACAAGCAAAACAAGGGTGCGTCGCTGGCCATCGACATCGCAGGGCAGTCCAAATTCGACAAACTGCACTGGAAGTGCGAGGCCAAAAACGGCGAGGTCGTCTTGGAAGACGGCGCGCAGATAGAAGTGACGCTGGGCAAGGGCTACCGCCCCACAACCGGCACGGAATTTGAAATCATCGCCGCCGACAAGCTGACGGTCAACGGCACGCTCAAGATGACGGGTCCCAACGGCAGGGACTTTTTGTACAAAGTTGTTCCCGACAAAAACACCCTGCGCCTGGTCTACGACTCCGGCCGCGGCGGGGGGCCGGTGAGCGAATAAGTCGCCGCCGTTTCTTTTTTTACTAACCCTTCAACCCAACCTACACTACTACATTTATGTCCCGTCTTACAAAAACCATCGCGCTTGCCTTCATCGCCTGCGCGTTTGCCCACGCCGCGCACAAGGCTCCCTATCATGTCTTGTATAGCAACGACACCACCCACATCAGCAGTTCGCCCAGCCCGCACAAAAACGGCAAGGAGAATTTTTCCGAGCGCCTGCTGCGCGCCAGCGTCGACGAGGTGAAGGGCGAGAACCTCGTGCAAATGCTCCAGCCCGGCCTGGGCTGGGTGCCGTGGTGGAAAAGCGAGGTCGTGCCCATCAACAAGCACATCGAGTGGCTGCTGCTCAACGGAAAGACCCCCAATTCCTACGAAAAATGGGTGGCCAACGGCGGCGACATGATCGCGGTGTTTTTGGACGAGTGCCGCAAGCAGGGCCAGCCCGCGTTCATCTCCATCCGTGTGAACGACACGCACCACGTCTCGCGCGGAACCTCGCGCGGAAAGACGGTTGCGCAGCAGGAAGAAATAATGACGGAGTTCCAGTTTTTCGCCGAGAACAAGGACAGCCTCGTCGGCGAGGGCATCATTGAAGACCAGAAGAAAAAGTACGCCCTGGACTTCGCCAAAGACCACGTGCGCGCGCACAAGCTGGCGATCCTTGAGGAGATTTGCAAAAACTACGACATCGACGGGCTGGAACTCGACCTCATGCGCCACTGGGTGTTTTTTAACCCCACCCGCGTGGCAGTCAAGGAGCGCGCGCGCATCCTCACGGAATTTGTGGGGCAGGTGCGCCAGGCGCTCGACAAACACGCCCCCAACGGCAAGCACCGCTGGCTGTGCGTGCGCATCCCCGGGTATATCGACACCTTCGCCAACATCGGCATCGACGTCAAGGCCATGGCCGCCGCGGGCGTGGACATGTTCAATTTGAGCGGGCACTACTATTCCGACTTGCAGATGCAGGTCAAAAAGGTGAAGGAAATGCTGCCGCCGGAAAAAACGGTCTACGCGGAGATGCATTACGTCAACGCCGCGGGTCCCCAAAACAAAAGCGGCGGCTGGATGATGCGCCGCACCACCGCCATCCAAATGTACACCAACGCGCACCTGGTCTATTCGCGCGGGGCCGACGGCGTCAGCCTTTTCAACTTCCCCTACTATCGCGGCACCTATAACCAAAAGGACGCCGGCGGCGCGTCCGCCGAGCCGCCCTTTGAGGCGCTCGAGCATATCGGCAACCCCGAGTTTGTCGCCAAACAGCCCCAGCAGTATTTCTTGGGTTACATTTGGGACACCCCCAAGCATAACGGCCGCCCCCTGCGCGCCATGACCGAGGCGGGCAAATCCCAAAAAACCTGGCTCGACATGGCCCCGCCCAAAGGCGGCTGGCAAGGCGACGGCAAACTGCGCATCCAATCCCGCGATTCCTTGGGGCAGGATGAGTTTGAGGTCATCTTCAACGGCGAAAAACTCGCCGCCGACCCCGATGTCTCCGACCCCTTCCTGAACCCCTACAGCGTCGCCATCGGCAAACCCGAAGACTACCGCGCCTTCACAGTCCCCCTCGCACTGATGAAAGACGGTATCAACACCATCGAGATCGCCCAAAAAAGCGGCAAACCCCACCAACTCTTCTATCTGGACGTCTCCATCGACCATCCGGAACAAAAGGAATAAAAAGCGTTTCTTTTATCTCTCGCACCAAAACCCGCGGCCAACCGCGGGTTTTTTGGTGGAAACAATGGCTTGTTGCGCGCAAGGTTTTGCGCCTTAATAACGGCATGGCCACCTTATACCGCATGAAAACAAGTGCCTGTGCCACTGTGCTTGCAGCCTGCGGTTTTTTTGGTGCGCAGAGCGCTTTGTTCGCCGGGTCTTCCGATTCACCTCGCCCGCTCGACGAGGAAGCGGATTTATTTTTGTCCCTTGAAAGAGATGCGACGCATTTTAACCCACGCGTTTTTGAGGGCGGCGTGCCGAAATTATACACATGGGACGAACTCAAGCCGCTGTTCGCGCAAACACGCAAGAAAGATTTGCTATTCATAAGGACGGCCGCCGACACGACAAGCGCGCCTTTTCAAGCGGGCGTTTTTGAAGTGTTGCGGCATGGATTCAAACGCGTGGTGGCCGCCGCTAAGGCGGATGAGCCTGAGTTTGACACTGAAAAAGACCCACGGGTGCGCGCGCTGAATCAAGCGCGTGGGCGGGAGGCGCAATGGGATAATTCCGGAATCTCTCTGGACAGAAGAATAGCAATCCCTCCCGGCGACAAGCCCGATCCGAACAACCGATACGATCACGAAGGCGAGATCTCAACACGCGCGCTCAAAAAACTGGCGGACGAAGGCAACGTGGACGCGCAACTGTATTATGCCGACCGCCTCTTGGTCACCTCGCTGCCGCAAGGGCACCTCGAGGCAATCGGGATATTCGAAAACCTGATGGAGCAGGGCAATCTTGAGGCCGCACAGTTTTTGGTTTTTCGATGTTCCTATCGCAAGGATGAACCGTGGTACGATGAGGAAAAATTAAAATATTATGAAAAACGCCAAACAGAACTCGGCGATCCCCAATCAAATTTGCCCCTCATAAAAGAGGCGCTTTTTTCTGGCGACAAACAAAGGGCGGACACCCTGATCGCGCGCACACAAAAGACGGGCTATTTTCAAAAAGATCTTTTGCGTGTCTGGTATGCCTGGGCATTGGGCGCGGGAGAAAAACTCCGTTGCGGCGGCTGTTTTTGCATTTCGGACGCCCTGATGCCCGACTTCGATTTGCGCTTTGCCCCTCAATATCCCGCCTTGGCGCTGTCCTCGGCCAATGATTATTTGCAAGGCGCCTTTCTCACCGACGATACCTTCATGCTGATACACCTGTATCTGCATGGCATCGGTGTGCCCAAGGACGAGCGCAAGGCGTTTGAACTGGCCTATATCGCCTCGATGCAGGCGGATAGCGACCAGCACCAGACGTTGCCCGCGCGCGCCTATCTGGCTGTCGCCTACGAGCGCGGGCTGGGCGTAGAAAAAAACGAGGCGCTCGCCAAGTTCCATTGGGATTTTTTTTATAACGGCTACACACACCCCTGGATCCAAATGCAGCAAATCACCGCGCAGCGAATTTACACGGGGTTCGGTTTTCTGCAGGACAAAAAGCTGGCCGTCCAAATTTTGAATCGCGCTTACGCAATTACCAGCCAAAAGGAAATCCCACCGGAGAGAGCCCACGAAGTGAACCTAAGGGCCAACCGCCACATGGTCCGCGACATTGTCAGCGGAAAATTCGACCCCGCAGAACGTGACGAAACCGCATTGGCTGAAGTGGAAGCCCAACTGCGCGCCCTCGAGGAAAAAACGAAGACCAAATAAAAAACTACCGCCTGAAAAACACCCTGTGCGCGTAGAGGTTGTATGCCAGTGCCAGCGGGACGCCGACGAGGGCTACGCCGAGCATTATTTTTAGCGTCAGCGGCGAGGAGGCGGCCTCGGCGATCGACAGGCCGGCCGTGTCCGGCTCCAGCGGGCAGACGAGGTAGGGGAACATCATCGCGGCGCTCACGGCTATGAAGATCAGGGTGAACAGCGACCCGCAGATGAAGGCGCGCGCCAGTTGGCCGCTTCGGGCGGCGATGAAGGCGGTCACAGGCAGCAGCAAAACCATTATCAGCGCAAAGAAAGCCACGCTCGGGAACTCGGTCTTGGCGAGGGTCACGCCCAGGTAGAGCAGGTAGATTAGCGGCAGCGTGCCGTAGGCTTTGCGGGCGATTTTTGAGAACAGTTCCTCATGCTCGGTTCCCCGGCTTTTCAGGGACAAAAAGCCCGCCCCGTGCGCGAAGAAAAACGCCGCGCTGAGCAGGCCCGCCACAATGCCGTACGGGGTGAACAGGCCGGCCAGGGCGCTCCAAAATTCGCCGCCGCGCGCCAGCAGCGTGCCCGAGTACAAACTGGCCAGCGCCACGCCGACGATGACGGCGCACAGCAGCGAGGACAAACTCATCATCCATTCCCAAAATTTGCGCCACCGCTCGCCCTCGCGGGCGAAATAAAATTCGATCGCCGCCACGCGCGCGATCAGCAGCATCAGCAGTAGCATCACAGGGATGTACAAAAGCGAGAGCACGGCGGCGTATGCCACGGGGAAAGCCGCGAACAGCGCGCCGCCCGTTGTGATCATCCACACCTGGTTGCAGTCCCAAAAAGGCAGGATGTTTTTGACGACAAAATCCTTTTGCGCCCGCGTCCTGGCGAAGGGCAGGCAGACGCACGCGCCGAAATCAAACCCGCAAGTCAGCAAGAAGGCGACCAGCAAAACGGCGATCAGACAAAACCAGATTATTTGCAGCGTGTCCATGGCGTTTTGAAAAAAAATTAGTAACCCGTGGGGTGCTCGGCACCGGGGCCTTGTTTGATTTTCCTGAAAAAGACAAAGAGAAACACGGCCGACAGCAGCGTGAAGATCAGTGTGAACAGCACGGTTGTGAACAGAATTTCGGCGGCGCCCGCAGACGGCGTCACGGCGTCCTGCGTTTTCAAAATATACCAGACAATCCACGGCTGGCGGCCGACCTCCGCGCTCATCCACCCGAGTTGGCTGGCCAGAATCGGCAGCAGCACAGAGGGCAGCGCCGCAATCCAAAACAAGCGCGTGAACTTGTTTTCAAAATCAAAAAGTTTTTTGGAAACCCACAGTAGCAGCCCCGCGGCGATCAGCACGCCCATCAGCCCGCCCAGGTAGACCATGAAACGAAACGACTGGAAGGTCAGCCCCACAGGCGGCCAATACTGCGGGCGCAATTCGGCCAGCGCGGCGGTGTCGGCCTCGGGGTCAATCTTTTTCAAAAACTCGTCCGACGGCAGCTCGTTGAGACCCTTGACGGTCGCGTTCATGTCGCCATAGGCCAAAAAACTGAACCAGCCGCCGACCTCAACGCCGCTGACTTGGCGCTCCTGTTCATGAACCCACCCAAACAGATACAGCGGCGCGCGGGTTTTCGTCTCGTATTGCGCCTCGAAGGCCGCGAGCTTTTCCGGCTGCGTGGTGGCCAGGGTGCGCGCACTGCCGTGCCCGGTCAAACCCATGAAAATCCCCGCGACTGCCGCGTAGACAAGCGCGACTTTCGCGCAGGGCTCGGCAAAATCCACATCCTCCCGTTTTCGCAGCAAATAATACCCACACACACCCAGCGCCAAAAACGCCCCGCACAGCCACGAAGCCGCGATCGTGTGCGTGATGCGGTCAAAATTCGAGGGGCTGAAAATGACGTCCCAGAAATTAGTGATAGCGGCCTTGGTCGTCTCGATTTGCTCCGGCGTGGGAACGCTACCCTCGGGCAGCGCCTCCCAGATTTTCGTGTCGCCCACCACGCTTTGCGTTTGCAATTCAAAGCCCACGGGCGTCTGCATGAAAGAGTTGGCCGTGATGATCCACACCGAGCTTAGGTGCGTGCCCACGCACACCAATAGCGTCGCCACAAAATGCGCCTTTTTTCCGATACGGTTCCAGCCCCACAGCGCCACGCCCAAAAACGTCGACTCCATGAAAAACGCGAATATGGCCTCGATCGCCAGCGGGCTGCCGAACACGTCGCCGACAAAGCGCGAGTAGATCGGCCAGTTGGTGCCGAATTGAAAAACCATCACGATGCCGGTGGCCACCCCCACGGCAAAGAGCATGCCGAACAATTTTAAAAAGAACGCGGCGGCGCGCTTGTATTTTTCGTCCCCGGTCTTGAGATAGAGCGCCTCGACCGCAACGATGAACAGCGAGAAGCCGATCGTCACAGGCGGAAAAATAAAGTGAAAGGCGGCGGTGAGGGCGAATTGCAGGCGGCTAAGGATTTCAGCGTCCATGCAAGCATTGTGACATTTTCACCCGGAATCTCAATCGCGAAAAATAAATAGTCAGGGCGCCTGCGGCGCTGAGTGATTTTTAGGGGGCTGGCGCCGGACGAGGTGGCATTGGGATACGAACCCTGCACGTGACCATCCGAAAGAATATCCCGTTGGGCTATTCTTCCGTTCCCGCGGCGAAAATCCTTCAGGGCGAATTTTGCCTTGTCTTACGATGAGGAGCAGCAAACCAGTGCAGGCCCCCATCTATCCTGCGGCAAAATCCGCCCTGAAGGATTTTCACTTGCGGGAAAGTTGCACGGAGCAAAATGGCCGTAGTGCAGTATCTTTTTTGGAAGGAGCTGGCGGGTAGCTTCGAGGTTTCTTTGAAAAAGTAATCTTTATTATATGTGCCAGCTCCGTAAAGGGGTGCAGGGGACTTAGTCCCCTGCAGGTGCTGATCGTTCTCGGCTTCGTGGCAAAATTACACAACGAATATCACTTATCCTTCGTTGCCTCCGCCAGCCCTCTCAGATGCTATTACCCATCGCATCTCATCCGTCACGATCACCCAACAGGATGCGCAGCATCCGTCTTAGAAGTTTTTTGGGGAAGGGGGCGCGGGGGAAACTCATTTTTTTCAAAAAATGGGTTTCCCCCGCATCTCTTATTCTTTCTCGCTGCCGTAGCCGAATAATTTTTCTTCTTTTATCAGGGAGGCGACTGCTTTCGGGACGCTGTTTTCCCAGCCTTGTTCGCCGCGGCGCAGGCTGCGTAGAATTTCCCAGGAATAGATGCTCAGGTGCCCGTCGTCCACGGCGCCTATCGGCAGAATGAGGCCGTTTTCGCGCAGGTAGTGGTACAGCGAGCGTAGGTGAGTGGGGAATTGAACGTTGTCTGCCGTGATGAGCATCGCGGCGTTGGCGGACAGGCGTTTGTTGGCCTCGCTGAAGCCCGCGCGCTGGCGCAGGTATTGACTGAAAATATCCCCGCGCATGGGGTAGACGTACAAGCGTGTGTCGCGCTTGAACAGGCGCCCGCAGGCTTCCAGAATGCCGCCGGGCAGGTTCTCGTAATATTTTTCGTTGAAGACCTCAAAGAGGTTGTTCAAGCCCATGATCATCGCCACGGGTTGCTGCGTGAAGCGCCGGAAAAATTCGCCCAGCCGGTAATATTCGGAAAAATTGGAAATCACCACCGGATAGCCCAGCAAGGTCACGGTGTCCACGCGGGCCAAAAAGTCGTCCATGTCGAGCTTGCCTTCGGACAGCAGGTTGTTGACGGAAATTTCCAGCACGCGCACGGCCGGCTGCTCGCTTTCGTTGTTGTCGCGGGCGAACTGCGCGCCGGCTTTTTCGATCATGTCGACATTCAAGTCGGTGATCGGGCGGAACGCGCCGCGCTCGACCAGAACGGGCTTTTTGTGAAACACCTCGGAAGGTTGCAGCACCGCGCGCTTGGGGCCGAACATGACGGCGTGGGTCAGCCCGTACTGCATGAGTTTGAAGCTCATGGCGCGGTTGTCCAGCTCGCGGAAATCGGGGCCGTGAAATTCCAGCATGTCCACCTCCACGCGTTCGACGCCGAGGTTGTCCGCCAATGACGGGATGAATTCGTCGGGCTTTTGGCCGAGAAAGAAGGACGCGTAGATGAAGTTGACGCCGATGATGCCGAGGGCATCTTGCTGCAACTGCGGGGTCTTGTCCCACATGCGCACGTGCAAGATGATGTCGCTGGGGGGCAGTCGCGGGGAGGATTGCACGCGCACGCCCATCCAGCCATGGCATTCCTGCGCGCTGTCCGTGCGGCTGCCCACGGCCACGGTGTTGGCGTAGACAAAAAAGCGCGTGTGGTCGCCTCGGTCGGCGTCCAGGCGCTTGATCAGCAACCCGTACTCGTAGTCGAGCATCTGCATGAGGCGCTCGCGCGAGACGTAGCGCGTGGTTTTGCCGTACAGCGCGTCGCTAAAAACCATGTCGTAGGCTGACAGTGATTTGGCGATCGTGCCCGAGGCGCCGCCCGCTTTGAAAAAATGCCGGGCGACTTCCTGCCCCGCGCCGATCTCCGCGAAGGTGCCGTAGGTGCTGCGCCCCAGGTTAATGGTGAGCGCCTTGCGGTTGGTGGTCAGCAGCTGGGAATGGGAATCCTCGGCCAATTGCTCGGCCATTTCGTCGGGTAAGCTCATCGTGGATACGTGACTCTCTTTAGGTTCGCGGGGATTTTGAAATTGTGCCTGCAAAAAAGCCGCCCTGCAAGGCGGCTTTTCAAAGGGGGCGTTTACTGCGCGGGCGTTGGCGCCAGGACGCTGGCTGAAAACTCGCCGACGTCGATGGTGGCGTTGGCCGGAAGGTTCAGCGCCGAGACAGAAGTCTTAAGCAACACCACCGGCGGCAATTCCTTGGGAGGCTCGGGAGCTTTTTCCGCCTCCTGTTCCTGCTGCTCGCGCATGCGCTCCCTCCAGGTGCGGCCGCGACGGGGCTGCTCCTTGGCTTCTTCCTCCTTCGCTTTTTCCTCGACGGCGGGAGCGGGTACTTGCGGGTCTAGCTTCCACAGCGTGTTGACGTTGTCGGCCATTTTTTGCGCCAGGGCGCTGCCGCCGTAGGCCAGCAGCAAGAAGTCTCCGTCGCTGAGTTTCACGTCCTCGATCGTGCCCAGTGCGCTTTTGAGCAACACGGAGCATTCGCGTGCCAGTTGCGAGGCGGGGGTCTTGAAAGAGAACTGAGAAATAATGTTCGCCTTGGGATCGGGCAGATAGCGCATGAAGTCGGCCTTGTCGCCCAGCGCGGCATCGATATCCGCGGGCGTTTTTCCCGGCTCCGCGATCTGGTAGGTTTCCTCGTGGATGATCTGCCACGACTTCAAGTCAACGGCGCGCACGCTCAGTAGGGCGGCGGCGTTGGCCCGCTCGATAATTTCCACCACGATGACGCCGAGCTTGCGGTCGGTTCCCTGCGGGATGACGGCGCCTTCCGGAATGAGCACCATATCGTCGTCGACCTGCTGGCAGGTGAATTTTTTGACGAGGATCAGCGAGAAGACATCGGTGTCGGCTTTGCCAAAGGCGCCCACAAGGTCTTTCGTTTTCGCTTCGTCGGCCTGATAGCTCTTGCCCGTCCATTTCAGGACACTGCCAAAATAAAGGGTCTTGTAATCCAGCGCGTGCAGCCCTTTCAAAAAGGCGCCGGCTGTCTCGTCACGGAATTGCTCCCATTCGATGGGGGCGATGGCCGATTTCGTGTAAACGTATTGCGGCCCGGCCTTTTCGATTTCGTCGGCCCTTTTCTGGGCGGCCATGCGCAGTTCCTGCAGTTTGGCCTGGGCGGCTTCCGCCTGTTCGTTGGCCTTCGCCATCATGTCCTGACCACGGCGGCGCGCGCCCTCGAGGTCGCCATTGATGCCGCCGGTTTCCCTGCGGTTGAGCAAAAATTCGGCCGAGCGTTTGTCGGCGTCAACCTTTTTGAGCTGCGTCATGGCATGGTCCCACTCGCGCTTTTGGGTGGCGTCGAGCAACTGGTAAACCTGCGCGTCCGAGAGCTTCAGGACGATCTCCTCCTCCACCGAGCCTCCCCGCCACGACGAGTCGTCGCCACGGCGCACATCGCCGCCGAGGCCGCCGCGATAAGGCTGGCGCGCGGCATTCAGGACATTGGCGCATATCACCAATACGCACAGAATCGAAAACAAGACTTTATTCATAGAGATAAATAGAAAACGGTTTGTTAGTGGGGGGGGCTTTCCCACGGCTAAGTGGAAAGTTTTTATATAAAGGCATGCAGGGTAAAGATGCAAGAAATATTAGCACCTGCGAGGCAGGAAATAACCGGGTTCACACACTTGTAACGTGGCTATTTTTATGTGGATAAAAAAGCGCTACTCGCAGTTGGGACGGGCGATGACTCCCGCAAAAGGCTCTGTTGCAAAGGGAAGGGGGGCATTCGCGCCGCCCAGATGCGCCTCGCACACGTCGAACAGCTCGCGCGCGTTTTTTGTCGTGCGCATGGCCTTTAAAAAATTGCCGTGCGCGTCGATACTTTGGCCGACAAAATTCAGAAATTTCTTCACCCGCCCCAAGCGCACGGATTCGGGGTGCCGCGCGTTGCTAAGCTGTTCCCAGATTTCGTGCACGTAGGCGTGCACATCCGCCAGGGTCGGCTCGAAGACGCGGGAGCCTTCGGACAGCTCGCGGATTTGCCGGAAAATCCAGGGATTCCTCAAGGCCGAGCGCCCGATCATGACGCCCGTGCAATTCGTGTGCGCGCGCACCCAGGCGGCCTTGGCGGCGCTCGTGATGTCGCCATTGGCCACGACGCGGATGTTTGTTAGCCGCGTGGCGGCACGGGCGATTTTTTCGTAATCAACCGCCCCGCGATACAGCGCGCGCACGCTACGGGCATGCAGGGTAAACATATCGATGCCGCTGGCCTCAACAATGTCCAGCAACCGCTCAAAATCGTCCGCGTTTTCAAAGCCCACGCGCGTTTTTATACTCAGGTGCCCCGTGTAATTTTCGCGCAGCGCCGTCAAAATTTCTTTGATCCTTCCCAAATCGCTCAGCAGCCCGCCGCCGACATTTTTGCGGTAGACCTTTGGGGCGGGGCAGCCGAGATTCAAATCAATGCCCGCGATGGGGCGCGTTTCCAGCGCGCGGATGGTGGCGACAAGGTTTTCAATGTCGTGCCCGAGCAGTTGCGCGATGATGGGTCGGCCGGTTTCATTGCGCTCGATGCACTCAAGAATATGCGCCTCCGGCCGGCTGCCGGCGTACACGCGGAAATATTCCGTCATGAAAAAATCAGGCGCCCCTTTTTGGCTGATCAGCCGCATGAACGCGTGGTCGGTGACGTCCTGCATGGGTGCCAGCGCACTGGGGCACGGCGGCAGATTTGGCGCGAGCGCTCGCATTTTTGGTCAGCCGTTTTTGGGCTGTATTTTTTTGAGCGTGTCCGTCATGTCGGGCAGCGAGTTCATCACGGACAAGGCGCAGTAAACGGGGCTGTCTGTCAGCAGCGCCAGCGCGATCGCGTCGGAGGGCCGCGCGTCCAACTCCACGACCTTGCGGGCCACTTCGTTTTTCATCTGCAAAATCAGCCGTGCGTGAAAGACGTTGTCCTTGACGCTGTGGATGACCGCGCGCTCGAGCGTCGCGTCGAAGCCCCGCAGCACATCGCGCAGCAGGCGGTGGGTGTCGGGCCGAGGCGGAGGAGGGCCTTGCAAGGCGCCGGAAATCGCGGCGAAGGCGTGCTTGTCCACATGCATGACAAAGCAGCGCTTCTTGTCGCCCAAAAACAACGCGTACACGCGTTGCCCGGCCTTGGCCCCGCGGATGAAAATCTGAGTGTACTGCGCCTGCATCTTCCTATTAAAACAGCAGCGCCCTGGTGCGCGCAAGCTTGCGCTTTGGCCGGGGGCGGCGTAGCATTTTTCACAGATGGCGCAACCACACACACACAGGCAGCCAAACTTGTATCTGGCAGGTTTCATGGGCACGGGCAAAAGCGCGCTCGGGCGCAAGCTCGCCGAGCACTGGCGCATGCGCTACATAGACGCCGACGCGGCCATCGAGCAGCTCGAGAAAAAAACAATTTCCGAAATTTTCGAACAGGAAGGTGAGGCCGCTTTCCGGCAAAAGGAAAAAACTTTTTTGGAATCGGGGCACCCCGCACACGGCTGCGTAATCTCGCTGGGCGGCGGCGCCGTTTGTCAGGAGGGCGTCATCGAACTGCTCAGGCAAAAAGGCGTGCTGTTGTGCCTGTTCGCCTCGCCTGAAACGATTCTGGCGCGCACTCGCCATTGCACGCATCGCCCGCTATTAAACGTGCCAGACCCCCGCGCGCGTATAGAAGAACTTTTAGCGCAGCGCGAGCCATGCTACAAGCGCGCGGGCATAGGCGTGTTGACCGATGGGCGCAGCATGGCGGAGTTAGTCCAGCACATCGACCGCATTTACCGCGGCGAACTCAAACGCTTCGAGCTTTAATTGGCGGTTGCCACAAAGTCGTCAAACTCCAGCGTTCCTTTTCCGGCGCATATGTTCACCATCAGATTGATGGTTTTGACGCCCTTGCAATCGTAGGACAGCGAGCACTCGATCCACTCGCCGGTCTTTTCGAGTTTAAAGTTTTCGATGGTGTGCTCCTTTTTTTCACGCGAGCGCAGTTGCACTTCGATGGGGCCTTTTTCGGCGCTTAGCGGGGCGAATTTTTCGTTGGCACGCATACGCCAGGAGAGGGTCAGTTTTTCCTTTTCCCCGTCCAGCACGATTTGCTGGCCGAAGGATTTGGGCTGTCTGCCCAGCTCGACCGCGTAGACTTTGTTTGCCTTGTTTTGCCGGTCGTTGACCGCGCGCCCGCTGCCTTGCCAAATAATGGGATTGGCGCTGAAGTCGCCGTTTTGCAATAGCGCGGCGGTGGCTTGCTCGTCGCCGCAGACTATCAGCGGGCACAGGCACAACAGAGGTAAAAGTGTCGCTTTCATACTAACTACGACACGCCCAAAGCGGGGAAGTTCGCCAATTTCTGCAAAAAAGAAAAAAACGAAGTGCTTTGTTTTTAATCACGAAAAAGGCCACCTCGAAAAAGGCGGCCTTCGGTTAAGGAAAAACAAGCGCGTTTACTTTGCTATCGCGGCGAAGTCGTCAAATTCCAGAGTGCCGCGGCCATCGGGGCTCCAGAATGAAAAGGCGATGGACTTGTAACCTTCGCAGGCAATGGGATAGGTGTAAGTGCGCCACACCTTTTTTTCAGTCACCATTATCTGGCGGGAGTAGCTAGGCTCACCGGGCGCGCTGAACCGCATTTCCAGCAGCGGCAAATCCGGGTTGCCCGCCGCATAATCCTCCGAGGCGCGCACACGGAAACTTACGACCAGCACCTTTTGTTTGCCGTTGAGCGAGATGGTCTGCGAAAAACTCTTGAGCTTTGGCCCCAGCGGCATCGCCCAGACTTTGTTATCCGTCTTGCCATTTTCAGCCATGACACGGCCGTCGCCCTTCCAACCGCCGGATTTTTCAAGGTCGCCATTGCGAAACAGATTCTCCTGTCCCGCCAATGGCAGCAGGCAAAAGGCCAGAAGAACAAGCATGGGTTTCGTTTTCATGCCCCCATTATGCGTTATGAGTACACAAAATCAAGTATTTTTACAGACGCGCTGGATTTCTGTAAATGGCTATGAATCTGTCGCCTAACTGTAACACATCCTAGGCGTGAGCGCGGCTTTGGCGCACCATGAGCTTGGCGCCTTGCACGGCGGCCTCTATGCTACCGGACAGATCTTGCATCGATAGCAAAATGTGGCTGCGCAAACTCCAGGCCTGCGGGTTGCGCTCGTCGCGGAAAATGGCGCGCGCGCTGTCTTTGAGCGCTCCCGTAAAGTCGCCCGTAAAATACCTGGCCAAGGCGCGGCGCAGGTAGTTGTCGGCCTTATGCGGCTCGCGGGCAATGCGCCGGGTCAAATCCTCGATGGCGCGGTCGGCCCCGCCTATCCACACGAGGCTCTGTGCCAGCGCGTCGTCCGGCGCGCCGTTCAAAAAACGATGCATACCCGCGACTTTCGGCGGTTGCACTACTTTGGCATAAGCCCCCGGCAAAACGGCGGCGGCGGCGAACATACAAACTGTCTTTTTCATTACTGCACTTTCAAAACGGCGGGGCAGTCTGATTAAAAGAACGTTTCCGGTATGTAAGCAGAAAGCGGTTTTTGAAAACCTGATTTCGTAGGCGATTATGGACGGCGCTGCGGCTGATTACAATCAAAAGAATCATCAGTTCGGCGGAATTTCCGGCACGAGCTTGTCCAGCTGCACGCGCAGGGTCTCGGGGAGGTTTTGCGGGTCGACGGGCGGCCAGTACTGGTTTTGGCCAAACAGCAGCAGTTCGCCGCGTACGGCGAGTTTTTTTCGTTGCTCGTCGTACCACACTTTGCACACGTAGGTGTGGCCGTCGTCGGGGTTGATGACCGTGCCGCGGTAGTGCCGGCCGTTTCCGGGTTTTAAATTCCAGATGAAATCCAGGCCGACTAGCAGGGGCTTGCCCTTGATCCCCTTGGCGCGCTCGGTGGCGTTTTCGGCCGTTTCGCTTAGCTTGCCCGTTTTGTCGTCGTAAATGGCGATCATGCGGCAGAAAAAAAGCCCGTCGTGCCCGTAGACGACTGCTATACTTTGGGGCGTGCCGCGGTTGTCCGTGATCTGCCAAAAACCCTCAATGGGCGCAGGGGCAGCGCGCGCCACAGCGCAGCCCAGCGCAAAAAGCAGACAGAAAAATAAACGCGCACGCATACAGACAAGCAATAATGCCGTTTATTGTAACGCCCCTGCGCGTTTTTGACGAGAACGCTTTGTTCGGGGAATTTTTACCTAATTAAGCGTGGCCGTGGGCGTATTGTGCGCGGCGCTTGTTTGCGTCCGTGCGCGGTAGGCCAGCACGTATTGCGACGAGCGGGCAGGGTGCTTTGTGTCTTCGAGGCGTACCGTAAAACGGTCGCCTTCCCAATGCGGCAGGCGCAAGCGCGCCGTGGGGCCGCGCAGGTTTGCGTTGGGCGCGGGCGTTTCGTAGGCCCATTGCAAAAGCTCGATCGGCTCGCCGCCAACGCCGCACACCAGCGCGCGCACGGTGGAGGGAGTGGTCTTTTCAAAGCTGTCGTTGAGCAGCCACAACTCGAATGAAAATTCCTCGCCTTGGCTCCACAGGAATTTTTCAAATCGCGCGCTTAGGCACACGGGGCGACAGGATTGGCGAACCGCCTCGTAGGCGGGTTTTGGCTCGGCGGGGTAGGAAAGCAGGGAATTGTTGGCCGCACACGGCCATGCTTCGTTGTAGCACCAGTTCAGCGCCATGGCGCAGTAAGGTTTTTGCCGGCGGGCGTGCTCGTAAATGCCCTTGTAGCCCTGCGCCTGCATGAGCTGGCTGCGCTCGACCAAGGTCTCGAGGGTCGGCGCGGTGCCGAAATAATAGTCAATCGCCTCGGGGCAGAGCCATTCGTTGCGCTCGGGCTTCCAGGCGCGCAAGGCGTGATGGGCTTTCCACGCGGGCGTTTCGCGTACGGGGAAAAGCTCGTCCTGCGGGATGATTTTTTTGAGCGACTCGACACTCGCCAGCGACGACACGCCGAATTCCGTGTAAGCCGTGTGGCGCGCGCGGTTGAAAATCTCAAAGACATCCTCGTCTTGCTGCATGTCGCGGAAAAGATAATGCCCGTGCGCCATGCCCATCAGCGGGGAAGTGGGGATAAACGGCGTCGTGGGATCGAGCTGCAAGGTCAGCGCCCCGAGCAGGCGTAATGCCAGCGATTGCTCGGTCATCTTTCCCCACGAATTGAACAACTCGTTGCCGCCGCACCACAACCCCAAACAGGCGTGCTTTTTGAGGCGCAGGATAATGGCGCGGGCTTCTTTTTCGAGCACAGACAAATAATGCGGGTCGTCGGGATACTGGTTGCACGCCAGCGGGAATTCCTGCCAGATGAGGATGCCCTTTTCGTCGGCCAGCTCGTAGAAAGACTCCTTGTTGACGATGCCCCCGCCCCAAACGCGCAGGCAGTTAAAGTGCGCGTCTTTGGCCAGGCACAGCAGCTCGTCGTAACGCTCGCGTGTGAGGGTGCCGGGGAAAATTTCGGGATTCACCCAGTTGCTTCCCTTGGCGAAAATCGCCCGCCCGTTAAGTTCGAGTTGCGCGGGCGGCGCGGAGCGGGTTTTGGGGAATTTCAGCGGTTCATCCCACGCGCCCTCGTTCGTGACCAGGCGTATGCGCCTGAATCCCACGCGGCCGCTTTTTTGAGCGAGCCGCTCGCCCGTCTCGTCCAGCACGCTCGCGCGCGCCTTGTAGAGGTGGGGCGCGCCATGATCGTGCGTCCACCAGAGTTTGGGATTGGGGAAATTGAAGGCGGGCAGGCTGCCGTCGTGCGCGATTTTTCCGTCGTGCGAGAACACGCAATGCCCGGCGTCGAACAACTCCACGCGCCCCATGCGCCCCGCAAGGCCAACTCCTTCGATGACCGCGCTGACATGCGCGCAGTTAAGCGCGTCGTTGAGCGTGTAATTAAGCGAGAACTCGCCCAGATGAACCGCCTCGCGGATTTCCAAAAAAGTCTCGTCCCAAATACCCAGCGGTATCACGCGCGGATGCCAGTCCCACCCGTAGGAAACGGCGGGCTTCACGCTGTGGTCGGCCTGCGCGCGCGAGACAGCGGCCCCCGCGCGTTTGGGCGCCGGATGAACGCGCACAAGCAGCTCGTTTTGCGCGCGCAAATACGCGGTCAAATCACACTGCACGCGGGCGAACATACCCTCGACGGAAAATAATTTTTTACCATTGAAAAAAATGTCATAGGCGTAGTCGATGCCCTTTGAAACAAAATAAAGCGACTGCCCGTCTTTCAACACCGGCACCTCGAAGCGTGCGCGGTAGGTGTAGAACAAATCCTCCCACCCGTCGAAAACGTGAAAATTATCCGCGAAGAAAAAATCCTTCCCGCCTTGCGCGCGCAAAAAATCGAGCTGCACGGCTCCCGGCACCTGGGCGGGAATGAACTCGGCGGGTTTTTCTTCGGCGTTGGCGCTGCGGCCAAGCTCCCAGACAAGCGGCAATGTGTGCATGATTAAAACGTACCCCCGATGCTAACGGAATTCACGCCGCGGCAAAACAGCAAATAGTGGCTAAATTTTGACACAAAAAAAGCGCGACCAAAAAAGCCGCGCCTTTTGAAAAACAAAAAACAGTTTTACTTGGCGGCTGCCTCAAGCGCGGCTTTCAGTTCCGCCTTGGGAGCCATTGCCAATTGCTGGACGACCTTGCCGCCTTTGAAAATCAGCAGCATGGGAATTGCACGCACGCCGAAGCGGGCGGCCAACTCGGGGTTTTGGTCAACGTCAACCTTGGTGATGATCGCCTTGCCGTCCATTTCCTCGGCCAGTTCGTCGAGAACGGGAGCCAAAGCGCGGCAGGGGCCGCACCAGGTCGCCCAAAAATCGACGAGCACGGGAACCGTGGCGTTGGCAATGGCGGTGTCAAAGGCCGCCGTCGTCAAATTGATGATCTTGTCGCTGGCCATAAATTACATGATGCCGGCTTCCATCGCCAGCAGCACGGCAAAAGCCACAGCGCAAGCGCAGGCCGCCAAGTCGACAACCAATCCGAGCGCGGCACCGGCGCCCCCGGATTTCTGCACCTTGACGCTGCCCGGGCGCGGGGCGCTCGGCGGCGTCGCACCCATGCGCAGGGGCGTGGGGGCGGGACGGGCGGCCGCTATCGGGCGCGGCGAAGATGGCGCGGCGGACGCGGCACCAAAGCTGGGCTTGGGAGCCACGGGAGCCTGAGGAGTGACGGGTTTGAAAGAGGGCTTGGGCGCCTCGGGCGCGGAGCCTTCAGGGGAGGTGTTTTCGGGGGTGGTCATAATAAACAAGAAAGATATGTCCGCCGGGGCGGGCTTGTCAAGCTTGGGCGTTGTCAGGGTAACACTAAGAACGTTTCTTCGGATAAGTCTGCGCCAGGCGTTTGGCGCGCTTTGTGAAAAATGCTATCGCTTGTGCTTTGTCTTTTTCTATCTGCTGCCTGAGGGCGGCCAGCAGGGGGAATTTTTGCTCCGCGCGTAAAAATTTATGGCCGCGCACGCAGAGCACATCGCCGGGGCCCCAAGGGCAGTTTTCGGAAAGCACATGCACCTCCAAAATAGGCTGGGGGGCTTTTTTTTCGACGGTGGGGCGCAAGCCGTAGTTGGCCACCCCGGGCAGTTCGACGCCCGTTTGCGGGTCGTGCACTGTCACCAGATAGACGCCGTAGGCGGGCTTGGTTTCCGTGTCGCGCACGAAGTTTAACGTGGGAAACCCGATCGTGCGGCCGAGTTGCTTGCCCTTGATGACGGTGCCGCAGGTCTCGTACAGGCGGCCCATCAGTTCGTTGGCCTCGTGCATGCGTCCGCAGCGCAGCAAGGCGCGGATGCGGGTGGAGCTTACCGGCTCGTCCCCGTGCGTTATGGATGGGCTGATTTCCACATCAACGCCCAGCGGCTGCGCGCATTGGGCCAGCGAGCGCGAGGAGCCGCCGCGCCCTTTGCCGAAGCGGAAATTTTCGCCGATGTGGATGCTCTTTAAATTCGGGATCTGCCGCTTGAGCAGCTCGGGAAAATCCTTGGCCTCCAAGTTGCGCACGGTCTCGTTGAAGGGCTGCTCGATGACGGCGTCGGCGCCGTATTTGAACAGCAGGTCTATTTTTTCCCAGGGGTAGACGAGCAGTTCGCTCGGCTTGTCGGGGCGCAGCACACGCGAGGGGTGGGGGGTGAAGGTCAGCGCCGCGACCAGTCCGCCGTCGGCCAGCGCGCGCTTTTTGGCGGCGCTCAAAACCCTCTGATGCCCGCGGTGCACGCCGTCGAACATGCCGATGGCCAAGTGCACGTTTTTTTCCTTTGGAAAACGCGCTTCTTCGAGGGATGTGAACAAGTGCCGCATGGCGACAAAGTTTTTTAAAGGACGTGGCTGGGCACCGCCTGATAGACGGGGATGAGCAGGCGGCGCAGCTCGATGAGGCTCATCTGCTCGATGGCCTCCAGCGTGGGCGCCTGCTCGATGCGAAAGCGGTCGGTGGCCGTGCGCCGCAGTGCCGAAAGCGTGGCGCCGCAGCCGATTTTTTCACCGAGGTCATGCGCCAGCGAGCGCACGTAAGTGCCCTTGCTACAGGCCAGTGAAAACGTGGCTTCGGGCGTTTTCCAATCGGTGATGTTGAAGCGGCTCACGTGAATGAAGCGCGGCTCGCGCTCGACTTCCTTGCCCTTGCGCGCGAGTTTGTACAGCGGCACACCCTTTATTTTTTTGGCGGAAAACATCGGGGGCGTCTGGTACTGGTCGCCGGTGAACGTGTTGGCGGCTGTCTGGATTTTTTCCAAAGTCAAATCTTTCGGTACCGGGTTTTCCGCGATCGTTTCGCCTTCCAGGTCGTAGCTGTCGGTCTTTAGACCGAAGCGGATACTGCCCTCGTATTCCTTGTCTAGGCTTGTGAGATACTGCGAGACTTTGGTCGCCCGCCCGATGAGCATCACGAGCAAGCCGGTGGCCATCGGGTCGAGCGTGCCGGCGTGGCCGATTTGCTTCATCTGCAATTTGCGGCGCAGCCGCGCCACGACGTCGTGCGAGGTGAAGCCCGTGGGCTTGTCCACCAGCAAAATGCCTTCGAGCGTGAGGGAGGAGGGGGCGTTCATGAGCAATACTGGGACAGGTGTGCCTGGGCCGTTTTCAAAAAGAGCGGGTAAAACGTTTCGAGTGTGGCGCCCTCGACGGTGAAGCCCGCCGCCGCCGCGTGGCCGCCGCCGCCGAAGTTGGCTGCGAGCTTGTCTACGCAGTAAAGCGGGTCGCGCGCGCGCAGCGAGCCCTTGACCATGCCGCCGCTTTCTTCCAGCACCGCCGCGATTTTGACGCCCTGCAAACTGCGCGGGTAGTTGACAAAGCCTTCGGAGTCCTCGCGCGCGGAATTCGTGCGGTCGTAGTCTTCCTGTGTGAGCGTGCCCACGCACAGCTGGCCGTCGAAGCGCAGCGAAAGCGTGTGCAAAAAGCGTTCCAGCAATTGGATTTTCCCGAAGCGCTCCTGCTCGTAAAGTTCCTGGGCAGCTTGCGCGGGATTGGCGCCGCGCTTGTTCAATTCGCAGGCCAGTTCGAAGACGCGCGCCGTGGTGGACGGGTATTGGAATTGCCCCGTGTCGGTGGCGATGCCCACGTACAGCGCCTGTGCGCTCACGGCGTCGACGGCGTTTTTAATGGGCAGCAGCAGCTCCGATAAGATTTCGCAGGTCGCGGAGCTTTCGCGCTCGACGATGTCGAACGCCGCGAAGCCCGGGTTCGAGCGGTGGTGGTCGATGCACAGGAAAATTTCCGGCATCAATTCCTTCAGGCGGTCGCCCATGCGCGCGTGGTCGGAACAGTCAACAGCCACGCCCACGTGGTTTTGCGGCGTCCACTCCTTGCCCGTGACAAAGGGCGTATCGGCCACCAGTCCTTGCAGGTTGCGCGGAATGGCGTGGGTGTTCACGCACACGGCCTCGATCCCCAGCAGACGCAGGTAGCGGCACAGCGCTATCTGCGCGCCGATGCAGTCACCGTCTGGCCGCAAATGCCCCAGCACGGCGACGGGGCGGTTCATGGCTTTTAACAGGCCGACCGCCTCTTGAAAGATCTGCGCGGATGTTAGGCGCTGTGTCATGAGGGGTTCTCGGGGTTGTCCTTGTATTTTTCCTCGCGCTGGGCGTCCTGCTCGGCGACGTCGTCGAGCAATTGCACGATGCGCACGCCTTCGGCGATGCTGCGGTCGATCACAAAACGCAACTGCGGCAGGTATTTTAAAATCACGCGCTGGCCGAGCTGGTGGCGGATCTGCCCCTTGACGCGGTTCAAAAAAGTGCCCGCATGGCTCTCCGCCGCCGCGTCGCCGATGACGGAATAATAGACCGTGGCGTTGCGCAGGTCGCTGCCGGTCTCAACGCCGACGATCGTGATGTGCACGACGCTCTGGCGCCAGTTCTCGTGCAAAATCGCGCTGATTTCGCGCTGTAACAGTTCGTTGACTCGGATGATGCGTTGCGACATGGCTTCGGGACTCGGACCCTTTTTTTATTGTGTAACGCTTAATGATGAATCCATTCGCGCATTTTCGCAAGTGCGTTTGTGTCTTTGGAGAACGCGAGGGAAATCAAAAGACGATTCTTTCGTGTTAAAAATACGCCGTTCTTTTTCGAATCGGATGTTGACCGTTTTTTACCCAACCCATGGAATTAATGACATGAATCGTCACCTTCCCCAAGTGCTTTGTATATCCTTTTTGAGTGTGCTTGCGTGCTTTGCCCAGCGTCCTATGACGACGATCAGCGATCTGGTCGTCAACAACCCCAACATGCTCGTGCGCGTAGATACCCATGCAAACGCGCGCGAGATATGGACGGGTTTTTCCGCAGGCTCGCTGCAAACGCAACCGTATTTTTGCGAATTTGAATTGGCGGGGAAAGTCAGCCGTGCCGGAAAAAAGCAATGGACTGCGTTTTCAGAGATGCAGTGGAGCAATGAGAACTGTTTTCCCGGACATGTGGAGCTTACGAGCGAGGGTGTCCGGCTTTCGGCAAAAAATGGCCAAGATTTTTCCTCCAACTCGCTTAGCCTGAGCTACACTTTTGGCGAGAAAAGCGACGTCTCCTTTGAGCTTTCTTTCTTATTACCCGATTGGGTGAAGGCGGAAAAATTTTCAAAGGGACAACTGCGTTTCGATATCGATTGGCGGCAGAACCCGCGACAGTTGAAAAAGGCGGATTGGCAGGAATCTTTTTTCATCCGTACCGAGCCATCGGTGACCCCGCGCAAAAACGAACAGGGCAACTGGGTCTGGGATTTTTCCGGCGTCAAGTCGGTCGTTTTCATTTACGAGACGCCCGTTCAAAAAACAACCATAAAGACCGACGACCGTTTTCTGGAACTGAAAACCGACAATCCCAAGCTGGACAAAACCTTTCTCGCCTGTCTGGAGACGGTGCGCACCAACCAGTTTGCCAGCGGTGTCATTCTGGCCGATTTGTTCCACTACCGCGACGCGTGGCTGCGCGACGGAACCTACGCGATGATGGGGCTGGCGCTGGCCGGAGGGCACGACGCGTGGGGGCGCTTTGTCGATTTCTGGGTGCGCAAGGGCGGCTTTTCCGTAGGCGGCGAACGCGAGGCGCAGCAGCCCGCGATTTTCATGACGGGGCTGTGGTATGCGTCCCAATTCTTGCGGGACGGCGCCACAGGTACCGCGCGAGAAAAATGGGACTATTTTGAGCAATTCGGCGATTACTACGAACGGCGCGTCAACGAGCACGGCGGCATGATCCCGACCGCCGAGGAATGGATTTGCTTTGTACCCGCGCTTAGCAGTTGGCCCAATTCGGAAATTTACAGCGGGCTGATCACGGCCTCCAAGACCGCGCAGTTGCTCGGTAAAAAAGACAAGGCCCAGCGCTGGTCGGCCGCTGCACAAAAATTGCAGGCGGACTTTTTGGCCAAAGCCTACGACACGCAGTTGGGGCGTTTCATCCCCCTGGCGGGCAAGCCGGGCGAGCTGTTTGTCGATCCCAAGCACCCCGATATAAAAAACTACAACGGCCCGCTGCGCGACACGCGTGTGGACGCGGGGATGCTGCAAGTCGCGCGACTGGAATTTTTCGGCGAGGGGCAGGGAATCGTAGCGGCCGACGACCCGCGTTTTCTGTCCACCGAAAAACAAATCTACGAGCAGATTTCCGACGGCAAGCACGGCATCGACCGCTTCGGCCCGAATCCCGACAGCCCCCATCAGCCCGGCGGCGAAAAGAACCCGTGGCCGCAATTGATGTGCTGGTCTGCCCAGTTGCACACACTGCGCGGGGATCGCGCCGTGGCTTGGCAATGGCTCGACAAGGGCATCTTGCAATCGACAGTGTTCAGCCTCGAAAAAAACCTCTGGCGTCTGCCGGAATTTTGGACGCCCGGCGGCCAGCCCTCGCCCGCAAGCATTTTCCCGTGGAGCTGCGGCGAGCTGGTGACGAGTGTCATTTTCCTTTTCACCGGTCTTGAGTTCGCCCCCGAGGGCGCGGATATCGCGCTGTCCCCGTGGTTGCCGCAGGGCATGAACACGGCCGAGCTTTCGCCGCTGGCCTTTAAAAATTGGGAGCTTTCGCTCAAAATAAAACGCGATGGCGCAGCGATTAAAACCGAACTATCCGCCAAGCACATCAAAGGCGACGCGTGCGCGGTGCTGCGCGTGAAAACACCGCAGGGCATTCAAACATTATCTAGCGGGCAGACGCTTTCTTTTTAGAAAGGGAAAAGAGAGGCAGCGCGCTTTTTTCTTTGAGCAGCGCCAGCGCGCTTTTTTCAGCGACGCGCATGGCGCGGATGTCGTCGGGGGCGTGGTCGTCGTAACCGGACAGATGCAGATAGCCGTGCACGAGATAGAGGCAAAGTTCGGTTGAAAAATCGTTGCCGTACTGCCCGCAGACTTCGTGCGCGCGTTGGGCGCCCACGCAGATCTCGCCAGCGAAATTCATGTCCGCCTCGCCGTCGAAAGTGATGACGTCGGTGGGGGTGGGGTCGTTTAAAAAGCGTTCGTGCAGTTGCGCGATTTGTGTGTTGTCCATCAGCACGACGGACAGTTCGCCTACGGGCGCGCGCGCGTCCTCGAAATGCGCGTCGAGCGTGTGGAACATTTTTTTTATCTGCGCCGCGCTTGCGTTCAGTTTTTTGTGGAGGTTTTTAACCGAAATGCGTCGCTTGGGGCTAGCCATTTTTTTAGACCTTTTTGTGGGCGAAGGCCACCGGTTGCGCGGCGGCGTAGGAGACGCGCCCGTGCAGCATGGTCATCAGAGTGAGGGCGAAACTTTCCTTGACTGTGGCCAGTTCCTTGACCGTCAGCGGGCTTTCGTCGAGCTGGCCGTCGAGCAGCTTGTCGCGCAGGATATGGTCGGTCAGTTCCTCGACGGACTGCGGCGTGATTTTCTTGAGCGAGCGCGAGGCCGCCTCGACGCTGTCGGCCAGATGGATGATCGCGGTTTCCTTGGACTGCGGGCGCGGGCCGTCATAACGGTAGGTGGCCTCGTCGACCTGATCGAGGTAGGCGTTGCGTTTGTCGTGCTCGTCGTGCAGGCGCTTGGCCTTGTCGAAAAAATAGCGGATGATGCCGGTGCCGTGGTGCTGGACGATGGCGTCCAAAACCGCCGCGGGCAGCCGCGCCTGGCGGGCGATCTGCTCGCCTTCCTTGACGTGGCTTTTAATGATCAGCGCGCTCATGGGCGGGCTTAGGTCGCCGTTGTGGGGGTTCAAGCCCGTGCGCTGGTTTTCCGTGAAATATTCCGGGCGGTCGATTTTGCCGATGTCGTGAAACAGCGCGCCCACGCGTGCGGCGATGGGGTTGGCCCCGATGTCGGCCGCAGCGCGTTCGGCCAAGGTGGCGACCATCAGCGAATGGTGGTAGGTGCCCGGGGCGTCGATCTGCAGGCGGCGCAAGAGAGGGTGGTTGAAGTCCGTCAACTCCAGCAGGCGGATGTCGGTCGTCAGTTTGAAAATCGCCTCAAAAACGGGGAACAGCCCGATCGCCAGCACGGCCGCCAGCACGCACACAAAGACCGCCAGGAACATGCGCAGCAAAATGACATCCAGCGCCTCGTGATAAAAAATAAATTCCAGCGCCAGCGTGAACGCCGCGATCGCCAGCCCCGCGAAAAAGCCCGCCCGCACGATGCGCGCGCGCTGGTGGATGCCCTGGGTCAGCCGCACCGTCAGCAGCGCGGCCAGAAAGCTGCCGGCGAAAATGTCTATGGAATTGCCCCCGAGCATCAGCGAGCCGAACAGCGAGCTCATCAGGCAGGCCAGCACGGCCGGGCGTGTGCCGATCAAAATGGAAACCAGCAGCGCCGAGAGCACCGGCGGCATCAGCAGCGAAAAGGAACCGCGCAGGTAAGGGTAGTTTTTGAAAAAGGTGCTGGCGTCCAGCTCGATGAGCAAACGGGAAAGCCCGAGCGTCAGCAGCACCACCACGCACATCAGCAGCACCTTGTTGCGCGGGGCGGAGATGCTGGGCATTCCCACGCGCAAATAAATGCTCGCGCACACCAGCAAGATGACGGTCAGCACGCTTTGGCGCAGCAGCGAGTCGCCGAAAATATCGGCCAGGCCGTGTTTGCTTAAAAATTTCTGGTAGGCGTTGAGTTTTTCGATGTCGTCCTGCGTGGGCGTTTTGCCCTCGTGGATGATGACCTCGCCCTTGGAGACGTTGACGCTCACGGGGTCGATGGTGGCGACGGCCTCGGCCTTGCGCTTTTGGGTGGCCTCGACATCGGGGGCGAGGTTGGGTGCAAGCCCCTGCGAAAACAGCCGTGTGAGCGCCTGCGTGAGCGCGTCGTTTTTGCTTAAGGAAGAAAGCTGGCGCTGCAAAACCTGTGTTGCCTCGTCCAACGGGCGGGCGTTTTTGTCCTTCCAATTCTCGGCGCTGAACAGCGGGGAGTTGTTGTCGCTTTCCTGCGAGTTGTCGTACACGCCGTCTTTGGCAAGCGACAGCAAAATATCCAGCGAGCGCGCAAAAAGGCGGCGGCATTCCGAGGCGGGCAGGGCCGCCAGCGTGAGGGCGTCCTCGGCGCCGACGCTGAGTTTTTCCGCGCTCAGCACGCTGGCCGAGAATTTTTCCGCCACATCGCGGCGGTGCGCGCCGGGCTCGAGCGTGCCGATCTGCGCGCCGAATTGCCCCAGCGCGGCCTCGAAGGCCTGCACGCGGTTTTTGAAATTTTCCTGCCCGGACAAATCCAGCGTGATGGTGGTGGGCACCAGCAACTCGCGCTGGCTGATGAGCCGCTGGGTCTGGCGCTGGCTGACGTACGAAAAATCCTCGCGCGCGATGACCTGGATGGGCGAGGGGCGCTTGTCCGAGATAAACGGCGCCGTCTTGCTGCGCCCGACAAAGCATATCAGGATGAGCGCCACGGCCATGAAGGCGAACAGCAGCACCTCAAACACATAGCTTTGCGCCGTGCGCGAGTAGGTCAGCGCGTGCGGGTTGCTTTTGGCCAGTTCCATGCGCCGCTTGCGGCGCCGCTCGTCCTGCCGAAGCCAGGCCTTGCGCGGTTTGAAAAAAATGGACATGCCAGATCGATACAATTAAAGGCAAGCCCCTTAGCGGCGGAGCTGCCCCGAAAAGCCCTTCAGTATGCCTTCGCGCTAAGGTAAAAGCGAGTAAAAAACGTTCGTTTTTTTTGTAACTATTTTATTAATAGTAAGTTAGATTTATTACGGCTGCTGGTTTTCGGGCATGCGATTGGTCGTTTCGCTGATGTCCTGCTTGAGATTGAACAGCGAAAGCGGGTAGGGGCGCGTGAGGTCGGCGGGGGCCTTGTCCATCGTGTGCGCGTAGTCGCGGGCGGGGTGGTCGAAGATGGTCTTCCATTCTTTTTGGCGCACGGCGACCAGGTTGTTCAGCTCGTCGTAATAAAAGAAAGTGTCGCGCGGGCTTTTGTCTGTTTTGCCCAGCAAAAAGGCCGAGAGGTCCAGCCCGTCGATGCCCTCGGGGGCTTCGGCGCCCGCCAGCGCGGCAAAGGTCGGCAGGATGTCTATGGTGCTGAGGATTTCATCCGTCACTTGGCCGGCCTTGATGCCTGCGGGGTAGTGCATCACGCACGGCACGCGCACGCCCCCCTCGTAGAGGCTGCGTTTGCCGTTGCGCAGGGGCAGGGCGCTGCCGCTGTCCTGCTCCTTGATGAGCCAGGGGCCGTTGTCGGAGATGAAGATGATGACGGTGTTTTCCAGCAGGGCGTTGTCCTTGAGGTATTCGACCAGCTGCCCGACCTTCGCGTCGATTTCCTCGACGACGTCGCCGTAAGGCCCGCGCGCGGACTTGCCCGCGAAGGCCGCGTTAGGGAACAGGGGCGTGTGGGGCATATTGGGAGTGATGCACACGTAAAACGGCTTGTTGTTCGCCTTGGCTTTGTCGATGAAGCTGATGGCCTCGTTAAAATAACGCTCGGTGAGTGTCGACTGGTCGGCCGGGTACTCGATGCCCTGGGTGCCGCGTATCAGCACGGTTTTCATGCGCCATTTGCGGCCTTCCTGGGCCAGGCGCGGCAAGTCCTCGCGCTTGACGCCCTCGCGCAGCACAACGTCCTGGGCGATGTCGAGCTCTGCAGGCAGCCAGTGGTCGTTGCTGGAGGGCAGGCCGTAGAATTCGTCGTAACCCTGCGCGGTCGGCAGGTAGGGCTTTTTGGAGCCAAGGTGCCATTTTCCAAAAAGACCGCAGGCGTAGCCCTTGGGCTTGAGCACCTCGGCGATCGTCACCTCGTCGGGCGACATGCCGCCGGGGGAGTCGGGATAAAACACCAGGGTGTTTTCGCCGCCGTTCCAAAGATTGACGTGCGGGTGGTACTTGCCCGTCTGGATGGCGGCACGCGAAGGCGTGCACACGGACGAGGAGGCGTAAAACGACGTGGCCCGCAGCCCGTTTTTCGCCAAAGCGTCGATATGGGGCGTGCGGATATCCGGCGAGCCAAAGCAACCGAGATCCTGATAACCCTGGTCGTCCGTCATGATGAGGATGAAATTGGGCTGCGCCACGAGCGCCGTGGGAAGCAAAAGCAAAGGGAGGGAAGCAAGGGATGATTTTTTCATGGTATTATTATAACATTTTTATAATAGTGGAAAATTTTGCACAAATATAAAAATCCACCGCGCCCAAAAAAAACACGCGAGCGCAAAGCACGCGAGCGTGCACAATCCGGGCGCTCGACAAGGCGCCGCGGGTGCTTATACAGCAGGACCATTTCCTACTCTATTCGGAATTAGTGCGAACTAATTCCGAATAGGCTCGGAATTGGTTCCCACGCACTACAACACGCCGATAAAAATCTCCGTCCTGGACTTGTTCAAGATTCTGGTATGATATCTCTGTCTTGTGAACATCGGGAGAGTGTTTAAAGGGCTATAATAAGGATAAATTTGCGTCGCGCGGCAAAACGGCTGCCAAAAACGCCGAAGGACTCGGTGGGTTCAACCGCGCACGGTTCACACGCCTCATCCCTCGCCGCGGTAGCGTTCGTAGGCTTGGATGATGGCTCCGACCAGCGGGTGGCGCACGACGTCGCCGTGGTCGAAGTAAAACAGCTTGATGCCCTCGACATCGCGCAACACCTCGACGGCTTGCTTGAGGCCGGAGATTTTCGCGTGGGGCAGGTCGACTTGCGTGATGTCGCCGGTCACAATCATTTGCCCGCGCTCGCCCAGGCGGGTGAGGAACATCATCATTTGCTCAGGGGTGGTGTTCTGGGCCTCGTCCAAAATGATGTGGGCGTTGGACAGCGTGCGCCCGCGCATGTAGGCCAAGGGCGCTATCTCGATGACGCCTTTTTCGACCAGGCGGGCGGTTTCTTCGAGGCCGAGCATGTCGTGCAGGGCGTCGTACAGCGGGCGCAGGTAGGGCAGGATTTTTTCCTTGAGGTCGCCCGGCAGAAAGCCGAGGGCTTCCCCGGCTTCCACGGCGGGGCGGGTGAGGATGATTTTTTCGACCTTTCCTTGCTGCAGCGCATCGACGGCGGCGGCCACGGCCAGGTAGGTCTTGCCCGTGCCCGCGGGGCCGATGCCAAAGACGATGTCGTTCTTTTGGATGAACTGCAGGTAGCGCTTTTGGTTGAGCGTCTTGGGGACGATGCTCGTTTTTTTGAAGCGCAACACCAGCGGCTCGCGGTAAATCTCGCGGATCTGGTCGGCCTGCCCGCGCAAGACGGCGGCCAGCGTGTTTGAAAAATCCGACTCCCCGATCGCAAGCCCCTGCGTGCGCCCCTCGTTGAGCAGTTCGAACAGCTCGGCGGCTTTCTGCACGGCGGCCTTGTCGCCCTGAATGCTCAGCGCGTCGTCGCGCGCCTCGAGTTTGACGTTGAGGGTCGCCTCGGCCTGCGCGAGCAGGGCGGGCTTGTTGGCGTACAACTGGCTGAGATGGCGGGGCGAGGAAAAGGTGAGCGTTTTGCCGGGCATGAAAAAAATTAAACAGGCGTGATTTGTTTTTACCCGCGCCGCTTGCGTAGCGCCAGCGCGAGCATCGCGCAGGAGAGCAACGCGGCGGTGGCGGCGGGCTCGGGGATGGTGGAGATGTTTAGGAAAAATTTATTTCCGTCCCACTGCGTACTAGCCGACAGCACGCGCGGGTCGTCGGCTCCGAGAATCGTCCACGCGATGGATTTCATCGCGGCATCGACGCTGTTGGTGACGTCCAACAAGAAAATCCGGGCATTCAGCTCTCCGAAGATATCTGCTATGTTGATGATATAGGTGCCGGAAGTGTCAAGGGCGACGCTCTGCGCGTCGAGCACCGCGTCGGTCTCGCTCAGCGGGGCGGACAAGTCTATGTCAAAGCGCAGCGTGCTGTCTGCGCTGACCGTCAAAGTCCGGCCGACAGAGACGCCGTCGGTCTTGTTGGAAACCGCCAAGGTGCCATTGCGGACATCCACCGTGTTTTCAAAGACGCTGGTGCCCCCGCTGAGCGACACGATGCCGGTGCCCGAAGAACCGATAGTCATTGCGCGCGCAACGCTGAGCGCCGCGCCGTCTTGAACGGACAAGGTGCCGGTGCCACTGGCATAGTACCCAAAATACAAGGGACTTTCCACAATTGCACTGCTACCGCTGCCGGAAATAATCAGCGTGCCGTTGCCGTAATTGCCGACAATGGTGGTGCTGCCCAGCGTCAGCGCGCCGCCGTCTTGAATGGATATTATACCTGCGGAAGCGGAGTTTCCACCCACAGTCAAGGTACCTTTTATGATCGCATTGCTACCGGCCCCGCTGACCAAGAGCTTCCCGCTGCCACTGAAGGCCAGGTACGTGTACCCGGAATGCGACAACGTCCCGCCATCGAGCACTTGCACCGTGCCCGAAGCGCTGCGGGTGTACCCCAAATGCATGGCAGTGCCAATAATGGCCTTGCTGGTGCTGCCGCTGACAAGCATCGTGGCGTTTCCGGAAAAGCCCAGCAGGGCGCTGCCAGTCGCCGTCAGGGAGCCGCCGTCCCGGATGGAAACTGTCCCTGTGGCCGCCGAACTGTACCCGAAATTCAGGTTAGTGGCAACCACGCCGAGGCCGCTGCCGCTGATCAGAAAGGACGCCGTCGCCCCGGCTTGGGCCACGTAAACGTGGCCGTTTGTCTTGAGCTGCCCGCCCAAAAGCGAAACCGTGCCGTAATTTATGCTCAACGTTCCCCCGCTGACGCTCGCCGCGCTGATGGTCAAGGCGCCAAGCATGTTGGAGGTGCTATCGGTGTATTGGCCGATGCTCAAGGTATCGGTACCCCAGTTCCAGCTCTCCAGCGTCGTGCTGCTGGGCGTGTGGGACAAGGTTCCCGACCACGTCAGCGCATCCTGCGCAAGCGCATGTGAAAACCCCAGCGCCAAAAACAGCGCGGCGCAGGCAATAATCCCGCTTTTTTGCCCAAGGGTGGGGTATAATCGTTCCATAACTAATAAAATGAATTGTCCCGCCGGGGATGTCGATTTTTTTTCGACAATCCTCTGCTAAACAATCCCATCACAACCCGCTCAAGATGGCCGAGATGTGAAAGAACGCCGCGCGCTTTTCCTTAAACAAACTTGCGCAGGCGCTCCCACATGGTATCAAGGGCATCGGGCAGGCAGCGTGTGCCCGCGATCACCGGCATGAAATTGCTGTCGCCCTCCCAGCGCGGGACAATGTGGCAGTGCAGGTGCGTCGGTATCCCCGCGCCGGCCGCCTTGCCGAAATTAAAGCCCACGTTGAACCCGTGCGGGGCCAGCGCCTTCGTCAAAATGTCCTGCGCCTTGACAATCGTTTCCATCAAGTCCGCGCGCTCGTCGGCGGAAAGTTCCTCAAGGCGCGGCACCTCGCGGTAGGGCACGGCCAGCAAATGCCCCGCGTTGTAGGGGAATTTGTTCATCACGATGAAGCTGTGCGGCCCCTTGTGGATGAGCAGGGCTTTTTTCTCGTCCGGCTCGTTGGGGATTTTGAGGAAGGGGTTTTCCTTGGCCTGGGCTTCGCAGGTGGGCGCCTCGATGTAGGCCATGCGCCAGTGGGGGTGTAGGAAATTCATACTTTAAGAGTTCTCGTGTTTTTTCTTTTACGTTAACCGCCAAATCCCCCCGTGAAAAGACAGAAAACCGCGTGGCGAGAAAAAAGCCCGCCCGTTTTGCCTGCGGGCTTGCGAAGCGTGCGGGGCAGGCGTTATTGTGTGGGCATGAAAGCCATATTGAAAAAAGGGGCACTTTGCCTGCTGGCCGCGGCGGCGCTGGGGATTTTGGCGGGCTGCGCAAGCAAGCCCTCCGCCCAGGGAATGACGCGTGAGCAGATCACCGAAAAATTCAAAAACAAGGAGATTTCCCGCCAGGTCTATATCGATTTGATCACGGACTACGAGCGCCTGCACCCGCAAGAAGGCGCCGCCAATCCCAATAACCCGACTGCGGCCACGCAACAACAAAACCGCCAAGCCGCTCCAGCCTTCACCCCCGAAAGCTCGCGCGAGCGCGATGCGCCCGTGTATCCTTCCGGCGTCGACGCCTACGTGCCTCCGGCTCCCTAACGCGCATTCCCGACGTGCCCGAGAAGACGCTTGTACTGGCCACGCGCCGCAGCCCACTTGCGATCCGGCAGGCGGAGCTGGCGTCCGCGTTTCTGGCTGAAAAAACCGGCCGCGCCTGCGAGCTGTTGCCGCTGAGCACCACGGGCGACCGCCAGCTCGACTGGTCGCTGGAAATGCAAGGCGGCAAAGGACTTTTCACGAAGGAACTTGAGCAGGCGCTTTTGGAAGGCAAGGCCGATATAGCCGTGCACAGCGCCAAGGATTTGCCCGCGGGCGACCAGCCGCAGAGCTTGGCCATCGCGGGCTTTTTGCTCCGTGCCGACGCGCGCGACGTGTGGATTGTGAGCGAACGCATGGGCGCGGGCGCTTTGCCTGAAAAAATCGCCACCGCCAGCCCGCGCCGCCGCGCCCAGCTCTCCAAAATTTTCCGCGCCGCCGCATTTTGCGAGGTGCGCGGCAACGTGCATACGCGCCTCAAAAAAATCGCCGACGGCTATGCCGACGGCACGGTGCTCGCGCAGGCGGGGCTTTCGCGCCTGGGCATAGCGGAATTTGAGGGGCTGCGCTTTGATGTCCTTCCCCTCACCACAATGGTGCCCGCCGCAGGGCAGGGTGCGATCTGTCTGCAAACCCGCGCCACAGACGCGCCGATGTTTTCAGAAATTTTAGACAAACAAACCGCCTACGCAGTAAACCTCGAACGCGCAATCTTGGCGCGCCTGGGCGGCGGCTGCCAAGTGGCCGTCGGCGTGCATTGGCAAAACGAAAAACTATACCTGTTCGATGAAGCCAAGGGCGGCTTAAAAATGTTTAATATACCCGTCGCCGCATTAGCGGATATCCCCGCGCAAGTGGAGGCGCTTTTCAAAAATGACCTCGCGTGAACGCTTTTTGGCCGCCGCCTACGCGCAAAAAACCGACCGCCGCCCGATCTGGCTGATGCGCCAGGCAGGCCGCTATCTGCCTGAGTACCGCGCCCTGCGCGAGAAGCACGGCTTTTTGGAGATGGTCAAAACGCCGGAACTGGCCGCCGAAGTCACCCTGCAACCCTTGCGCCGCTACGCGCTGGACGCAGCGATACTGTTTAGCGACATCCTCACCATCCCTGAAGCCTTGGGTATCCCCTACGCCTTCCGCGAAGGCGGTGGTATCGCGATGCAGGGAAAAATCGAGAACGCGCACGACGTGAAAAAATTGCAGCCAGAAGATGTCACCGGACGCCTCGGCTATGTGTACGACGCGTTGCGTTTGACGCGCGCCGCATTGAGAGACACGGCGCTGCTGGGCTTTTGCGGCGCGCCGTGGACGCTGGCAGCCTACCTGGTGCAGGGCGGCTCGGCGGAGGGTTTTCCGCGCCTGCTCGCACTCGCACGAGAAGATAAAAAAACATTGCACCTGCTTTTGGAAAAACTGGCTGTGGCCGCCGCCGCGCACCTGCGCGCGCAGATCGCCGCGGGCGCGGATGCCGTTCAAATTTTCGATTCCTGGGCAGGCATTTGCCCGGCGGAGGATTACGCGGAAAACTCGCTGCGCTGGGTGAAACAAATCATCGAGCAGCTACCCAAAGGCACTCCCGTCATCTTTTTCGCCAAGGGCGCAAAAGACACTGCCGCGTTATGGGACAGCGGCGCGCAGGTGCTCGGCTTTGGCAGCGAAGCGGATTTGCCCGCTATCGCGAAATCAACGCCGCAGGGCAAGGCGGTGCAGGGTAATCTGGGCAATGCGCTGCTGCTCGAGAGTCCGGAAAAAACGGCGGCTGCCGCCCGCGCGCTCCTGGAAAAAATGCGCGGGATCGACGGTTATATTTTCAATCTGGGACATGGCCTTTTGCCGCAAACCACACCCGAGACAGTCGGCGCACTGGTGGACGCGGTCACGCACTTCGACGTTGCGCCATAGACCCCATAGGCGCGATAATAAATTCCTTTATGGCCGAGGACAAAAATACCTTGTTCGAGCTGGCGCGCAAATACAACCGCCCGGGGCCGCGCTATACCTCTTACCCGACGGCATTGCAGTTCACCGACAAGGCCGATTTTTCTTTTTTGCAAAACGACGCCGCGACCGCAACTGAGCCGCTTTCCATTTACATCCACCTGCCGTTTTGCGCCTCGCTATGCTGGTTTTGCGGCTGCACGAACGAGGTGACAACCGACAGCGCGCGCGCCGAGCGTTATCTCGATTATCTTGAGCGCGAAATTCTCTTGTACAAGGCAGCGCGCACAGCGCCCTTGCCATCGGTCGCGCAACTGCATTACGGCGGCGGCACTCCCAATTTTTTGTCCGCCGCACAACTGGAGCGCCTGGGAAATTTTTTGCGCGCGCAGTTCAATTTTTCATCCGATGCCGAATGCTCGGTGGAGCTAGATCCGCGCACGCTCTCGCTGAAGCAGGTGGAGGCCTTGGCCAAGACCGGAATGACGCGTGCCTCCATCGGTATTCAGGATTGCGACGCAGCCGTGCAGCAGGCGGTGCACCGCGTGCAGCCGATGGCCCTCAACGAGCAGGCCTTTCAATGGTTGCGCGCCAACGGCTTCACCACAATCAACGTGGACTTGATGTACGGCCTGCCGTTGCAAAATGCCTCCTCTTGGGCGCGCACGCTGGCAAGTGTCAGCGCCTTAAAGCCCGACCGCTTGGCCGTGTTCAATTACGCGCATGTGCCGTGGATGCGTCCGGCGCAAAAGATTTTGGAAAAGCATCCGTTGCCTGCGGCGGATGAAAAAATCGCAATGCTCTTGGAGGCCATTGGACACTTCGAGGCCGGCGGCTTTTCCTACGTGGGCATGGATCATTTCGCGCGGCCAAGCGACCCGTTGTTTGTCGCGCGTCAGCAGGGGACATTGCGCCGCAATTTCCAAGGTTACAGTACCCACGCGGGCACGCAGATCGCGGGCTTTGGTATTTCTTCCATCTCGCAAACGCCGCGCAGCTACCGCCAAAACCACAAGCCGTTGGCGCGTTACGAATCTCTTATAGAAGAAGGGCGCGCGCCCTTGGAGCGCGGGTATGTTTTGACCGAAGACGACAAGCGCCGCGGCGAGGCGATCATGCAGTTGATGTGCAATTTCAAGCTGCCCGCACAGATGCTCGATGGCTTCGACGGCATGAAGGAAAAATTAAAATCATTTGAGGCGGACGGCTTGATAGAATGGAAAGACGGCGCGTTATTGGTCACTCAGTTGGGTCGCCTGTTTGTGCGCAACATCGCGATGAATTTCGACGCCTATTTAAATTCCGATGAGCAACGATTCTCCAAAACCGTCTGAACTTCCCGTGGCTATCGTCGGCGCGGGGCTGACGGGCTTGACCGTCGCCCACGAGCTTGCGTGCGCGGGACGCGGGGTTGTTGTCTTTGAAAGCGCACCTTTCATCGGCGGCAATGTGCGCACGGGGGAAGAGGATGGTTTTTTGTTCGAGTACGGGCCGCACACGTTGCTGTTTCCGCGCCCGACGCCCTGGCCGCTTTTGCAACGACTGGGACTGGCGGATAAAATTCTGGAGCCAAATCCAGCCGCAAAAAAGCGCTACCTCGTGCGCGAGAAAAAAGCCCACGCGATGCCGGCAGACCCGCTCGGTTTTCTGCGCACGCCGCTATTCAGCGCAAAGGCGAAGCTGCGCGTGATGCGCGAGCCTTTTTCTTCCCGCGCGAAAAATGACGAGGAAACCATGGCCGAGTTTGTCACCCGACACTTGGGGAAGGAATTTTTGGATTACGCGCTGGATCCTTTTGTGCGCGGTGTCTACGCCGGGGATGCGCGCGAGCTTTCCCTAAAATGGGCTTTTCCGCGCATGCGCGCGCTGGAGGATAAACACCGCTCGCTCGTGCTCGGGGCGCTTGCCAAAAAAATTTCATCACTCGGCAAAAGGGACGTTTGGAGAACAAAGACTTTTTCTTTCCCGCGCGGACTTCAGGAATTGCCACAGGCGTTGGCCGCCTCGTTGCCGCAAGATAGCGTGCGTTTAAACACACGCATCACCGCCATCGAGCAACTGCCTGGCAACACATGGAAACTGCGTTGGACGGACGCCGCGCAAACACAGCACGAACAAATTTTTTCGGCGCTCGTGTTGACCGTGCCCGCCCACGCGCTTGAAAGTTTGCCGTTGGCAGAAAATATGCGAGCGGCGCTTTCACCCCTAGGCGATGTCACGCACGCCGCCGTGACGGTCGTGCATCAGGGATTTCGGCGCGAGGCCATTGAGCACCCGCTGGATGGCTTCGGTATGCTAGTTTCTTCCAAGGAGCCTTTTGAGATTTTGGGCACGCTGTTTTCCTCCAGCACGTTTGAGGGCCGCGCACCGCAAGGCCATGTGCTCATTTCCACTTTTATCGGCGGGCGCCAGCGTCCCGACTTGGCGCTGGCCGACGAGCAGACACAGTTAAGCATCATCGCGCGTGACACAAAAAAACTCTTGGGTGTGCGCGGCGTTCCTGTTTTTCAAAAACGCCTGGTCTACCCGCACGCCATCGCGCAATACCGCCCGGGGCACGGAAAAATTGTGGAGGCTTGCGAGTACGCGCAGGAAAAATTCCCCGGCCTTTTTTTGTGCGGCAACTACCGCGAGGGGATCGCCGCCTCGGCCGCCCTCACACGCGGGCTGGACACGGCCGCCCTCATCCTCAATCATAAGGGGAGAAAATGAGAAGCGACCGCGCCATCTTGCTAGTGAACACCGGCAGCGTAGCCGAGCCCACACCTGCGGCCGTGCGCGCGTTTCTCGCGCAGTTTTTGAACGACCCGCTGGTGATGAAACTGCCGTGGATCAAACGCCAATGCCTGTTGCACGCAATCGTGTTGCGCACGCGCCCGCCCAAAGTCGCGCGGATGTACGAGGAAATCTGGGGAGAAGACGACCTCTCGCCGCTGCACCGCCACAGCGTCGGGCTGCAGCGCGCGCTGCAAAACAAAGTCGGCGACAGCGCCCACGTCCTCACCGCCATGCGCTATGGCGAGCCGTGCATCCGCGAGGCCGTGCGCAAATTAAAACGCCTGCGCATCCGCCAACTGGCGATTTTCCCGCTGTACCCGCAATTTTCCGAGGCCACCACGCTGACGGCGGTGCGCGAGGTCGAACGCTGCCTGAAGCGCGAAAAACTTTTTTTCCAGACCAGCCGCACGCTCGCGCCGTTTTTCTCGCAAAGCGAATACATCGACGCGTTGTACGAGCGCAGCGTCGGGTATTTGAAGGATTTTGACAAGCTCGTCATCTCGTTTCACGGCCTGCCGCAAAGCGAGGCCGCCGAACGTTACCGCGAGCAGTGCCTGTCGACGGCGCGCTCGCTGTGCACGCGCGCGGGGGTGGATTTTTCACGCGCGGTCGTTTGCTTTCAATCGAAATTCGGCAAAGGGCGCTGGCTGGAGCCTTCCACGCGCGAGGTGTTGGAAACGCTGCCGCAAAAAGGAATGCGCCGTGTCGTGGTGATCAGCCCGTCTTTTGTGTGCGATTCGCTGGAAAGCCTCTACGAATTGGGCGTGATGGGCAAAAAGATCTTCACCGAGGCCGGCGGTACGCGCTTCACGCTGGTGCCGTGCCTGAACGACTTCCCGCGCTTTGTCGCCTTCTTGGCGCGGCAGGCGGAAAAACTTTTGGAGCAGTAGTCTTTTTTATGCAGGCCCTCTTGCCATCCGCGCCATTTTTGCTCGCGCTTTCCGGTGTTTTTTACCTCGGCGCGTTTGTGTGTGCGCTGGGGCGGTTCGCGCGGCAGGGTGTTTTGTTTCACACGTTTTGGGTGTTGGGATTTTGCGTGCAAGGCGCGGGACTTTTTTTGACGGGCGTGGCCGCCCACGCGCTGCCATTGTCCGGCGCTTTTGAGATTTTGCAGGCAATCACCTGGTGTGCGGTGGCAATGGCGCTATTGCTGCGCGTATTTTACCGTGTGCGTGCGCTGGGATTTTTTGTGACAGGGCTGGCGGTTTTACTCTGCGCGTTGTCATGGCTGTTGCCGCGCCACGGCGAAAGCACCCCGTCTTTTTTCGCGGGCGAGCCGTTGCTTGGGTTGCACGTGATTCTGGGCATTTTGGCCTATGGGCTTTTTGTCCTGGCGGCGTTGGCGGGGTTTTTATATTTGCTGCAAAATGCCGCCTTGCGCGGCAAGCGCGGCGGCGGGCTTTCCCGTCTTTTGCCGTCGCTAAAAACACTGGAGGGCATCCAATTGTTTTTGGTGCCGCTGGGCTTGGGTGTGCTGGCGCTTTCGTTGTTGCTGGGTATTTTTTATTGGGCGGATTTGCCGGAATTTCGGCAACTGGATTTTTTGAAATTGCTGCTGACCGCCTGCGTGTGGATGGGCTTTTTGTTGCTGTACATTTTTAAACGGCTGGGAAAATTGTCCGCGCTGATGTTCGCGCGCGGGATATTGGCCGTCTGCCTGCTTGCGCTGGCGAGCATCTGGACGCTGGGGGGATCCGCGCGCGTGGCCGAGCCGCCGCCGCATTCGCAATCATGAGCGACGGCCCATCCTTGTTTATGTGGGGAGTATCCCACAAAAAAGCGCCGTTGCAACTGCGCGAGCGCTGCGTGCTCTCGCCCGAACAACGAACGGATTTCGAGGCGCTGCTGAAAACGGCCGGCTTGCGCGAGCACTTGATCCTGTCCACCTGCAACCGTTTTGAAATCTACGCCGTGGGCGGGGCGCCGCCCGAATTTTTCGCCCGCGCGCTTGAGCGGCTAAACGCTTTGCCCGAGGGCGAACTGGAAAATTACCACGAACAGCTCAAAGGCGAACAGGCTGTCAACCACCTGATGCGCGTGGCCGGCGGGCTGGATTCGCAGATGGTCGGCGAGACGGAAATTTTCGGCCAGGTGAAAGACGCCTACGCCGCCGCGCAGGCCGCGGGCGCGACGGGCGCGGTTTTGAACCGGCTCTTTCAAAAGGCGTTTCAGGCCGCCAAATGGGTGCGCAGCCACACCGACATTTCGCGCGGGCTGACGAGCGTCGGCTCGGTGGCGGTGGATTTGGCCGAGCGCATTTTCGGGGACTTGGAAAAAGCGCATGTTTTGGTGCTGGGCGCGGGCGAGGTGGGCGAGAAGACGCTCGCGGCCATGCGCAGCCGCGGCGCGCGCCGCACGACGCTGGCCAGCCGCACGCACGAGCACGCCCTGGCCATGGCCGCGCAGGATGAAAATATCACCGCGATGCCGCTGCAAGACGCGCTGGAAAATTTGTGGCGCTTCGACATTGTGATAGCATCCTTGGCGGCGCAGCAGCCTGTGCTCGAAAATTTCCTGATCGACGCCGCGCTGACAAAGCGGCGCTTCGAGCCGATGTTTTTTATCGACGCCGCCATGCCGCGCAACATCGAGCTGTGCGGCGAGCTGCCGCAGGCCTACGTCTACAATTTGGACGACCTTTCAAAAATCGCCAACGAAAACCTCGCCAGCCGCCACAAGGCGATTGAGGCTTGCGAAAAAATTCTCTCCCAGCGCGCCGAAAAACTCTGGCAAAGCCTTTGCCTGCGCGCCTGAATTTTGCCAAGATTTTTATATGGCCAAAACCAGCCCCAACGCCCGACGCTCGGCAGCGCCGCTTTTTTTTGCGGGACTGCTGGCGCTTTTGCCGCTGTGCGCGCTGGCGTGCTGCGCGCTGGGCAGCGAGTCGATCGGTTTTGCGGCGTTGGGGAAATTGGTTTGCTGGCGCGTTTCGGATCTTTTTGGCGGCACGAATGCGCTGCCCGAATCGCTGCAAAGCGCGCAGGTGATTTTTGAGCAACTGCGCCTGCCGCGCGTGTGCCTGGCG
Organism: Verrucomicrobiota bacterium; assembly: GCA_029548565.1. Lineage (GTDB taxonomy): Bacteria > Verrucomicrobiota > Verrucomicrobiia > Opitutales > JAKPNF01 > JAKPNF01. Next base: position 49,939 of record JAKPNF010000133.1, read on the forward strand.
TTGTGCGCGGGGGCGGCGCTGGCGCTTTCCGGCTGCGCGTTGCAGGGGATTTTTAGAAATCCTTTGGCTGACCCGTCCCTGCTGGGTGTGTCTTCGGGCGCTGCCGTGGGCGCGGCGATGGCGTTGGTGTTTTCGTTGCCGTTTTTGCCGCTGTGGGCGTTTTTGGGCGGCGTGGGCGTGACGGCGCTGCTGTTTCAAATGTCGAAATTCGGCGGCCGTGTGTCGGTCGCGCGGATGCTTCTGGCGGGCATCGCCGTCAACGCGCTTTGCGGTGCTTTGATCGGTGTTTTTATTTTTATCAGCGCCAACGCCCAGTTGCGCGACATCACGTTTTGGTCGCTCGGCTCGCTGGCGGGGGCGGGTTGGGGGCAGTTGGCAGTGCTGGCGGTTTTGCTGCTGTTTGCCTACGGAATTTTGCAAATGCTCGCGCCTTCTTTAAACGCGCTGCTGCTGGGCGACGCGGAGGCCGCCCACCTGGGCGTGAACACCGCGCGCGTGCAGGGAATTTGCGTGACGCTGTCGGCAGGGCTGGTGGCCGTGTGTGTGGCCAACTGTGGGATCATTTCGTTTCTAGGGCTGGTCGCCCCGCACATGGCGCGCATGATTTTGGGGCCGGATCACCGCAAACTCGTCGGCGCAGCCGCGTTGCTGGGCGCGCTTATTTTGCTGCTGTCCGACACGGCCGCGCGCACGCTCGTTTCGCCCGCGGAATTGCCCGTGGGCATTCTCACCGCGTTGCTGGGCGCGCCATTTTTCCTCGCGCTGCTGTACGGCTCGCGCAAAAGCTATTTTTACTTCCAATGATAGCCCTGAAAAATGTAACCTTTTCCTGGGCGCAGCGCCCAGTGCTAAAGGGAATTTCGCTCGAAATTCTCGCGGGGCAGTTCTGTGTGCTGCTGGGGCGCAACGGGGCGGGCAAGTCGACGGCGCTGCGCCTGATGGCGGGCGAACTGACACCCGAAAGCGGCGAGGTTCTTTGGGAGGGCAGAGCGCTTGCAAATTTTTCGCTCAAGCAACTGGCAAAGCGCCGCGGTGTTTTGCCGCAGCAATCCTCGCTGGGTTTTCCGTTCACCGTGCTTGAGGTGGCGCAACTGGGGCGTTTCGCGCATGCAGGCGAGGAACCGTCGCACGCGCGGGAAATCGTCAAGGCCTGCCTCAAGCAGGCGGGGCTGGACGAGTCGTTTTTTGAGCGCTCTTATCTGGAGCTTTCCACCGGCGAACGCCAGCGCGTGCACTTGGCCCGTGCACTCGCGCAGGTGACGGGCAACGAAAAGCCCAGCGCGCTGTTGCTGGACGAACCGGTCGCCAGCCTCGATCTGGCGCATCAGCATGCCGTGCTGGAAACAGCACGCGCTTTCGCGCACGCGGGCAACGCTGTCTTCGCGATCTTGCACGATTTAAATTTGGCACTGCAATACGCCGACCGCGTGCTGCTGCTGCACGAGGGTACTGTTTTGGCCGACGGTGCGCCACGGGAAGTTTTGACGGCGCAAAACATCGTCAGCGTTTTCGGCGTGCAGGCTAAAATTCATGACGGCTGGATCGCCACCGCTCCCCTGTAAAAATCATGCGCGCCGTCATCCAACGAGTCAAAAGCGCCTGCGTCAGTGTGGAAGGCGCCGTTCACGGAAAAATCGGGCGCGGGCTGCTCGTGTTTTTGGGTGTCGGCAAGGACGACGACGAAAATGATATTGAATGGCTTGCCGCAAAAATCGCGAAACTGCGCGTTTTTGAGGACGAGCAGGGCCGCATGAACAAAGATGTTTTGGAAACAGGCGGCGGCGTGCTGCTCATCAGCCAGTTCACGCTTTTTGGAAATTTGAAAAAAGGCGCGCGCCCGTCCTTCAACGATGCCGCCGACCCGCAAAAAGCCCGTCACTTGTACGGGCAGTTTCAAAAAAAGCTCGAAGCCCTTTTGGGAAAAGAAATACCCACCGGCGTCTTCGCCGCGATGATGCAAATCGACGCCGCCAACGACGGCCCTGTCACGCTCATTATCGACAGCAAACAGCGCGATTTTTAAAATGGCCGCTCCTCAAAAACGCGTGGATGCGGATTTCTTGCGCGGCGACACCGTGAAAATCGCCCGCGCGCTGTTGGGCGCCGAGTTGTGTCGGCGTTTTGCGGATGGAAAAATCACGCGTTTGCCGATCATGGAGACGGAGGCTTACGATGGTTTTTCCGACAAGGCCTCGCATGCGTCCAAAGGCAAAACCGCGCGCACACGTGTCATGTTCGGCGAGGCCGGGCATTGGTATGTTTACCTTTGTTACGGTATTCACTGGATGCTCAACATCGTCACACGCGAAGTTGATTACCCTGCGGCGGTGCTCATTCGCGCAGCGGGTTCCTGCGACGGCCCGGCCAAACTCACCAAGGCCCTTGGCATCGACAAATCGTTCAACGAAACTGCGGCCTTGCCGCAAAGCGGGCTGTGGCTTGAATGGTCTGCTTCGCCGCCAGCGCCGCGCCGTATTAAAACCGCGCCGCGTGTCGGAATAGATTACGCAGGGCCTGTGTGGAGTCAAAAACCCTGGCGCTTCATTCTGAAAAAATAAAGGGTTACTCTTTTTTTTTTTTGCCTTGGCTGCGGCTTTGGGTTTGGCTTCGCGCGGGGGGAATTCGAAGCCGATGGCTCCGGCTTTTTTCAGCAACAAGAAGGCCGAGAACAGGCGTTTGGTGCGGTTGGAGCGGAAGCCCTCGAGCAGGTCGGTTTTCCCTTCGGTGAGAAGCTTTTTTGCCTGTTCGGGGGGGATGACTTTGCCCAAAATTTTGCGACCGATGCGCAGGGTGCAGCGGTCTTCCTGGGCGCGGGTGCGACGGCACACATAGGCGCTCGGGGTCTCGACGACCTGCGCTTTTTTGCACACGGGGCATTCGCATAGTTCGGGGAGGCTTTCCAGGTCGATTTGCTCGGTCGCCTCGCCGCCCTCGGCGGAGCGGTTGTTCTCGAAGACGAAGCGCACCTTGTTCTCCTCGTTGAGCTGCAAAATCGCGGAAAAAGGGCGGCCCATTTTGGAGCGGAAGCCGTCCAAGGGGCCGATTTTGCCGTCCCGCAAAAGCGCACGGACTTCCTCCGGATCCATCTTGCGGTTGCCGATGGTTTTGTAAACGGTGAACGAGCTGTCGGGCGTGCGCCACAGACGCAGGGTTTCGAGCAGCAGTTGGCCGTCGGGGGCGGGGATGTCCGTTTGCACGGCGTCGCCCTCGTCCTCGGTGAAATTGCGGGTGCGCTCGACAATCGTCGAGGTCATCTCGCGGATGCCCTTCATAAAATCCTCGCGCGAGAGTTTGCCCTGTTCCATCTCGCGCAGTTTGAACTCCCAGTCGCCCGTGAGCGCGGCCTGTGTGAGCACGTCGATTTTGACGGCCTGCAAAAAGGTGATGAGGTCTTGCGCCTTGGCGGTGGGCACGAGGTTGCGCTCCTCGCGTTCCATGTATTTTAAATTGAGCAAGTGCTCGATGATGGAGGCGCGCGTGGCGGGCGTGCCGAGTCCCTTCTCCTTCATCGCGAGAGCCAGCTCCTCGTCGTCGACGAATTTTCCGGCGCCTTCCATCGCGGCCAGCAAGGTGGCTTCCGTGTAGCGGGCGGGCGGTTTTGTTTTTTCGGCCAGCACGCGCACCTCTGCAATTTGCGCCTGGGGTGGGTCTTTGTCGGCGTCGGACAGGGCGGGTAGGGTGGCTTCCTCCTCGTTGTTTTCCTTGCCGTAGACGGCCTTCCAGCCCGGGTTGACGAGCACCTTTCCTTCTGTCTTAAAAGCGTGGCCGGCCGCCTCGCTGATGCGGGTGGTCACGTCAAATTCGGCGACGGGAAAAAAGGCCGCGACGAAGCGCCTGGCCACCATGTCGAAAATCTTGCGCTCAAAATCACCAAGCTTGTCGGGCGACTGGCCGGTGGGGATGATGGCGAAGTGGTCGCTGACTTGCGCGTTGTTGAAAATGCGTTTGTTCTTGGGGTTGAGCATCCCCTTGTTGAGTACCTCGCGGGCGTGCGTGCCCAGCTCGCCTTCCATGGATTGCAGGACATTGGCGCAGGTGCCCGCGTAATCTTCCGGCAGCGCGCGCGAGTCTGTGCGCGGGTAGGTCAGCACCTTGTATTTTTCGTACAATGCCTGGGCGATTTGCAGCGTCTTGCCCGCGGGCAGGCCGAAGCGCTGGTTGGCCTCGCGCTGCAGGGTGGTCAAGTCGTACAGGCGCGGCGCGATCTGGGTCGTGCGTTTTTTCTCTTCGCTGACAAGCGCGTGCGTGGCGTTTTTGACAGCCTCGAGAATTTCCTGCGCCTTTTGCTCGTCCCACAGACGGTCGGCGCGGTCGTGCTCGTCGTCGCCTTTTTTGAATTTGGGCTTTTGATAGACGCCTTCGTAAGCGCCGTTGGAAATGTTGAAGTCGGCGGTGATGCGCCAAAAATCGCGCGAGACAAAATTAGCGATCTGGTTCTCGCGCTCGACGACGAGCGCCAGCGTGGGTGTCTGCACGCGCCCCACCGTGGAGACGGCCTTGAAGCCGTACATGCGCGCGGTGACCGCGCGGGTGCCGTTGATGCCGATGAGCCAGTCGGACTCCGAGCGCGAACGCGCGGCGTCCTGCAGGGGCTGCATTTGATCGGCGCTGCGCAGGTGCTCAAAGGCGGTCGTGATGCCCTGCTTGGTCATCGAGCTGAACCACAGGCGTTTGAAGGGTTTTTTGCATTTGGCCAGCTCGTAAATGTAGGTGAAAATCAGCTCGCCCTCGCGCCCGGCGTCGCAGGCGTTGATCAGGCTGTCCACGTCGTCGCGCCCCATGAGTTTTTTGAGCAGCGCCATGCGGTCTTTGGTCTTCTCGCTGGCCTTGAGCTTGAATTTTTCCGGGATGATGGGCAGATTTTTGAGCGACCAGCGCTTTAAATTTTTGTCGATGTCTTCCGGCATGAACAACTCGACCAAATGCCCGATCGCCGAGCAGATGATCTTGTCTTCGCTTTCGTAATAATCGCCGGTTTTTTTAAAGCCGCCCAGAACGCGCGCGATGTCGCCGGCCACGCTGGGCTTTTCGGCAATGATGAGAGTTTTTGGCATGTTTTTAAAAGTTTCCCGCAAAAGTGAATAAAGGTTTTGTTATCGGACAGACGGCGGGGGCTGTAAAGCCTTAAAACGAAAAATTTTCAATTCCCGAGACGCACGCGCGTATACGCGCGTAGGCGCGTGAGTGCGCAAAAGGGCCTTGCTTTTAAATTGAACCGGGCTGCCCGGTGGGATAGCTTTGTGCCATGCGTATTGCCCTTTGCGTCTTTTTTGCCTGCGCTATGGCGAGTCTTTCCGCCGCGCTGCTGGACAGTTTTAAAATTAGCGACCCTGCGGCCTTTGACGCCGAGATGTTGCGCATTCGCGCGCAGATGAAAGGCGATCCCTACCGCCCCGTGTATCATTTTTTACCGCCGGCCGGTTGGTTCAACGACCCCAACGGGCCGATTTATTACAAGGGGCAGTATCATTTGTTTTACCAGTACAGCCCGCGCGATGCCGCCGACAGGCCGGTGCCCAAAGTCTGGGGCCACGCCGTCAGCGACGACATGCTTTATTGGAAAGACTTGCCGATCGCGCTGTGGGCGGACAGCCCGCACGACAAGGGCGGCGTGCTTTCCGGCAACACCTTCATCGACGACGAGGGCAACGTGCGCGCGCTTTACACGGGACGCGCCGGTGTGCTGGACGCCTCGGCAAAGCTGGCGATCAACGTGAGCGAGAAGTACGGGATTTTGGCCACCAGCACCGACGGCATGCGCACCTGGACGAAAAAAATGGTGATGGACAAACACCCCTACGAGGGTTCGCCCGTGCATCACGACGCGCAGATTTGGAAAGACGATGGACTATGGTGGCAGCTCATCGGCGGAACTTGGCAGGGCAAGGGCACTGCCGTGCTCTGGAGTTCGCCCGACCTTGAGAACTGGACGTTTCGCAGCCGCATTTACGAGCCGCAAAGAACCGGCAATTACTGGGAGCTGCCGTACCTGCTGCCCTACGGCGACAAGGATGTGCTGATGTATGGCCGCGGCACTTATTGGGTCGGCAAGTTCGACAAAAAGACCTTGAAGTTTACTCCCGATAACGAGACGCCCCAACTGCTCGACCCCAGCAGCGGCATCGTCTACGCGCCCAATTGCCACCTGACCGACGACAAGGGCGTAGGCGGCACTCAGCGGCGTTTCGTGCTGTCCTGGGTTTTCCAAGGCTCTCCGACGCAGGGATTCCCTTATTGGGAGGGACTCATGTGGCTGCCGCGCGTGATGGATTTGAAAAACGGGCGGCTCATTCAGGACGTCCCGCCCGAATTTGAAAAACTGCGCGGCATGCACGCGGGGGCGAAGGATCTTTTGATTGCCGAAAAACCCGTGCGCGTAAAAGGTGTCGAGGGCGACACGGTTGAATTAGACGTTGAATTCGACGTGGCGAACGCCACCGCAAAATTATTCGGTCTGAAGCTACGCCTCTCTGAGGATGGCCAGCAGTATACCCGTGTTTACTACGACCGTGAAAAGGACATCCTGGGCATTGACGGCCCGATCGACTTCGGCCAGGACAGCCGCGGCCGCAAGCCCAAGCTTAGCAGCGGTCCCGCCCACGCGAAAGACCCCGGCAAGCTACGCTTGCGCGTGTTTCTAGACAAATCCGTCCTCGAAGTAATCTACAACGGCCAATCACAAACCAAGCGTATCTACCCCGACAAGCTCGGCAAACAAATCGAATTCTTCGCCGAAGGCGGCGAGGCAAAAATCACCAAAGTGGACTGCTGGCAGATGAAGGCGGTTTGGTAAAAAGCACTGGTAAGATTTTTTGGAAAGCAAGAGATGCGGGGGAAAACCCTTTTTTTCAAAAAAG
>JAKPNF010000142.1 GCA_029548565.1 Verrucomicrobiota bacterium
TTTTTTTCTAAAAAAGGGTTTTCCCCCGCATCATTGCAACGCACTCAATCGCTCGCCTGTTTTCAACGGCGCGGCGTTGGGTGGGCGGGTGATGTCGGTGAGTGTGAGCGCGCCGTCGGCGCTGCGGATGCGCAGGGGGTTTTCCTGGAGGATGGTGCCGGGGGCAGTGCTGTGTTCGTGGGAGGAAAGTTCGGCGATTTGCGCCCACCAGACGGTGAGGGGAGTGCCTTGGGGGTCGCGGGTGAAGGCGCCGGGGAAAGGGCGGGTGACGGCGCGGATGAGATTGAAAATTTCCTTGGAGCTTTTCGACCAGTCGATGGCGCCGTCTTCGGGGGTGCGTTTGCCGAAGTAGGTGGCCTTTGAATGGTCTTGTGGCGTGCGCTTGGCGGTGCCGCTTAGCAGGGCGTCGAGCTGGCGGGAAAGGACGGCGACGGCGGCATTGCGCACGCGGTCGGTGAGGTCGCCCGCGCTTTCCTGTTGCCCGATGGGGATTTTTTCCTGGTCGATGATGTCACCGGTGTCGGCGCTTTTTTCCATGACGTGCAGCGAGACGCCGGTGTGATCCTCGCCGTGGATGATCGCCCAGTTCAGCGGCGCGCGGCCGCGGTAGCGCGGCAGGTAGGAGCCGTGCATGTTGTACGCGCCGAGTTTGGCCTGCGAAAAAATCCGCTCGGGAATCATGTTGCGGTAGTACAGCGACAGCAGCAAGTCGGGCTGGAGTTTTTCGATCAGCTCCGTCCACTGCGGGTCTTTGAGCGAGGCGGGGGTGTAGACCGGGATGTTGTGGCGTTCGGCGAGTTTGGGCACCGAGCGGTACCACTGGGTCTCGTGCGCCTCGCCCTCGTGCGTGAAGACGGCCACGACGTTGACGCCGCGGTTTAACAGCATCTCCAGACACGCGTAGCCCACTTCGCTGTAACCGAAAAACAGCACGCGGGGGACGGGGGTGTTTTTTTCACCGTTCATGGTTTGAAGCCCGCCTAAGCGTCGGCGTTTTTTTCAATCAGCTCGCGAATATTGTAGCGCGGGCGCTGCTGGACGGACTGGTAGGCCCGCCCGACGTATTCGCCGATCAGCCCGATGCCGATCATCGCCACGGAGATCAGGAAGAACAAGATGGCGAACAGCGTGAACACGCCGTTGGTGTTGTCATGCAGAAAAATCCGCATGTAAAACAGGATGAGCACCAGCACAAAACTGCCCGCCGCGCACGCCACGGAAAACAGCGTGAACATCTGCAGCGGCAGCAGCGTGAAGCCTGTGATCAAATCAAAGTTCAGGCGGATGAGCTTGTAGAGGCTGTACTTGGACTGCCCGTGCGCGCGGGCAGCGTGCTCGACTTCCACCTCGCCCGGGTTGGCGGAAAACTTGTAGGCCAGCGCGGGCAAAAAGGTCGAACGCTCGCCCGTGCGGATGATGGCGTCCACGACGTTGGCGCTGTAAGCGCGCAGCATGCAGCCCTGGTCGCTCATCTTGATGTCCGTGCAGCGCTCGCGGATGACATTGAGCAGCTTGGAGGCGTATTTTCTGAAAAAAGAATCCTGACGGCCCATGCGCTTTCCGCCGACCGAGTCGTGCCCGGCGTCGATCGCGGCGACGAGCTTTGGGATTTCCTCCGGCGGGTTTTGCAAGTCGGCATCCAGCGTCACGACCATTTTGCCGCGCGCGCGCTCCAGCGCCGCGATGATGGCGATGTGCTGGCCGTAGTTGCCGTTAAAGTCGATCACGCGCACCTCGTCGGGGCGCTGTTTGAAAAAGTCCCTCAGGATTTTGCCCGAGTCGTCCTTGCTGCCGTCGTTGGTGAAAATCACCTCGTAGGGGCGGCCGAGCTTGTCCATGGTGGACATCAGCCGCGAGAACAATTCGGTGAGGTTGTCCGCCTCGTTGTAGACGGGAATGACGACGGAGATATCGGGCTTCATGCTCCCTATTTTTATCGCTTGGAGAAAATTTTGTCCAGCGCAAGCAACACGCGGTCTTGCTGCTCTATGGTCAAATCCGGGAACAGCGGCAGGCTCAGCACGCGGTCGGAGATCGTTTCGGTCACGGGCAAGTCTCCGCGTTTGAAGCCGTAATGGTCGCGGTAGTAGGGGCTTAAGTGGATGGCCACGTAGTGCAGGCCGGTGCCGATGTTGTGTTCTTTGAGCGCGGCCATCAGGCCGTCGCGGTCAACGCCCGCCTTGTCCGGATTGACCAGCGGAGTGAACAAATGCCAGGCGTGCAGGTGTTCGTAGGGTGGGGGCACGGGCAGGGTGAGCGCCTCGCAGCCGGCGAGTTTTTCATAATAACGCTCGGCCAGTTTCAGGCGCTTCATGTTAAACGTTTCCAACTGTGGCAACTGGTGGATACCGAGCGCCGCCTGCATGTCCATGAAATTGAATTTGTAACCCGGGCAGGCGATCTCGTAATGCGGCGAGCCGCTTTTCCCAAAACGCGCCCACGCCTCGCGGTCGATGCCGTGAAAGCGCAGCAGGTTGACGCGCTTTACAAGCGCTTCGTCACGGGTGACGATCGCGCCGCCTTCGCCGGTAGTGATGTTCTTATTGGGGTGGAACGAAAAGACCTGTGTGTCGCCAAAAGAGCCGATTTTTTTGCCCTTGTAGGTGGTGCCGATCGAATGCGCGCAATCCTCGATCACGCGCAGCGAATGCTTTTGGGCGATCGCGTAGATCGCATCCAGATCCGCAGGCGCGCCCGCGAAATGCACGGGGATGATC
>JAKPNF010000158.1 GCA_029548565.1 Verrucomicrobiota bacterium
CGTCAACCCCGCGGACATTTTGCAGACCGTGTACTTTGACTTCGACCAATACGGCGTGCGCGCCAGCGAACGCGCCAAGGTGGAAGCGTGCGCCAGCCAGCTGCAAGGCTCCACGCTGCGCGTGGTGGCCGTGGGCTACACCGACTGGTACGGCACAGAGCAGTACAACCTGGCTCTGGCCGAGCGCCGCTCGATCGCGGTGCAGAGCTACCTGGCCAACCTCGGCATCTCCAACGCCCGCGTGGAAATCCTCTCGATGGGCAAACTGCACGCCGTCCCGAACGTCGAAAAGCAGTCCAACGAGGCGCGCAACGACCGCCGCGTGGACATCATCAAGCTCGACGGCTCAGCCGCCACCCCCGCCGCGCTGGAGTTGTAAGCGCAGATTTTTCTTTTAATTAAAAACAAAAAACCTCCGGGCAACCGGAGGTTTTTTTGTTGGGCAAAACTACCTAGTGCTTGAAGTGTCGCACGCCGGTGAAGACCATCGCCATGTCGTTTTCGTCGGCGGCTGCGATTACTTCCGCATCGCGCACGGAGCCACCCGGCTGGATAGCAGCCGTCGCGCCCGCTTTCGCTGCGGCGATGAGGCCGTCGGCAAAGGGGAAGAACGCGTCGGAGGCAATCGCCGAACCTTTGAGCGGCAAGCCTGCTTCGCCGGCTTTCCACACTGCAATGCGCGAGGAGTCCACACGGGACATCTGCCCTGCCCCCACACCGAGCGTGCGCTCGGCGGCGGCGTAGACAATGGCGTTGGATTTCACGTGTTTGACCACGCGCCAGCCAAACAATAACGCATCCCACTCGGCCTGCGTAGGCTGGCGCTTGGAGACGACGTTGAATGTCGCCGCCTCGCCGACGCTCTTGGTGTCGCGATCCTGGCGCAAAAGCCCGCCTATCACGGAGCGCTGCTCCTGCAAATTGGATTTCTTGATGTCGCCTTGCATCGTCATCAGGCGCAAGTTCTTTTTCTTTGAGAAAATTTCCAACGCCTCGGGGCTGAACTCGGGAGCGATAATCACCTCGCAGAAAATGCCCGCGATGGCCTCGGCCAGATCCTTGGGGAGAGTGCGGTTGGTCACGATGATGCCGCCAAAGGGTGCCTGCTGGTCGGTCTCAAAGGCCTGCTGCCAGGCGGTCAGCAGGTTGTCGTGGCTGGCGACGCCGCAAGGGTTGGTGTGTTTTAAAATCGCGACGGTGGGCTTTTCAAAATCCGCGATCAGGTAGGCCGCCCCCGTGATGTCCAAAATATTGTTATAGCTGAGTTCCTTGCCCTGCAGCTGCTTGAAATAATCGAAAAAGTTTCCGTACAAGGCCGCGCGCTGGTGCGGATTTTCGCCGTAGCGCAGGCCCTGCGCTTTTTCGTAAGAAAGATTGAGCGTGCCGGGGTAATCGCCGCAGTTGCCTTCGACGTTAAATTCCTTCTGCTGGCCAAGATAGCTTGCGATCGCCCCGTCGTAGGCGCTTGTGCGTGAAAAGACCTTGAAAGCCAGATGTTTTCTAAGAGCCGAGAGTTTGGCCCCATCATCCATAACCGCGAGCACTTTTTCGTAATCGTCCGGGTCGGTGACAACGGTGACACTGGCGTGGTTTTTCGCCGCGCTGCGCAACATGGAGGGCCCGCCGATATCTATGTTCTCTATAGCATCCGCGAATTTGCAGTCGGGCTTGGCGACGGTCGCTTCAAACGGATAGAGGTTGACGACCACCAAATCGATCATGCCGATGCCGTGCTTTTCGGCCTCCTGCATGTGGCTGTCCTTGTCGCGGCGGCACAGCAGCCCGCCATGAACTTTCGGGTGCAAGGTTTTGATGCGCCCTTCCATCATCTCCGGAAAGCCCGTGTAATCGCTCACGTCCATAACGGCCAGCCCGCCCTCGCGCAACATCTTGGCCGTGCCCCCCGTGGAGAGCAGCTCGTACCCATGCCGCTGAACCAACGCCTTGGCGAAGTCGAGCAGGCCACGTTTATCACTGACAGAAAGAAGCGCGCGCTTAGTCATTCTCACATTCTCACCCCGCACGCTTTTAAGGGGCAAGTCTTTTTGGGGCGGAAAATAATTTACCACCAACACACGCCTATTTTTCAATAATTTCCCACGGGCTAACGGTGTCTTTTCGGAAAAGGCATGTGCCAGCGGGCATATCCATAAATTTGTCCAAGGGAGGCTCCATCGCAACAACTTCTTCAAGCGCCCAAGTTTTTCCGGCTTCTTCCTTATCCACATTCCAGCAGGTAAGCTGCCATCCGCCGTCTTCTTCAAAAACCGGTGCATCCCGTTTCGCACACAGAATTGGATATTTTCGGGATGCCACGTGATCGCATAAAATGGCCGCGGTTCTTGCATACTCTCTATTAATAGCACATCCTAAAAGCTCATTAGTAATTAAGTCCGCTTCTTTCCCGAGAGGCCTTCTTTTTTGAGATTTTCCTCGTCGGCGGGTTCTATGTGCACCATCACTTCTATCACTTCGGGGTGTTTTTCCAGGATGGCGGCTTTGACGGCCTCGCTCACGTCGTGGCCGGCACTCACGGAGATGTCGGGCAGTACTTGCACGTGCAAGTCCACCTCGTACATGTCTCCCACCCGGCGCGCGCGGAAGTTGTGATAGGCCACCACCCCGGGCACGGGCAGTATGTGCTCGCGCAGGTCGTTGAGGATTTCGCGGTTGGGCGCGGCGTCGAGCAAATCTTGCACCGCCCCCCACAAAAGTTTGACCGCGCCAAAGCCCAAAAAGCAGCCCAGCACAAGGCCCGCGAGCTTGTCCAGAAACACCCAGGACTGCCCGCCGACATGCGCCGCGCCCACGGCCACGAGCACCAGCAGCGAGGCGACCGCGTCGGTGCGGTGGTCGAGCGCGTTAGCCATGAGGATGCGGGATTTCAAACGCTTGGCCATCCGGTGGGCGTAGCGGTACATGCCTTCTTTGATCAGCATCGCCAGCAGCGCCACCCAAAGGGCGGAAATGCCCGGGATCTCGTTTTGCCCCTTGAGCAACGCGGCGATGGATGAATAGATCAGCCCCGCGCAAAACACGACGATGGACAGCGAGATTAAAAACGCGCACAAAGACGCGAACTTGTGATGGCCGTAAGGGTGCCCGGCGTCGTGCGGTTTGCCCGCCATTTTCAAGCCGAAGATCGCCGCCACGTCGGAGGCTAAATCCACGACGCTGTGCACGCCGTCGGCAATCAACGCGAATGACCCGCTGATCACGCCCACGGAAAATTTCAGTCCGATCAAAAAGATGTTCACCCAAAAACTCAGCCACGACACGCGCAGCCCCTCGCGCGAACGCAGCCCGGCCACCTGTTCGGCGCAGGCGGTGTTGGCGGCGTCGTGGGCGGCGGCCAGTTTGCGAGGGTGATTGGGCAAATTCATGGGCTTTGGGGAAAACAGTATTTGATAAAAAGCAGTGCGCTTTTGCAAAACCGTAATTGCCGGGGTGTTCGAGAGAAATAGCACCTGAGATGGCCGGCGGAGGCGGCGAAGGATAACAGATATTTGCTTTGTTATTCAGCCACGAATTCGGGAACGATTAGCACCTGCAGGGGACTAGTCCCCTGCACCCCTTTACGGAGCTGGCACCCACCTAAATCTCACGCTTTCAAAATAACATCCTGTTCATCCGCCAGCTCCTTCTAAAAAAAACTGCACACTGGCCATTTTTGCTCCGTGCAGCTTTCCCGCAAGTGAAAATCCTTCAGGGCGGATTTTGCCGCAGGATAGATGGGGGCCTGTACGAGATTACTGGCCCCCATCGTAGGACCAGGCAAAATTCGCCCTGAAGGATTTTCACCGCGGGAACGGAAGAATAGCCCAACGGGATATTCTTTCGG
>JAKPNF010000015.1 GCA_029548565.1 Verrucomicrobiota bacterium
GGCGGCGTGCTCAAGGGCGACGTGCGCGACGTGCTGCTGCTGGACGTGACCCCGCTGACCCTCGGCATCGAGACGGCCGGTGGCATCTCCACGCCGATGATCGAGCGCAACACCACGATTCCCGTGAAAAAATCGCAGATCTTTTCGACCTACGCGGACAATCAGTCCGCCGTCGATATCGTCGTCTTGCAAGGCGAGCGCCCGATGGCCAAGGACAACAAGCGCTTGGGCAACTTCCGTCTGGACGGCATCCAAGCCGCCCCGCGCGGCACGCCGCAAATCGAGGTGACCTTTGACATCGACGCTAACGGCATCCTGAACGTCACCGCCAAGGACAAGGGCACGGGCAAAGACCAAAAGATTTCGATCACCGGGTCTTCCGGCCTGTCGAAGGACGAGGTCGAACGCCTGCGCAAGGAGGCCGAGCTGCACGCCAGCGAAGACCAAGCCGCTCGCGACGCCGCCGAGAGCCGCAATCAGCTCGACAACACCGTGTTTCAGCTCGACAAGCAGCTCAAGGAACTCGGCGACAAACTGCCCGCCGACAAGAAGGCGGAGCTGGAGACGCTGTTGGGCGACGCCCGCAAAGTCTTGGCCGACACTGGTGCCACGACCGAGGCGCTCAAGGCCGAGCAGGACAAACTCAACGCCTACGCCCAGACGCTGGCCGCCGCCGCGCAACAGGCCGCCGGAGCCCAGTCCGAAACCGCGCAGGGAGCCGCCCCGCAAGAGGAGAAGGCCAAAGATCCCAACGTGGTCGACGCGGACTTCGAGGTTGTCGACGACGACAAGAAAGAATAACGACTGTCTTTTGAGCGAGGAGCCCTTTTACCGGGGTTCTTCGTTCTCATTCTAAAACCTATCACCAACCTAAAAAACACCTAGCAAAAACTATGGCAAGCAAACCGAAAATCAAGCCCTTGGGCGACCGCGTTCTCGTGAAGTCGCTCGAGGAAAAAGAACAAGTCAAAGGCGGGATCATCATTCCCGACTCGGCCAAGGAAAAACCCATGGAGGCGACCGTCGTCGCTTTGGGGACAGGCCGCAAGGATGAAAACGGCAAGGTCCAGCCCTTCGAAGTGAAGGTGGGCGACCGCGTGCTCATCTCCAAGTACGGGGGCACCGAGGTCAAAATCGCCGACGAGAAATACAGCCTCCTGCGCGAGGACGACATTCTCGGCGTCATCCAGTAACGCTTATTTTTAAAAACAAAACAAACTAACTACTATGGCTAAACAAATTATTTTTGACGAAGTCGCCCGCAAGAAAATTCTCTCGGGCGTCGAAACACTGGCGAAGGCCGTCAAGGCCACGCTCGGCCCCAAAGGCCGCAACGTGATGCTCGACAAAAAATTCGGCGCCCCCACCGTCACCAAGGACGGCGTGAGCGTGGCGAAGGAAATCGAGCTGAAAGACCCGTTTGAAAACATGGGCGCGCAAATGGTGCGCGAGGTCGCCAGCAAAACATCCGACAACGCGGGCGATGGCACCACCACCGCCACCGTTCTGGCCGAGTCCATCTACCGCGAGGGCGTGAAAAACGTCGCCGCCGGCGCCAACCCGATCTACATCAAGCGCGGCATCGACGCCGCGGTTGAGGCCTCCGTCGCCGAGCTGAAGAAGAACTCCAAGAAGGTCGCAGGCCGCGAGGAAATCCGCCAGGTGGCCACCGTCTCCGCCAACTGGGACAAGACGATCGGCGACATCATCGCCGACGCCATGGACAAGGTCGGCAAAGACGGCACCATCACCGTCGAGGAAGCCAAGTCGATCGAAACGAGCCTCGACGTCGTCGAAGGCATGCAGTTCGACAAGGGCTACCTCTCGCCCTACTTTGTCACCAACGCCGACAGCATGGAAAGCGTCCTGGAAGACGCCTACGTGCTCATCTACGAGAAGAAGATCTCCGCGCTCAACGATTTGTTGCCGGTGCTCCAGCTCGTGGCCAAAACGGGAAAACCCCTGCTCGTGATCGCCGAGGACGTGGAGGGCGAGGCGCTCGCCGCGCTCGTCGTCAACCGCCTGCGCGGCACGCTGCAAGTGTGCGCCGTCAAGGCCCCCGGCTTCGGCGACCGCCGCAAAGCCATGCTCGAAGACATCGCGATTCTCACCGGTGGCCGCATGCTCAGCGAAGACCTCGGCATCAAGCTCGAAAACGTGCAGATCCCCGACCTCGGCAAAGCCAAGCGCATCGTCATTGACAAGGAAAACACCACGATCGTCGAAGGCTCCGGCAAAAGCTCGGACATTCAGGCGCGCGTCAAACAACTGCGCGTGCAGATCGAGGAAACTTCCTCGGACTACGACCGCGAAAAACTCCAGGAACGCCTGGCCAAGCTCGCCGGAGGCGTTGCCGTCATCAATGTCGGCGCCGCGACCGAGCCGGAGATGAAGGAAAAGAAAGCCCGCGTGGACGACGCCCTGCACGCCACCCGTGCAGCCGTCGAGGAAGGTATCTCCGCCGGCGGCGGTGTGGCCCTCATCCGCTGCGCCAAGGCCATCGACGCCGTCATCGCCAAGCTCGAAGGCGAGGAACAGATCGGAGCCCAGATCGTGCGCCGCGCGATCGAGTCCCCCCTGCGCCAGCTCTGCGAAAACGCTGGCATCGAAGGCTCGCTCGTCGTGCAAAACGTCCTCGGCAAAAAAGCCGCCGAAGGCTTCAACGTGGCCACCGGCAAATACGAAGACCTCGTGAAAGCAGGCGTCGTCGACCCCACCAAGGTCACCCGCTCCGCCCTGCAAAACGCGGCCAGCGTTGCCGGTCTCTTGCTCTCCACCGAGTGCATGATCACCGACCTGCCTGAAGAAAAAGCACCCACCGCTATGCCCGGCGGCATGGGCCATGACATGATGTAGTTTTGCGCGGTGCTTTTCGTCCCTGCCGTCGTTGCGTCGGCGGTCTGCGACCGGGTGGAACCAGTCGGTTACCACCCGCCCGCAGCCCGCCTAGCGCCTAGGCAGGAACGAAAATCCCTCGCGCAAAACGGCCGGGTCTTCGCGTAGGAATAGCACGTCATTGTGGTATTATTGATTAAAAAATTATTTATGGAAAACAACGAAAAGGTAAAAAAACTGGAAGCAGAAATTGGTAGAATTCTTGGTCATGAAAAGGAGACGCTTATAACTCGTCCTAAATGGGGAGAAATAACATTTGAAGATAGACGACAGGATGTTGAACGCGTTTATCGATTCGTGTCGCAACTTAATGCGTATCCAGTTGAGGTTCTTCCCGACGCCATATTGGGTAAATTTCATACATCATTGAAATCGATAGCCGATCTTTTTGATTCTATTGATAAATTTTCGATCCAATCAGGGAATTCCATCAATGAGCGAAATCAGTTTTCTGCCAGTTTGCATCAACGCACTGATGTTTTGTATATTGATTGCGCGCCATGGTTGCCCTTTCTTGCATATCAAAAGGGAGATATCGAAAGGAATATAACGAACCTGACAAAATCTGTGACAGAGGCAAACGAAATTGTCTCCAAGTCAAAAGATGAAATAGCAAAGAAATCTCAAGAAATTGAGACGATTATTCAAACTGCACGCGAAGCTTCTGCAGGTGCAGGAGCTGCTGTTTTCACAAAAGATTTTGAAAATACTGCAAGCAACAATGATTGGCATGCGACAAAATGGTTATGGATTACCATAGGAATGGCAGTTGCTACTTTTGTTTTCGCAATATACTTGTGGCAAAATGTGGAACTAAGTACCACGGAATATAATGTATTAATTCAAAAGCTTACGACAAAGTTTTTTGCTTTAGTCTTTATGATGTCAGCTACAATTTGGTGTGGCCGAAACTATAAAGCACTCAAACATCTTGCGACTATAAATAGGCATCGCGGGTTAAGCATTAAAACGTTACAAGCATTTTCAAATGCTGCTACAGATGTTCAGGTGAAGGATGCTGTCTTGTTAGAAGCGACAAGAGCGGTTTTCGGAAATGTGCCGACAGGATTTATTTCTGAAAGTACAAGTGATAGTGATTTGAAAATAGTCGAAGTCGCCCGAAGTGCTTTTCCAAAGTCAGAATAGTGGCGGCGTTAAGAAATAAAAAAACCTCACTCGGATGAATAAATAGCGTGAGGTTTTTTTATGGAAGAATGAAGAAAATCAATCTTAGCGAGTGGGCGATTTTCTTGCGGCTTTAGTCAACTGCAGAAGGTCTTTTTCTGGGATGACGACGACGGGGAGGGTGATGCTGTTATTGGCCTCGTAGTGTTCCACCAGTGAGATCAGGCATTGGCGCATGATTTCCGAGATAGCGCAGCCTGATTTTTTCTGCATTCGCGCCAAGCGCCCCTTCAGCTCCTCGTCCACGCGCAAGATCACGTTTGATGAAAGTTTCGGCTTCATCATCAATGTAATACAGCATCGAGCGGAATTTTAAAAATAAGTACTTGCATTGCACGTAATTCATTGTATATACATATAATAACTTGCGGCAGCTCTGCTCGCGGGAGGTTTTTTTGAATTTTATATCAGTACGATACCCTCTTATGAAATCATTTCAGCTATTGGTAACAGTCTGCCTGTTTGCAACATCTTGTCTTTTTGGCCAAGTCTTTACCACGGGCGACACGACGCCGGTGATCACGAATACAAGTTCCTATATCTATGAGTCGGGAACTGTTCTGGGCGATAAGATCATCATAGGTAACACGGGAATCGGCACCTTGAATGTGAATGCTGGCGGGACGATGTATTTGCCGCCATGGTCGTCTTATTTGTCTGTCGGCGAAATGGCAGGTTCTTATGGCACGATAACCGTTGCTGGGGGCACTTTGACGGCCGATGATCTTGAGGTTGGCAAAGGTGGTTCCGGCGTGTTGTTTATAGGTGTGAGTGGCACGTTGAATGTGCGCTATTTCGGGACTGGAAATAATGGCGGGACGGCAGTGCTCACTGTTTCTGGGGGCGCTATAAATGGAACGGGCACCTTGCGTTTGGGCGATGATCATAATTCTTCTGCATCGTTCACAGTAACCAATGGTGGCTCCGTAAGCGTCATGAATTTATATGTCGGAGAAGGCACGGGCAGAGCTGTTCTGACAGTTTCCAATCCGTCGAGCGTGACTGTCGGCATGAATCTGGAAGTGGGCAGTTCGGGGACTTTGGCATTTGCACTGAGCGGAACATTTACCAGCTCGCCCGTTATTTCCGTGGGCTCGACAGTGCAAGTTTCATCTGGAAACACCTACGTCATCGATTTGGAAAATTACGCGGCCACCAGCGACATGACCATTGTGCTGATGACCTACGCCACCCTTTCGGGAGATAGCAATAATGTGCACTGGGAATTTAAAAACTACGAAGACACTCGCTACTCGATAGAGAATCCGATTTGGGGTGCCAACGAGCTGACCGTGAAAATCAATTCCATCCCGGAAAGCTCTGCAAGCGCCGCAATTTTGGGAGCATTGGCGCTTATTTTCACGGCTCGACGCAAGGGCAAATAATACCTCCCATCGCCGAACGGATGCGCAGCATCCGCGTTAAAAGTTTTTTGGGAAAGGGGGCGCGGGG
>JAKPNF010000021.1 GCA_029548565.1 Verrucomicrobiota bacterium
AAGCGAACTCAATGTCACGGAACCGCCGTCGATCCACAATTGACCGCTGCCGGAGTAACCGATATACCCCGCGTTGGTCACCTGCAGCGACCCGCCGCTGACTGTGACGATCCCGGTGCTGCCGCTTGTCTGGCCGGTGTAAAGAGCCCTGACGGCGGCCGACCCGCCACTGACCACCAAATCGCCACGCCCGCTCATACCGATGTAGGCAGACCCGCTGGAATTCAAAGCCCCCCCGCTGACCGTTATCGCGCCCACGCCGCTGGCGTTTGACCCAGCGTAAAGATTGCCCAGCGTGGCAGTACCGCCTTGCATCCACAAAGTCCCGCTGCCCGAAGCGCCGATGTGAAAATGCTCGTTAATTGTCAGCGAACCGCTGGCAAGCGTGACCGCCCCGGTGCCACCGGCCGTGTTGCCCACGCTGACAGTCGTGCCCAAGCGCGCGCTGCCGCCGTTGATCAGCATGCTGCCGCTGCCCAAGTTGCCGACGTAAAAATAAAGACCCGAGCCGCCGGTAATCGTCAGCGAGCCGCCGCTGAGCGTGATCATCCCGCTGCTGTTGGTGCGGTCGGCCACCGAAAGCGAGCGCGGGGCAAACGTCCCGCCGCTGATCCACAATTGGCCGCTGCCCGAATAGCCGATATTGGCGTTACCCGTCGTTGTCAAGGAACCGCTGCTGACGGTGATGATACCCGTGCTGCGCGTCCAATAGCCGGCCCAGGTGTTTCCCAATGTGGCCGTCCCGCCGTTGACCAGCAGCCCGCCGGAGCCGTAGCGCCCCACGCAGGTGGTGCCGTCCACCGTCAGGGAGCCGCCGCTGAGCGTCACCGTGCCCTGGCTGTTGGCCCAGTCGCCGACATAAAGCGATCCAAACGCGGCCTCGCCGTCGGCAATCCTTAGCAGGCCGCTGCCCGAATAGCCGACGGAGAAGGTGTTTGTCGACACCAGCGTCCCGCCCAAAAGGGAGAGCTCTCCCACGGCACTGGAGGCGCTGCCCAGATAAAAAGCGCCCCCCGTGGCGCTGCCGCCGTCGCCGATAAGCAGCGCGCCGGAGGCGGTGATGCCGATCGAAACGGTGCTCCCGCCGTTGTAAACGGGCGCCGAGATGCTCTGCGAGGGAGAGGTGTTGCCCTCCGTGTAAACCTGCCCGTGCAAGACAAGCGGCAACAGCAACAGGGGCAGCGTAAAAAAGCTAACATGTCTTTTTTTCATGCGTGCATAGTAAACTTTTTTCTTAAATAAAAAAAGTACCCCACCCCCGAAGTTGCACACTTTTCACAAAACGGCTTCGCCAGCGCGAAAAAGACACGCGACCGTTTCGAAATCTATTTTTTGGATAGAAAAAAGGCACCCGAATCCGGATGCCTTTTCATGGAAAAATTATTGTCTGCAAATTAACGGCGGCGCGCGGCCAACCCCAACGCCAACAAGCCCAGCAGCGCGGCGGCGGCGGAAGGCTCGGGAACATCGCTACCCCAAACGTGCGCGTAGAGTTTGTTGCCGTCCCAGTAAATCTCGGCCGTGTAATTTTCCTCGTCAATACCCGCGAGCTTCCAATCGACATTCTTCGTGGCCTGTGTGATATCCTGCTGGGCTTCCAGCAGCAAATAGATCTCGTCAACTTCGCCGGTCAAGTTCTCAAAGCTCACGGTATGCACGCCGCGCGTGCCCAATGCCACGACGTCCACCTCCACAATCGCCGTGGCCTTGGCCGCGTGATTGATGTCCAGCACAAAGGTCATGTCGCCCGTGCCTGTCGTGTTCGTGCTCAAGGTGCCGATGGAGACATAGTCCATCGTGTTGATCACCGTCAAAATACCATAACAGCCCGTGATCGAGCCGACCTCCAAAGTGCCGTCAATCTCCGCGGTGCCGCCGGAAAAAGTGACGTATGCCCGGCCGCTGCTGCCGTTGCCCAGACGTAAAATATCATGACCATCACTCCCGCCAACATACTGCAGCGAGCCGCTGTTGAGCGTCAAATACCCGGGACCACCGTTTGCGAGCGCCGAATTTGTGCTCATCGTGACATGGCCGCCATCAATCACCATCGAACCGGTACCATACAACGCGATCGCAATTCTGCCGCCGAGCCGGGCACCGTCGGAAACGGTGACGACGCCAGTGCTGCCCCCGCCCACGCCGATATTCAAATCTCTGGAGCTGGTGTTGGTGCTTACAAGCGAAACATTGCTCAAACTGCCGGTAATCAACAGCGAACCGTTGCCGTAATTTCCCACCCAAAACGTCTGTGTGCCGCCAAGGCTGGAATTGTAAATCGTCATCGAGCCGGTGGAGCCAGCCTGGTTGCCGATATAATACGCGAGCGCAGGCGAATAAGACCCGTTCCCTTTCGCCACGATCGTGTTATCGTTGGAGGAAATGGTCAAGCTACCGGAACCATAATCGCCGACGACAAAGCTGCCGCTGGTGATCGTCATCGCCCCGCCCCCGTTAATCGTCATCGAGCCGGAATTCCCGGTGCTTGTGCCGATGCTGAGGGTTCCCTGAACGTCCTAGGTTTCGCCGCTGACGACCGGATTGACGTCGCCGCTGACAATGGTTTCGGCATTCGCGCACACAGCCGCGTTCAAAAACACCGCTATGATTAGGGAGAAGATTTTTTCATGGGATTACTGGATTTTGAAAAACAAAAAGGACAAACACTCACGATAAAAAAATACGACCTTTTTAGTCAACAAAAATACCTTATAGCTCTCCATTAGAAATTTGAAGACACACCCTAGCAGCAGGCAAACAACGCGCACGAAAGCGGCGGCATGCGCAGTTTTCCTTCCAGCCAGAAAAAAGAAGGGTTCAAGCCGCGTTCATTTTGGGAAAAACCGTTGTGGTCGGCCAGTTGGAGGAAGTCGGAGGGTTCCAGGCCGTCGAGCAAAATGCGCTCCTCCCACGGGTGCGGGTTGATGGCGTACAAGAGGCGTTTTTTGCCGCGCGAGTGGTCGGCGTTGTACAAAAACGCCGCTGCCGAGCTGTGGGTCGGCCAGCAGCGCAGGTAGCCGGGGCCGGGGGACTGCGACAGGCACAACAGTTCGCGGCCCGCTGTTTTGCGAAATTCGATCCAGTGGCGCGCGTAGGCGGCGGTGTCGGAATATTCGCGGGCGCGGGCGTAATTAAGCGCGTTTTTCTCGCCGTCCAGATAGGTGTTGCACACGCCGTGCTTGGAATGCAGAAAATCCTGCCCCTGCGCGAGCATGGGGATGCCCAGGGCCATCATCAGCACCGAGAACATCAGGCGCGTGCGGCGCTGGTCGGTGCCGGTCGGCCAAAAGCCGTTGTGCCCCGCGTTTTCGGTGATCTTGTCGATCCAGCAATAGTCGTCGTGCGAGGCGGCATAATTGACCGTCTGCGCCGGCCACAACGCGAGCCCGGGCGAGCCCGCCAAAAAATATTTAAGCCCCTCGATGTTGCCGTTGCCCAGCACATAGCGGGCGACAAACTCGCGGAAGCCGTCATTCCACGAGGAAAAACCCGTGTGCCGCAGCGCGCGGGCGATGTTGCCGCGAAAACTCCACGGCTCGGCGATGAGCACGACGGAGGGCTTCACCGCCTTGAGCGCCTGCTCGATTTCCTTGAGCACCCCCACCCCGATCAGATCCGCCAGATCGAAGCGAAAGCCGTCGACATCGTACGCCTGAATGAGATGCGTGAGGCTCTCGATGATGAGGCGCTTGGCCGTGGGCGTGTAAGTGCGCAGGTCGTTGCCCGTGCCGCTGAAGTTGGTCAAGGCCCCGTCGAAGTCCTGACAGAAAAAATACGCCTTGTCCATGCGCAGCAGGTGATTGGGCTCGCCCGTGTGGTTGTAGACCACATCGAGAATCACCGCGATGTTTTTCTCGTGAAAAGCGTCCACCAAGTCGCGGAACTGCTCGATTTGCGAGGCGCTGTACGGGTCGGTGGCGTAAGTGCTGGCGGGCGCAAAATAATTCACGGGCATATACCCCCAGTGGTAAGCCTCGGCGTTGGGCGCGTCGTTTTCCTGCACGGGCTGCAGCTCGACCGCGTTGGCGCCCAGGTGGTTCAAATAAAACAACGGGTCGCGCACGCACTGCGCCAGCCCCGCGAAACCGCGGCGTTTGACGTCCTCCATGGGCATCGGCGCGTATTTGACAAGGTCGCGCACGTGGCATTCGGCGATGACAAGGTCGTGCCAGTGCGGCGGGGTGAATTGTTTTTTTCGCCCGCGCGAGAAACGCCCGTCCGTCAAAATAATGCCCAAACTCTCCGGCCCGATAACCGCGCGCGCCCACGGGTCCATCACACGCGCGGCGGGGTCGAAGGCGGTCGTGGCATTGTGGTTGTTTCCGCCGATCGAGTAATAATAAAACCAGTTTTCCAGCGACTCATGCACCCAGCCCTGCCACACACAGGGGTTGCTCTCGTCGCGCGCCAACTCCAAAATGCGCCCTTCCTGCTCATGCGGGTGCGGCATAAAATGCGCGACCACTTTCGTCGCGCGCGGGACGAACACGCGGAAAAATGTTTTGCCGTCCTCGATGTACGCGCCCAGGCGCCCCTTGGCCTCTTGCCTGAACAACAGCAGGCCCGCGCGCACCTCGTGAGGCTGCCCGCCGTTTAAACGGATCGACTCGCAAACCCCGAGCCTGTGCGGTTTGGGCGGCCAGAAATAAAAAAGGTTCAGCCCCGTGCATTCGGGCTGGATTTCAAAATTTTCGTTCTTGCCGTCGGCGACGACGTTGGGCGCGCGGCGCGGGATTTCCACCCAGTGCTTTTCGCGCGTCACGAATTTGAAGCGCGGGCGCGCATTGACCATCACCTTTTCCTTGGGCACGCGCAGCACGTAGACGGAAAGCCCCGCGTGCGTCTCCGCCTTCATGCGCCAAGCGTCGTCTTGCACCGCCTCCTGCCAGCCGTTGAAATCCCCGGCCACGTAGGGCGTCTCGTGTTCCCAGTCGAAGTTATGGTAAAAGGGCGGCGCCAACACAAAGAGCACCTGTTCGCCCTCAAAACAATACCCCGTGCGAAACGCGAAGTACAGCGGCTCCACACGGCGCACCAGCTTCATGGGCGTGCCGTCCTGCATGGTCAAGGGCGGGCTGTCGTCGTCCGTCCAGTCCGCACTCAAGTAGGCCACCCCGCGTTCGGCGGTTTCCCAAAAGGCTCCAAAAATCTGCGGCGTGTTCGACATGCGCTTGAAAATATTGCTATCATTGTACGCATTAAATGAGCAAAACGCATCCTCAAAAAATTCTGGTCGCCCTCTCCGGGGGCGTGGACAGCGCGGTGGCGGCCTGTTTGCTCCAGCGGCAGGGCCACGCGATTGAGTGCGCCTACATGAAGACCTGGATGAACGAGGAAGGCATCGACGTTTTCGGCAACTGTCCCTGGCAACAGGACATCGAGGACGCCCGCGCCGTGTGCGAAAAATTAGGCGTGCCCTTTCGCGTGGTCAATTTGATCGAGCAGTACCGCGAGCGCATCGTCCACTATCTGGTCGACGGCTACGCAGGCGGCGTCACGCCCAATCCCGACGTGTTGTGCAACCGCGAGATGAAATTCGGCGTCTTTTTGGATTACGCAAAGCAGCACGGCTTCGAGGCCGTGGCCACCGGCCACTACGCGCGCAGACGCGAAAATGCGGACGGCGGGGTTGATATTTTAGAAGGCGTCGATCCCAACAAAGATCAGTCGTATTTTTTGGCGCTCATGCGACAAGAGCAAGCGCAAGCGGCGCGTTTTCCCGTGGGGCACTTGTGCAAAGACGAGCTGCGCAACATTGCCGAGCAGGCGGGCCTGCCCAACGCGCGCAAAAAAGACAGCCAGGGCATTTGTTTTCTGGGAAAAATCCGCATTCAGGATTTTTTGGCCAAGCACATACCCGACAACCCGGGCGAGATCGTGAACACAGACGGAAAAGTGCTCGGGACGCACCGCGGTTTGCACACGATCACGCTAGGGCAACGCCACGGGCTGGGCATCCCCTCCAACACCGACCACAAGGCCTACGTCGTCGTCGCCAAAGACGCGCAAAAAAACCGCCTGATCGTGGCTTTCGACGCCCCCGACGCCCCGGGGCTGTGGGGCACGCGCTTTTCGCTGCATTCGCTCAGCTGGATAAACACACCCGTCAGCGAACAGCGCGCCCTGCCCGCCCGCCCGCGCTACCGCGACCCGAAAGTCACGGCGATTTTCACCCCCACCGACGACGGCGCGCTCATAGAATTTTCCACCCCCCAGCGCGCGCTGGCTCCCGGCCAAATCTGCGCCCTGTACGACGGCGAAGTCCTTCTGGGCGGCGCCGTGTTTGGCGAAATGCAAAAATAGGCATTTTCTTCGAAAATACGCACAAAAAAAACCTCCCGCAATGGGAGGTTTTTTTACAAAGGATTAAAAATAATCCGCCTTAAATTTATTTGCGCCTGCGCAAAACAAACAGCAACGCCAGCGCCCCGAACAACCCGGCCGCCGCGGCGGGCTCAGGCACGGGAACGATCCCGCCGGTCAACGTGGGGTCGGGGATTTCCGGATCGGGGATTATCGGATCGGGCGGCATCGGCATAGGCTGATCTCCAATCTGATAGGGTTCTTCTGGCGGGCCGATGCTTTCGATGTTCAGGATCAAGCCGTTGCCGGATGCGTCCCACTCAATCCTCGAGACGTCACCGATGTTCCACACGATAGAGGTGTTATTTGCGTTCTCGCCATAAGCAAGCAGCAAAATGGAAGTGTCAGTTGAGAAGTACCCCGTCAAATCAATCGTCAGAGACGCCCCCTGTCCAAGCGAAAGCATGGGCGTGTCAGCCAAGAGGATTGAGCAGCCATCCGTATAAGGGGTATAGAGCATGCAACCATCCTGCGCGTGCGCAGAACTAAACAGCGCGCTCAAACACGCGGCGGCAAACAGGCATGAGAGGTATTTTTTCATGGGTAACGTAGATCTGTGCCTTCATGCTGTCCGCAAACTCATTACAAAGCAAGCTTTTTACATCGAAAAAACGGTATTCCAAACACAAAAGGATAATTTTACACTACCGTAACTTTTCAAAGGATTTTTGAGAAGGTTTCAAAGGCCTCTTCTCAACACGACCCACAAAAAAGCCCGGGCGCTTTGCGCTCGGGCTTTTTTGGAAGGAAAGAGAATCTTAGTCAGCCTTCTTGGTGCGGCGCGGGCGGGATTTGCCTTTGCCTTTTTTCCCCTTGAAGTCGTCATCGTCGTCGTCGTTGTCCTCGACAACGGGCGCCTCGATGATCGGGTTTTCGGAGACGACTTCGAAGGCCAAGTCCACGGTCACATCGCTGTGCAGCTTGATGTGCACGGTGTGTTTGCCCAGTTCCTTGACGGGGGAGATGTGCAGCTTGCGCTTCTCGATCGTGATGCCCTGCTCGCCGACTTTCTCGACGATGTCGGCGGCGGTGATCGAGCCGAACATTTTGCCGCCCTCGCCGGTCTTGACGGCGAACACCAGGGTTACGGCCTCGATTTTCTTGGCCAAATCCTTGGCGCCGTCCAGCTCCTGCGCCTCGCGCTGCACGCGGGCCTGCTTGAGCGATTCGATGTGCTTGCGGTTGGCCTGCGTGATGGGCAGGGCCATCTTGCGCGGCAGCAGGTAATTGCGGGCGTAGCCGCTTTTGACCTTCACCTGGTCGCCTTCGCCGCCGAGTCCCTCGACGGGCTTGATGAGCAAAATTTCTGTCGTAGCCATAATCTTTGTGTTCGGAATGAGTAGTTTGAAAAAGTAAAAGTGCCCTTTAGAACGGGATGTCTTCGTCCATCGCGGCGTCGTTGGAAGCCGGGGCGCTGCGCGGGGCGCGCGGCGGCGGGGCGCCGTCGTCCTGGTTGTAAGCGCCCCCTTCGGCTCCCTCGGGGCGGCCGCTGCTGACAAAGGAGAAATTCTCCACCACGACCATCAGCTTCGAGCGCTTCTCGCCCGTGTTTTTGTCCTCCCATTTGTCCTGCTTCAAGCGGCCATCCACCAGCAGGGGGCGGCCCTTTTGGCAGTACTTGGCGATCGTCTCGGCCGTGCGGCCCCAGGCGTCGCAATCGACAAAGGCGGTTTCCTCGCGCTGGGCGCCGTCCTGCCCCTTGAAGGAGCGCGAGCACGCGATGGTGAAGCGGCAAACGCTTGTGCCCGTGCCCGTGGAGCGCAACTCCGGGTCGCGCGTGAGGTTGCCCATTAGGATGACTTTGCTGTAGGAGGCCATGGCGTTTGTGCGTTAGGGTTAACGGATTGGCTGAAAGCCCGCTTAGGCCTTCTGCACCAAAATGCGGTTGATCGTCTTGTCCAGGCGCAGTTTTTCGCGCAGGGTCGAGGCGACGCTGGAGAGCCCCTTGTAGGTGATCTGCACAAAGGTGCCGCTGGGGAAACGGCGGTCGGCCACGCGCACAAAGCTCTTGGAGCCGAGATTATCGACCTTTTGAACGTCCGCGCCGGCGGCCTTGAGGATGTCGCCCAGTTTGGTGATGATGGTTTCCACCGGCTGCTCGTACCCGCGGGTGTCGAGCAGGAAGGTGGCTTTGTAGGTCTGTGTGTGGTCGCTCATGCGATAGATTGTTAAATGGTTAATTGGGTGCGCCGCCGTTGAGTTTGTTCATCGCCTGCGCCGCGCCGTGGGTGGCCAGAAATTCCAGGCCGTCCACGAGCGATTCGAGGCGTTCGCTGAGCAGGGCGGCTTGCGCGTCTGTCCACTTGCTCAGCACGAAATCTTTCAAGTCCATCTCGGGGTGCGGCTTTTTCCCTATCCCCACGCGGTAACGCACAAAATGCTCGCCCAGCAGGCAAATGACGCTGGTCAAGCCGTTGTGCCCGCCGTCGCTGCCGCGCTCGCTTACCTTCACGCGCGCCAGATCCAGGTTGATGTCGTCGTGAACCACGGCGAACTGCTCGGGCGCGTACTTGTAAAACTGCGCGATTTTTTGCAGGGACTTGCCGCTCTCGTTCATATAGGTCAGCGGCTTGACGAGCAAAAAATCCCGCCCGTGGGCGGAGGCTTTCGCGACGTCGGCCAAAAAATCCCTGCTCTGCTTCCACGGGGCGCCCCAGCGCGCCGCCAGTTTTTCAACCAGCAGCCAGCCGATATTGTGGCGCGTAAGCCGATACGCCGGCCCGGGGTTTCCCAGTCCTGCGATAACGGTGATGGACATGTCTCAAAGAACGGTGAAGCGGGGATAAGCCCCCGCGGAAAATTAAGCCTTTTTCGCGGGCTCGGCGGCGGCAGGAGCCGCGGCGGCTGCGGGAGCAGCGGCGTCGGGCTTGGCCTCTTCTTCCTGCTCGGGCACGACGCAGGCGATCAGCACGCGGTTTTGGTCGCCCGTGTAGGTGACCCCCGCGATGGCCGGCAAATCCTTGACCTGGATGTTGTCCCCGCCGCGCATGCTCGTCACGTCGATCGTGATAAATTCGGGCAGGTCCTTCGGCAGACAGCGCACGTGGACTTGGTGGGAGACCACTTCCAGCAAAGCGCCGTCGAGCTTCACGCCCTCGCTCTCGCCGGTGATGTGCAGCGGGATTTCCGTGCGCAGCTCCTCGTTGGGCAGGACTTCCTTAAAGTCGATATGGACAAAGCGGTCGGTGCGCGGGTTGCGTTGCACGTCCTGAATGAGCGAGAGGGTCTGCTTGCCCTCGTCGTCCTTGATTTCCACCAGCGCGATCGAGCCGCCCTTGGCGCGCATCAGCATGCGGAAGTCGCGTTCGTCGACCGCCAAAGAGCGCGAGCCGGCCTTGCCGTAAATGACGGCGGGAACCGTGCCGACGGTGCGCAGGCGGCGGGCGGGGCCGCGGCCGGTCTGCTTGCGGTTGGTGACTGAGAGTGTGAGTTGCTTCATGTTTCGGTACGGCCTTGCGGCCCTGTGTCTTGTGTATAAAGGGAAACTGTCAACTTTAAAGCATTCACGCCCAAGGTCAACAAAAACTTGCGCACGCGCGCGTTTTTCCGAGGAGAAACGCGTGTTTTTACAAAAGCCCCTCAACCACCCGTTCAAGCGCCCCGCGCGATTGTTGCATGCATTGCAGCAGCTTAAAATGCACGCGCGCGCGGTCGAGATTTTGGGCGGGGCGTTTTGTGCGGAAGTAAATATCGCCGTCCAGATAATCGGTCAAAAAACGCATGCCCAACTCATAGGTGATCGTCTCCATGGCCAGCGGCATGTGGCGGATTTCTTCGGGGCTCAAAGCATCGCGCGCGCCGCTGACAAACCCCTTGGCAAGTTCGGCAAAAAGGGCCTCGTCCAGCCGCACGGTTGAGAGGTCTTCGGCATCTTCGTCGCCCGTGTTGGCCGCACTGCGCGCCAGGTCTCCAAAATCGTGCAGGACAAGCCCGGGCATCACGGTGTCCAAATCAAGCACGCACAGCACACGTTGGCCGCTTTCGTCAAAGAGCAGGTTGGAGAGTTTCGTGTCGTTATGCACCGTGCGCACTGGGAAATTCATTTCCAAAAGTTCCCCCGCCAGCCGCGCGTGGCTCATGACAAATTCGATCTCGCTTTTCGCTTGTATCGCCCTGCCCGCCTTGTCGGCTTTCACCGCCGCGCAAAAGGTTTTGAAGCGCAGGGGCGTGTTGTGAAAATCGGGAATCGTCTCCACCAGCGGCGGCGGCGGCAAATCTTTGAGCAGCCAGACAAAACGCCCGAACGCGCATGCCGCCGCGAACGCCTGCGCGGGATTTTTTAACTTCAAAAACGCGCGCGCGTTTTTCACATAGCGCGTGCAGCGCCACAG
Organism: Verrucomicrobiota bacterium; assembly: GCA_029548565.1. Taxonomy (GTDB): domain Bacteria; phylum Verrucomicrobiota; class Verrucomicrobiia; order Opitutales; family JAKPNF01; genus JAKPNF01. The sequence goes on from JAKPNF010000021.1 coordinate 10,695, forward strand.
CACGCCATCGGGCGCTTCCCAAAAGCAGGTGCCGTCGCAGGCGGGCAGCAATTCCAGCGGGTAAAAATCCTCCGTGCCTTTTTTTTCGGCCAGATGCGCGCACACGCGCCGCATGTTTTCCATGACGGCGTGCGGGTTTTTAAACACGTCGGGATTGAGCCGCTGCACGACAAAACCCTCGCCCGCAAGCCAGGTCGCGTTGATGTGCCCGTCACCCAGCGGGCGCAGGGAAACATCCCCCGCCTCGTCGGGCGGCAGGAATTGTGAAAGCGCTTGGCGAACGATGTCCATTTTTTTAATCAAATAGCGGAGAAGGATAATCCCCCCGCGCCGTCAAACGCGCAAGCGCCGCACGCACCACCGGCGTGTCCTCGCGGTTGGTGATGCCAAACCACTCGCCGTCGGTTTTTAAAACACTCACCCGCGCGCGCGCGGCCGCGCGCGCCTCGCTGACAGCGCTGGGCAGATAGCTCTCGCTTTTAAGCTCGCCACCATGCGCCTTTAAAAAGTCCGTGAAAAAATCTTCCAAAATCGCGAAGAAATTTTGCGAAAAACCCCAGCAGTTCATGGACACCGGCGTGTCGCCCGCAAAGCGCGTGAGCTGCCCCGTCTCGTCTTTTGAAAACGCGCCGCCCTCGCCGTCGGGCACAAGGTTTGTCCATTCCTGAATATTTAAAAGGTCGCCCTTTTCATCCACCGTGCACACCCCGCGCGAGACGCTGCCGTGCTCGCTGAGCGTTTTGTCCATGCGAAAGGCCACCAGCACGACCGAGCAGGTGCCCGTATTTTCATCCGCGCCTTGCAAAAATTCCGCCAGTTGCCGGTAACTGCGCGCGCCGTAAAAATCGTCGGCGTTGATGACGGCGAAAGGCCCGTCCACCACCGAGCGCGCCGCGCGCACGGCGTGGGCCGTCCCCCAGGGTTTTTCGCGGCCTTGCGGCACTGAAAAACCCTGCGGAAGATCGTCCAGTTCCTGAAAGGCGAAGGCGACCTCGATGTGTTTTTCAAAGCGTTTGGCACGCTCACGGAACGCCTGTTCAAAATCCCTGCGGATCACAAACACCACGCGCGCAAAACCCGCGCGGGCGGCGTCGAAGACGGAGTAATCCAAAATGGTCTCGCCGCTTGGCCCGAGCGGATCCATCTGCTTGAGCCCGCCGTAGCGCGAACCCATGCCCGCCGCCAGCACCACCAATGTGAGGTTTTTTTTCATTTGCAAAAATCACCAGAGATTCACGCCCTCGAGCCAGGTACGCGCCAGCATGAGGTGCCCGCCCGCGTACGGGTGCACACAGTCGCCCGCGAACATGTAAGGGTGCAGGTGCCTGAGCGCCGCGTCGAATTTTTCCTGCGTGTCAAAGCACGGCACGCCTTTTTGCGCGGCCACCTGTTTCATCGCCGCGCGGTACTCGTCCATAGCCGCGCGCATCGTGTCGTCTCGGCTGGGGTGGATAAAATACGGCGTCATGAGCGTCATGCCCTTGACCTGCAGCAGCGTCTGATCGACGAGCTTTTCCAAGTTGCGGGCGTATTTTTCAACGTCCACTTTCATCTCGTCGGCGATGAGGCGCTTGAAGGGGCGCCAGCAGTCGTTGATGCCGATCATGAGGTTGACGTAGTCGGGCTTCAACCCGAGCACGTCGCGCTGCCAGCGTTCGAGCAATTCGTTGGTCGTGTCGCCGCTGTTGCCCGTATTCAAAACACGGATACGCTTCTCGGGGTGAAACGCGTTCAGATACCCGAAGACCAGGTTCACAAACCCGCCCCCCAAGTCGCCAGCGGGCCCCTCGCCCACGGGCCGCGCGCGCCCGGCGTCGGTGATGGAGTCCCCGGCAAACAGCACGGTACAGTTGTTTTCAATGTTCATGCGTTTTGAACAATCCTAAAAAATCAGTCCGCCTTGCGCAACCGCGCGCTTTGCTGCTCGGCGCGGTAGGAGGTGCGCACCAAGGGCCCGGACTCGACCGCCCCAAAGCCCAGTTGCCGCGCGAACTCCGCCCAGCGGTCAAATTCATCCGGATGCACCCAGCGCTCGACGGGCGCGTGCGCGCCGCTGGGGCGCAGGTATTGCCCGAGCGTGACGATGTCCACGCCCGCGGCTCGCGCGTCGCGCAACGTTTGGGCTATTTCTTGTTCTTGCTCGCCAAGCCCCAACATAAGCCCCGTCTTTGTCACCGCGCCCAAGCTCTTGGCATCTTCCAACACTTTGAGCGAGCGGGCATAACGGGCAGACTTGCGGATAGGCAATTGCAGCCGCTCGACCGTCTCCAAATTGTGCCCAAAAATTTCGGGCTGCGCGGCCAGCACGGTTTTAATCGCCGCGATGTCGCCCTGAAAATCAGGCACTAGCACCTCCACCGCGCAGGCAGGATTTTTCATCTTCACCGCTTTCACACACGCCGCCCAATGCCCGGCCCCGCCGTCCGCCAAATCGTCGCGCGTGACAGAGGTGATCACGGCGTGCTTTAGCTTCATCTCAAAGACGGCCTGCGCGAGCCGCGCGGGTTCTTGCGCATCCGGCGGCAGCGGCCTGCCCGTCGATACCGCGCAAAACGCGCAATTGCGCGTGCACACATCCCCCAAAATCATAAAGGTAGCAGTGCCCGCCGACCAACACTCGCCCTGGTTCGGGCAGCGCGCGCTCTGGCACACCGT
>JAKPNF010000033.1 GCA_029548565.1 Verrucomicrobiota bacterium
GATAGGCAAAGCCACGATCAGCTCAAAGATGGATCATGTCTTTTTGGGCAATTCCGTCACTTTCGCCGGGGAAAGCGAGCTGTACTTGTCCGCCGACAAGCTATCCTCTTGGACCGGCAAGTCCATCGTGCAAACCGGCGGGGCGTTCACCATGGGAGCCGACACAACGCTGATCATCGACTTCAGCAACTTTGGCCTGTGGGACTCGGCCACCCTCAACGAAACGATCACCATCACGCTGATCGCCTACGGTGACTACGACTATCTGGCCGCCACTCCCACCATTATAGAGGGCGATGCGGCGCAGTACTTTGATTTCGACAACCTCACCTGGGGTGCCAACGGCCTGACCATCGACGTCACCTACGCCCGCCAAATCCCCGAGCCTGCCGCCGCCGCGGCGCTGCTGGGCGCGCTGGCCTTGGCTACAATTTCAAGAAGGCGCAAATAATTAAGAAGGGTTGTTTACGTCTTTTTGAGGGATGCCCGGGTTTTCGGGCGTCCTTTTTTTTTTTCACGTGCGACAACGAACAATGCCTTGCGAAGCTGCTCCTTTTATACGGATTTTTTGCGAATGGATATCCTTGGCTTTGCATATGATTTAGGTTGTTTTGACGCAGGGTAAAAATTCTTTATTGACGCAATATAGGATATACCCCTATTCTCTATTTATGAAAACGCCCAAGAAAGGAAAACGCCCACAAGGACACTGTTACGCGGACACCGGCGCCGAAAAGGCGCGTGTCATCGCGCGCATCAACCGCATCGAGGGGCAGTTGCGCGGGGTAAAAAAGATGGTTGAACAGGAAAAGCAGTGCATGGACGTGCTGCGGCAGATCTCCTCCATTTCTGGCGCAGTACGCGGGCTGTGGACGCAGGTCTTGGGCGACCATCTAAGCGGCTGCATCGCCGGTGCCGTTCAGCGTCACGAAAAGCCACTGGTGGACGAGCTGGTCGAGTTTTTGCAAAAGACAAAATAATTTTTCCGCCATGCAACTGCACGAAAATCTCCTGCGCCGCTACGCTCACCCGGATTTAAGCGGTTCGATCAATTCCGCCAACGAGCGCAACACCCTGCTGGTCGTCGTCCTGACACTCACCGCCATGTTCGTGGAGGTGGGCGTCGGCTTTTGGAGCGGCTCGATGGCGCTGCTGGCCGACGGCTGGCACATGGGCACGCACGCGCTGGCCCTGGGCATCACCTACGCCACCTACCGCCTGGCGCGCCGTTATGAAAAAAGCGACCGCTTTTCGTTCGGCACCGGAAAATTCGGCAGCCTGGCCGGTTACACCAGCGCGCTGGGGCTGGGAGTGGCGGGACTGTGGATTATCATCGAGTCCGTAGAGCGCCTGTTCAACCGCGTGGACATCGCCTATAACGAGGCGATTATCGTGACCATCGTGGGACTGTGCGTCAATCTGGCCAGCATTTTCATTTTAAAAACGCCGCACAGCCACGCGCACGACGGGCACGACCACGAAAATGAAAAGCACGTCCACGAACATGACGAGGGCGCCCAGAAAGCCGACACGCAAAAAGACCACAACTACCGCGCCGCCTACCTGCACGTGCTGGCCGACGCGCTGACCTCCGTCATGGCGCTGATCGCCCTGTTCTCGGGCAAATTTTTCAACTGGAGTTTTTTGGACCCGATCGTCGGCATCGCGGGCGGCCTGCTCATTTCGAGATGGGCCTATGGCCTCATCAAAACAACCGCCGCCACCCTGCTCGACGCCTCCGCCAAGCGCGAACTATTTGAAAAGGCCAAAGCCCTCATCGAACAAGACGGCGACAGCCGCGTGGCCGACATACACATCTGGCGCATCGGCACCGACCAACTCGCAGGCATACTAAGCATCGTCAGCGGCCAACACCGCGCCGCCCCCGAATACCGCGAACGCCTGAAAGCCATCGAGCACCTCGCCCACGTCAATGTCGAAGTCATCCCCTGCGGCGAACCGGGATGCGGGTGCGCAAAATAGCCCAGGCGCGGATCGCGCGCGACGCTGTCTTTATTTTCTGATCAGTTGCTTTTTTATTTCGGCATCCGTTTTTGCCTTGTTCTTTGTCTTTTGCAAAAACGCCTCGACTTTCGCGCGGCCTTTTTCCTTGAGCGCGGCGATGTCGCTGCCCTGCTTTTCAAGCTGCGCGAGCTTTTGCTTTGCCTGCGCGTTACCTGCCTGGGCGGCGATATCGTAGCAATAAACGGCGATCTCGATATCGGGCCGCACGCTAGTTTGTTCGCTCCACCTTTTGATTGTCCCATCCGGATTATTGATCTGCTGATTAAAACCGATCGAGGACTTTTCCGGCAATTTTCCGGTTTCCCAAAGGATTCCGCAATCATAGCCGATCATGGCGCGGGCTTCGTCCGTTTCGCTTGTGGTAAGCGCATTTAAAATCAGACTCAGCTGATACTCGTTTATCTGGCCCGGAATATTTTCCGACAACGGCTCTGTATCGCAGGACTGCGCGGGGTTTGCAGGCACGTTGCAAGTTGCCTGGTCAGCCCACACCCAAAGGCCGCTGGCACACAGGGCAAGGACGGCAGCCAGACAACGAAGTGAACGAAGAAAAGATGGCGGCTTCATAGGTATGTAAATCGGCTTTAGTTTGCGAGGGATAGTGGCGCCAGGCAATCTCATTTTAACGGCGTGCGTGCCATAAACTTTCATTGAAGAAGCGGGAGAAAAAGGTTAATCTTCTGTATCTTCCTTATTGTGAATGAAAGACGAACCTGCCACACTTGCCGCCGCCCCTAAAACGCTTTCTACCGCGCTGCCGCGGCGCGTTGAATTGACTGCCGTGATCGTGTTGTTGGCCATTTACTGGCTGATGGCTTTTGGCTGGCTGCGTATCTCGACCATCACGGCCGACGAGGGGTTTCACTTGCTCTCCGGTTACGCTTATTGGAGCGAGGGCGATTTTCGCTACCAGAGCGAAAACGGCAACCTGCCCCAACGCTTGGGCGCCGTGCCGCTGCTGTTTTTTTCGGAAAAACCGCTGATCCCCGACACGCCCGCGCGCGAGAACGGCAACCACTTTGATTTGGCGGCACAGTTTCTCTGGCAGTCGGGCAACGACCCGCAGGCCATGATTTTATCCGGACGGCTCATGATGCTCTCGACGGTGGGGCTTGGGCTGTGCCTGGCGGTTTATTTTTACGCGCGGCGGCTCTGGGGGGCGAAGGGCGGGCTGATCTCGCTGTTTCTGGCCGTCTTCAGCACCGACTTGCTGGCGCACGGCGGGCTGATCACTTCCGACACCACTTTTGCGCTGCTGATGTTGCTGAGCCTTGCGTGCGTGTGGAAAATGCTGCACCGTGTGAGCCTGCCTATCGTGCTGGGCACGGGGCTTGTGCTGGGCTTGACGGCGGTCGCCAAATTTTCCGCGCCGCTGATCGGCGTGATGGCGCTGATCATGTGGGTGGTGTGCCTGATTAAAAATCCGGCTGTCAGTGCGGGACTTTTAAAAGCGCGTGAAATTTCCGGGCGCGTGAAAAAATTCGCGGCGCAGTTCGCGGGCTTTGCCGTGGCCGCGGTGGTGGCGTGGGTTGTGCTGTGGGCCTTTTATGACTTCCGCTTCTCCGGCGTGCCCGAAGGTTATCCCACCGCCTATTCCAACAGCGACTCCGATTTATTTTTGCGCTGCCTGTCGCTGCAAAACCCCGAGGCGGTCAGGAACCTGACCTCTCAGGAAGACGTGGACGCCGCGATTGAAAACATCGGCGGCCTCGTCCCCGGCACGCTGCGCAAACTGATCGAGTGGCAAAAAGATTCCCCGATAAAGCTGCTGCCGGAAGCCTACGTGCACGGCTTTTTACACACCTACGCCTTTAGCCTGCAGCGCAGCGCCTTTTTGCTGGGCGAACGCTCCAACGTGGGCTGGCGAAAATATTTTGTCGTCACCTTCCTGCTCAAAACGCCCCTGCCCGTCTTCGGATTGATGGCGCTGGCGCTCGTCGCCGCGGCGGCGGCGATCGCCCGTCAGAAACAGGGAGAGCGCCTGCCCTGGGCGGAAAACTGGATCTACCGACTCTGCCCTTTGTGGACGGGCATCCTCGTTTACGGCGCGATGGCGGTGTTGACCAACCTCAACATCGGCCACCGGCATATTTTGCCGATCTACCCGCTGTTGTACATTCTACTGGGCTGCGTAGTTGTTTACTGGATACAGCCTGCGCTGTGGAAAAAGCTCCTGCTCGGCGCGCTGCTGCTGTGGTGCGCGCTGGCCGCGCTCATGGTGCGCCCTCACTTTTTGGCGTACTTTAACCCCCTGATGGGCGGCCCCTCGCAGGGCTACAAGCTGCTGATCGACAGCTCGCTGGACTGGGGGCAGGACGTGCCGCTAATGGTCGAGACGGTCAAAAACCTGAAGACGACCGGCGACAAGTCGCCCGTTTACTACGCGCATTTTGGCTCCGGCTGGCCGGAATTTTACGAGGGTTTCAAATTCCATTACCTGCCCGCCTACCGCGTCACCAACGCCGCCACCTACATTTCTGTGCCACCGCTGAAGCCCGGACTGTACCTGATCCACGCGACCCAGCTGCAAAGCGTCTACGTGACGGCGCCCGAATATAAGGACTGGGAAAAGCAAAACATCCCGCTCATGTTCTCGCAGATGGCGGGCGTTTTCTCGCAGTGGCAAAAGCACGTGAACTCCACGCAAGACCTCATCAATATTCTTGGCACGCAAAATATCCAAGGGCTGCAATTCCCCGAGGGCACGCCGCAAGACCAGCAGAACATGGCACTGCTAAACTCCAACTTGCAACTGCTCATCCAATACGGCAACCTGCGCTTCATCAAACTGTGCGAGTACCTGAAAAAGCGCGAGCCGGACTTCCAAATCGGCTACAGCATCAACGCCTACCGCCTTACCGAACAAGACCTGCGCAAAGCCGGCACTTTCCCGGACGTGGGCTTCGACGAAAAATACACCGACGAGCTGGCCAAAAAACTCGGCATCTTGACACCCGACAAGCGATACACGAAATAGTTTTTGGTAGAAAAATGCGGGGAAAACTTTTTTAAAAAAAAGTCTTCCCCGCACCCCTTCCAAAAAACTTTTAACGCGAATGCTGTCGCATCCTTTTGCCCTTGGTTTAACGGCGGCGACGTGCGGTCAAAGCCAGCGCCAGTATGCCGAGCACTCCCGCAGCCGCTGCCGGCTCGGGGATGTCGCCGAAAGTCACGATGCCCATTGCGGCGTCGAAGCTCCACAGCGAGGGATCGACCAAAGAGCCGTCTTCCCAGGTGACCGTGAAAGAGGCCATCAAGTCCGCGTCGAGCGTGGCATTGGTGAAGACAAACAATTGCATCTGCTCGCCATCGAAGGAGGAAAAATCATTGGCGATGCGCAGCGTGATTTTTCCACTGCCATCAAAGGTCGTGCCGTCGCCAATGGTCACTTGCGAGAAATCGGAAATGTTCTTGGCCGTGGCGATGAGTTCGCCATCCACAGTGAAGCGTTCGTTTAGCAGCGAAGCGTTGTTTTGCAGCACCACTTTCGCGCTGGAGGCCACGTTCATGATCGTGCTGCCGAAAGTGGCGTCGATGATAAGGGCGTCTGTGCGGGCGGTGTGCAAGTCTGTCCACAGGTAGGTGCCGTTTTCGACCCTCAGCGATCCGGTCATCATCGCCACGCCGCCTTTCATGAGGTAGGTGCCCGCGGGATCCTCGCCGGAAAAGACAAAGTCCTGATAGCCGCGCCCACAGGCGATCACAAACGCCCATTCGGGCGTGCGCACACTGGTGGCCAGCAATTGGGTGCCGTTTTCCAAATGAACCGTGTGCGCCGTGGTGGGCGTGCCCTCGCCAATCACAAAGACCGCCGCCAAACCGTATTGGGCGGCATCGCCGGCGTAAACCTCGACTTTTCCGGCCAGCGTGCTGACGGGAATGCCCTGGCTGTCATAAAGGCCGAAGGCCATCGCCATGCCGCCGGCCGTCGTCACCG
>JAKPNF010000083.1 GCA_029548565.1 Verrucomicrobiota bacterium
GCGGGGAAGACTTTTTTTCAAAAAAGTTTTCCCCGCATTTCTTCTAACAAAAAATCTTACCCGTGCTTTTCTCTTTCCCCTAAAAGTTCCAACCTCTACAATTCATCCATGCGCCTGGCTATAAAAATAGACGTCGACACCGATCGCGGGACGAAGGAGGGGGTGCCCGCGTTGGCGGCGTTATTGAAACAGCGGGAGGTGCCGGCGACGTTTTTATTTTCGCTGGGGCCGGATCGGACGGGGCGTGCGATCACGCGGATTTTTCGGCCCGGGTTTTTGAAGAAGGTGATGCGCAGCAATGTGGCGGGGAATTACGGACTGCGCACGCTGCTTAACGGGACACTGCTGCCCGCGCCGCATATCGGGCGGCGGCACGAGGCGGTGCTGAAAAAAATCGCGGATGAGGGGTTTGAGACGGGGATCCACTGCTACGACCATTACACGTGGCAAGATCACCTTGCGAAAATGTCGCGAGAGCGCGTGCGGAAGGAATTTTTCAAGGCAGTTGAGGAGTACGAGCGGATTTTTAAGACGCGGCCGTTGACGGCGGGCGCGCCCGGCTGGCAGGCGGACGCAAAAAGCCTGCAGGCGTACGACGAAGCGGGGCTGCTCTACGGGTCGGACGCGCGCGACGGGCGCTTCGCGTTTTTCCCGCACGCGGGGGACAAGACGTTTAAGACGCTGCAAATCCCCTCGAACTTGCCGACGCTCGACGAGCTGGTCGGGCGCCCCGAATTTCCGGACGAAAACGCGATCACGGATTTTCTTTTGGAGAAAATAAAAACATCGCCACACAGCATGCTCACGATCCACGCGGAGCTGGAGGGCCTGCGCTACGCAGCGTGGTTTGAAGCTTTTTTAACCCGCGCCCAAGAAGCGGGCGTTTCCTTTTTCCGCTGCGACGATTGGGCGCGCGAATTGCTAAAGGCGCCTAAAAAAATCCCGGTGTGCGAATTAAAAATGGGGGCCCTGCCTGGGCGCAGCGGTCGCGTCGCCGTGCAGGGGGAAAGCATCTAAACTTTCATCCTCCGCTCGTGGCGCTTGGTGAAAAAGTGCCTGACCGCGAAGGCGGGTACAAACAGCAAAAACACCGCGAACGGTACCAGCCACAGACGGCCGGAGAGCACGGTGAATTTCGCCACGTAATAGCCGACCGTGAAATAAACGCTTCCCCACATGAATCCGCCCAGGACGCTGAACAAGCCAAATTGCCGTATGTCCATGCGCACTAGCCCCGCGGTCAGCGGCGCGAGACTGCGCATGAAGGGGATGAAGCGCGCGAAAAAAATCGAGGCGCGTTCATGGCTGCGGAAAAACTGGCGGACTTTCAGGATTTTTTCATGCTCCAGCCAGCGCGTGCTTTTGTTTTTGAACACGCCCCTGCCCAGCAAGCGCCCGAGCGCGTAATTAAAAAAATAGCCGAGGATCGTTCCCGTTATGATCGCCGTGAGCGCGGCGGGCGCGCTCATTTGCGTGCCCGCGCACACGATACCGGTGGAGACGACCAGCGTGTCGCCGGGCAGCACCGAGCCGATCACGTTGGTTTCCAGAAACACCAGCAGCAGCAGCAGCGCGTACACCCACAGCCCGTACTCGCCCATCCAGATAACAAGCTTTTCATCCAGCTTGTCGAACACTCCCAATGCGAAATCCGTCCAGGTCATTTTATTCGTTGTGATCGGACGGCGCGTGCGCGCGGTGCTCGCCCAATCGGGTGTACAATTTTTTGGCGCCCCAGGCGGGGATGCACAGCAAGATGACCACTATCGGCAACAGCCAGAATTTTCCCGAAAGCACCGTGAACTTCGTCACCAGATAGTCGACGGAAAAACAGCCGACCGCCCACAAAATACCGCCCAGGGTGCTGTAGATGCTGAAAATTTTAAAATCCATGCGCACAAGCCCCGCCGTCATCGCCGCGACGCTGCGCATGAAGGGGATGAAGCGCGAGAACAAAATCGACGCCGCGGCATAGCGGGCGATGATGGCGCGCGCTTTTTGGATTTTTGCGTTGTGCGTCCAGCCGATGTCCTTGTTTTTTAAAAAGCGGTCGCTCAGCAGCACGCCGAGCCAGTAGTTCACGAAAAATCCGGCAATCGTGCCGACCATAATCGCGATAATCGCGGTGTGGCTGTCCATCTTTGTGCCGGCACACACCACTCCGGTGGAAATGACCAGCGAGTCCCCCGGCAGCAGCGCGCCCAGCACGTTCGTTTCCAAAAACACGATCAGCGCCAGCAGCGCGTACACCCACAGGCCATACTCGTTCACCCAGACGATGAGGGTGCCGTCCATTTTTTCAAAAAGCGCGTGTGTGAGTTCGGTCAACGTCATAGACTAAGCGGCGGGCGCGTTTGAAAAATAACTGACGGCGAAAAGCGCCATGTGCAGCGTCACGCACGCCCACAGGGCGGCGGCCACATCATCCATCACCACGCCGACGCCCCCGGGCAATTTTTGAATGCCGCGGATGCCGAAGGGTTTAAAAACATCGAACAGGCGAAACAGCGCGAAGCCCAGCAGCAAAATTCCCCACACGGGCAATATCCCGCGACCCACCCACGCCTGCACGCCCAGAAACACCAGCGGCATCGCCACGAACTCGTCCAGGATGATGCGGCCGGGGTCGTGCGCCCCGAGGCGTTTTTCGGACTCGTCGCAAAAGGCGCAGGCCAGGTAAATGCTCACCGCGCCCAGAACCGCGCAAAACAGAACCGTGGAGTTTTGAAAAAAGACGGTGTAAAACAGCAAACCCGCCGCGCTGCCCCAAGTGCCGGGCGCCTTGACCTTGCCGCCAAAACCCAGCGACGCCACGGCGTTGACAAAACCGCTTGGGAAAACGCGCGTCCAGAAAAAGGAGCCGCGCAGGATTTTTAAAAACGCGCTCATGATTCGTCCTTAAGCAGATAGCCGTACGCGCGCAGGTAGTGCACGCCGGACTGGATGGTCAGGTAGGTGGTGATCACCAGCAAAATCGTGCCGACCCAGCACACGATGCTTTCGGCGTTTTGCGTCCAATCGCCCAGCAGCGGCCCCAAGTCAACGCGCACGACCAGCGCCAATATAAAAAATCCCGTGCTGACCAGTTGCAGCACCATTTTTACCTTGCCCGCGTTTTCCGCCGCCAGCACCACGCCCTTGCTCATCGCGATCATGCGCAGCCCCGTCACCATGAATTCGCGCGCCAGAATGATGACGATTAAAAAGGCAGTCCACGCGGGCATCGGGCTTTGCGGCAGGCCGATCAGCGCGATCAGCGTGCCCAGGACAAAAATCTTGTCCGTGAGCGAGTCCATGAATTTCCCAAAGGTGGAGACCATGTTGTAGCGCCGCGCGAGGTAGCCGTCGAGCCAGTCGGTCACGCCCGCCAAAATGTACAGCACCAGCGCCAAACTCGCCAAACCCCTAGCCGGAATCCAAATCAGCACCATGATCAAAAAGACCATGGGCACGCGCGTGAGCGTGACAAGGTTTGGCAGGTTGATGGACATCCCCCTCATTGTGGCGCAGAACGTTTTCGAAATAAAGTCCTGATTGCATTTATTTGCCAAATAGACGAGGATGTCCTTCATGCGAAAGGCGCTTTATCCGGGAACCTTCGACCCCATCACCTTCGGGCATCTGGACGTTGTCAAACGCGCGCTGCGGCTGTTTGACGAGGTGGTGCTGGCCGTCGCCCAAAACGACTCCAAGACCCCGTGGTTCACGCCGCAGGAGCGCCTGGAGCTGATCCGCGAAAACGTGAAAGACCTGCCGAACGTCTCGGTGCGCCTGCTTGAAGGGCTGACAGTCGAGTTCGCAAAAAACATCGGGGCCTGCGCGCTCATCCGCGGCCTGCGCGCGGTGTCGGACTTTGACTTCGAATTCCAGATGGCGCAGATGAACCGCCACTTGAACGACGAGATCGAAACCATCTTCCTGATGCCCAGCCAAAAATATTTTTATACTTCATCCACGCTCGTCAAACAGGTTTGCAGCGCCAAAAATGCCGAGCATATCGCCCCCTTCATCCCGCCCAATGTCATCGAGGCCATGCGGCTAAAACGCAGGATGGATCCGCAGTAATCTTTTAAAACTTAAAAACAAAAAAGCGCGCCCGGTTTCGGGCGCGCTTTTTTGTTTAAAAATGAAAGACGTCTTAGACGTTCTTCATCTTGCCGCCATAGATGGCGTCGCGGCCGAGCATCTCTTCGATGCGCAGCAGCTGGTTGTACTTGCACACACGGTCGGTGCGGCACAAGGAACCGGTCTTGATCTGGCCGGCGTTGGTGGCCACCGCGATGTCGGCGATCGTCGCGTCCTCGGTTTCGCCCGAGCGGTGCGAGATGACGGCCGTGTACGAGGCGTCCTTGGCCATTTCCACGGCGTCGAGCGTCTCGGTCAGCGAGCCGATCTGGTTCACCTTCACGAGAATCGAGTTGGCGGTGCCGGTCTTGATGCCCTTGGAGAGGAACGCGGTGTTGGTGACGAACAAATCGTCGCCCACCAATTGCACCTTGTCGCCGAGCGCGTCGGTGAGTTTCTTCCAGGTCGCCCAGTCGTTCTCGCCGCAGCCGTCCTCGATCGAGATGATCGGGTACTTTTTGGTGAGCTGCTTGTAGTACTCGACCATTTCGTCGCCCGAAAGCTTGCGGCCGTCGGACTTTTTGAAGACGTACTTCTTGGCCTTGGAGTCATAGAACTCCGAGGCGGCGCAGTCCAGCGCCAGGTAGATGTCCTTGCCGAGCTTGTAGCCGGCGCTCTTGATCGCCAGGGCGATGGCATCCAGCGCGGCCTCGGTGGAGGCGAGCTTGGGGGCGAAACCGCCCTCGTCGCCGACCGCCGTGGACAAGCCCTTGGACTTCAGCACGCTTTTGAGCGAGTGGAAGACCTCCGTGCCCATGCGCAGCGCCTCGCGGAAGCTGGGGGCGCCCACGGGCATGATCATGAATTCCTGAAAGTCGATCGGGGCGTCGGAGTGCGCGCCGCCGTTCATGATGTTCATCATGGGAACGGGCAACACCTTCGCGTTCGGGCCGCCGATGTATTTGAACAGCGGAAGGCCGACCGCCTCGGCTGCCGCTTTGGCCACGGCCAAAGAGACGCCCAAAATGGCGTTGGCGCCGAGCTTGCCCTTGGTTTTGGTGCCGTCCATGTCGATCATGGCGCGGTCGATGCCGACCTGGTCGGTGGCGTCCAGACCTTCGAGGGCCGGGGCGATCAGGCGGTTGACATTTTCAACGGCCTTCAAAACGCCCTTGCCGCCGTAGCGTTCCTTGGGATCGATCCCCTTGGGGAACTTGGAGGCGGGCAAAGTGCCGTCGCGCAATTCGATCGCCTCGTTTTCGCCGGTGGAGGCGCCGGAGGGCACCGCGGCGCGCCCGAAGGCTCCGCAGGCCAGTTCTACGTCCACCTCGACGGTGGGATTGCCGCGCGAGTCCAAAATTTCGCGGGCGCGAATATCAACGATATCGGTCATGACTAGGTAATTAGTGGTTAAGTGCGAAGCTAGTGGTTAAGTGCGAAGCGATGCGCCCGCGAGGTTTCATTATGATTTGTCGCGCGTGCGCGGTCAAGCCGTGTATTTTACACGCCGTTTTCCCAACGCGCCCAAAGGGACAAAGGTAGCCAGTTGGGTTGGGCGGGTATTTCGGGCGCCTCGGGTTTTAACGCCAGCTCGCCGATGGAAACCTCGCCCTTTAGCCCCTCGGTGGTTTGGCGCAGGAGGTTGCCCAGCATGATCGGGGAAGCCTCCAAGGAATAAAGCGTCATGATCATCGCCAGCGGTTGCTCGCTGAACACTTGGCGGCACAATTCCAAAAGTTCCGGCAGCATGACTTCCACCTTCCACACCTCGCCGCTGGGCCCGCGACCGAAGGACGGCGGATCGAGCATGACAAGGTCGTAGCGGTTGCCACGGCGCACCTCGCGGCGCAGGAATTTTAAGGCGTCGTCCAAAATCCAGCGGATTGGCGCGTTCCCCAAGCCGCTCAAAGTCTGGTTGTGCCGCGCCCACGAGATGGCGGGGCGCGAGGCGTCGACATGCGTCACCGCAAAGCCCGCCTTGGCCGCCACGAGCGTGGCCGCCCCCGTATAACCAAAAAGATTCAGCGCCTTCTTCGGCTCGCCGCGCGTTTTTTTGCCGAGCGCCTCGATCCATTTCCAGTGCGCGGATTGCTCGGAAAAAACGCCCAGATGCTTGGAGCCTTCCGTCAGCCGCGCCTCGAAGCGCAGCGTGTCGCCGTAATTTAGCTGCCATGTGCGCGGGGCTTTTGGCGAAAACTGCCAGCCGCCCGCCTCTTTGTGGGTGGCCACGGCCTTTTTCCAGTCGCGCTCGGGCAGCGCGGGTTTCCACCACGCCTTCGGCTCCGAGCGCACGACCACATAGTCGCCGAAGCGCTCGAGCTTTTGGCGGTTGCCGCTGTCAAGCAGGCAGTAGGCGTCCCAATCGTTGTGAAGCACGTGGACAGTGGGCGGCGTATTCATTGATTAAGCAATTGTAGCGTTTTCAACGGGCGCTTCCCAATCAAAAAGAAACGCGCTTTGCCGTTGACCGAAAGGCGCGGGCTTTTTAGTTTTAGGGAAGCATGCCTGACTCCCCTCAGCTTGAACGCCCCGCGCGCCCGCAACGCCGCCACTCGGCCTCGGGCGGTTCGCTCCTGAACCATTCGCTCTCCTCGGCGCTGCGCGCCTTCGGGGTGATTTTTTTGGGCGAGCTGTCACTGGTGCTGACAATCTGGCTGGTTTTCGGCTCCTTTCACCACACCCAGTTGATGGCCATCGGCACGATGGTGCGCGGCGGCGTTTTTTGCACGGCGCTGGTTTTGTTCATCCTGATTTTTTTCCTGATGGGCTACCGCGCGTTCGCTTATTTTTTCCGCATCACCGCGGTGATTCTCGGGGTGAGCTGTTTGTTTTGCGCCTCGTACTTTGTGTCGCTGCGCAGCGAGGGTTTTCGCAATTTGGGGCTGGCGTTTGTATTGCTGGCCAGCGTGCCGCTGATCGCCTTTTATATGACGACGTTCAACCGCACCGTGCACAACTACCTCGCGCGAAAACGCTGGCTGCGCGACCATAACGTTTGATGTTTATCGTCGCAGGGACGCCTACGGCGCCCCGGATTTCTGATGTGGTGCGCTGCGTGGGCGAGGATACGGCTAAAGTACACGAGAAAAGTCTCACGCCTTTTCTCGTTCCCGCGGCCCAAAGCGCCCGTGGCTGCGTTTTCGTCGGGTCAAGTAGGGGAGCAGTAATCTCGTACAGCATCCCTACTTGCCCCTCCTCAAGCCTTGCCACGAACGCTTTTGACTCGCAGGAAGACCTGACGGAGCATACGCCCGAAAAGAGTCCAATAGTGCACGCGCCGCTGCGCGGCGCTGACCTGTCCTGTTGGAAAAATAAAGGGGTGCAGGGGACTCGTCCCCTGCTAGTGCTCATCGTTCCCAGGTTCGTGGCTGAATAACAAAACGAATACTCGCCCTTTTTCGTCACCTCCGTCAGCCACCTCAAGTGCTCAAGGGTACTGTTTTCTCAAGTCTTCCCAGGCCTGTTTTTGTTTGTCGGTCGTCGCGGCGGGGACGTTGACTTGCGCCACGACAAACAAGTTGCCGCGCGTTTTGTCCGGGCGCATCAGCCCCAGACCCGTCAGGCGAAACTGTTTGCCGCTGACAAGTCCGGGCGGCACGGTAAGCGCCACCCTGCCCTTGAGCGTGGGGATGGTTTTGCGCGCGCCCAAGGCCGCCTCCCAGGGTTGCAGTTCCAGATCGTAAAAGACATCGTGCCCTTTGACTTGAAAGTCGGGGTGGTTTTGGAAGCGGATGTTCAGGTAAAGGTCGCCCGGCGGCGTGCCCTCGCCGCCTTTGCCCGGCACGCGGATTTTTTGCCCTTCAAAAACTCCGGCGGGGATTTTTATTTTCAGCGTCTCCTTTTTCGCCCCGTCCTGGCGGCGCAGCGAAAGCTCGCGCGTGGTGCCTTCCGTGGCTTCTTCCAAAGAGACCAAAATATCGGCCTCGACATCCGCCCCGCCACGGGCGTGCGGCTGCTCGTAGCCCTCAAAGCCGTGGCCGCCAAAACGCGAGCCGCCACCGCCGCCGGGCCTGCGCGCCGAGCCGAAGAACTGCTCGAAAAAGTCCGAAAAGCCCGTGCCGCCGAATTCAAAGGAGCCGCCCTCGAACGGCTGGCCGCCACCGTATGAAAATCCACCGCCGCGCGGGTTGAATTGCGCGCCGTGCTCCCAGTCCGCCCCCAGCGTGTCGTAACGCTCGCGTTTTTTGGGGTCGCTCAAAACCTCGTAAGCCTCGTTGATCTCCTTGAATTTGGCCTCGGCCTCTTTTTTGTTTTTGGCCGTGTCGGGATGGTATTTGCGGGCAAGTTTGCGGAACGCCTTTTTAAGCTCCTGCGCGCTGACCGTGCGCTCAACCCCCAGAATCTTGTAATAATCTTTAAATTCGACCGCCATATTCCTATACTTAAACGACTAATTTCCGGAAAATCAATCCATGCCGAAACTTTTTAAAACCGCCCGTCGCCCCTGCCGCCGAACAAAAGGCGTTTTGGGCGGTCTAATACAGGGTGACACACACCGATGCGTTCGTTGAGCCTCATAAAATTCCTGCTTCTGACCATGACTGCCGTGCTGGTGGCCGTGGGGGTCTGGATGTGGAAAAATCCCGAGCACGCCGCGGGCAAGGCCGCCGAGCTGCTCAAAATGCAGCCGCGTACTTGGGCGGCGCTGGAGGGCACCCCCCACTTGGAAAGCCACCGCGGTGACTTGGTGAACTGGATGCCTTGGGGCGCGCAGGCCTTTGAGCGCGCCAAGCGCGAGGGCAAGCCGATTTTTTTGTCCAGCGCCTTCGCCGCGTGCCACTGGAACCGCGTCATGCAGCGCGAGTCGTTCAACAACCCGCTAATCGCGCAGCTGATCAACAGCTACTTCATCCCCGTAAAGCTCGACCGCGACGAATACCCCTACACCGACTTTTTCTACCAGAGCTTCGTGCAGGCCACCACCGGCAAAAGCGGCTGGCCGATGACCGTGGTGCTCACGCCCGACGGCTATCCCTTTTTCGGCGGCTCGTACTTCCCGCCCAACGACAGCTTCAGCTCCAACGGGCTGAAAACCGTGCTGCTGGACTTGCAGCAGCGCTGGGCAAAGCACCGAGCGCTGATCGAGCGCAGCGCCAAGGAAATGTTCGAGCTGATGCTCGCGCAAAACACCCCGTCGCGCCGCGCGGCGCTGGAATTGCCCGAGGCGATGGACTACCTCACGCTCACCGCCGCCTTGAAAACCTTCGACCCGCAAGAGGGCGGCTTCTCGCACGTGATGCAGGCCCCGCAGGCGCCCTTGCTGCTGTTTTTGCTGGAGTACGCCGCCGACACGCCGGACGACCCCAACGGCCAGCAGGCGCTCGACGTGGCGGTGTTCACGCTCAACCGCATGGCGCGCGGGGCGCTGCAAGACCAGTTGGGGGGCGGCTTTTTCTTCTACACGCTCGACCGGCAGTGGAAGCGCCCCTACTTCGCAAAAATCCTGCGCACGCAGGCGCAGATGGCGATGCTGTACCTGCGCGCCTGGGAGCTGACCCAGGACGAGTATTTTAAACAGGTGGCCGAGCGCACGCTGGCCTACGCGTGCAACGAGCTGCTGGCGCCCAACCAGCTCTTTCGCTCGGCGCAAATCTCGCTTCTGTCACGCGACGACAACACGGAGGAGGACAGCTATTACCTCTTTTCCCCCCAGCAGATAAACCAGGCGCTGCCGCCGGAGCTGGCCCGCGTGTTTTGCGCGCAGTTCGGCATTGAGGACAGCCCGCTGCCCGCGGCGCTCGTGCAGCCGGAACCCATCGAGCAGACCGCCCGACGCCTGGGATTGGAACCGGCGCAAGCGCGCGCGGATCTCCAAAAAGCCACCGCGCTGGTCATCGCGCTGCGCGACAAGCGCCCCAAACCGACCCGCGACGAAAAGGCCGAGACGGGTTCCAACGCGCTCATGGTGTCGGCGCTGGTCATGGCCTACCGGCTCACCGGCAAACCGGAGTACCTCGAGCAAGCCGAGCGCACGGCCGACGCGCTGCAATCCATTCTGATCAGCGGCAACAAGCCCCTGCGCCTGCAAAGCCGCGACGACCCCGCCAAAACGCGCGGCATTTTGCCCGACTATGTTTGCATGGTAACGGCCTTTTTGGATTTGCACGAGGCCACTCAAAACACCCAACGCACCGAAGACTGGCTGGCCGACGCGAAAAAAATCCAGCACGCCGCCGACGAGTGTTTCTGGGACCGCGCCAATGCCGGATATTTCGGCGTGGAGCGCCCCATCTTCGACGGGTTCCCGCGCATGAAAGTCGCCACCGACACCGACTTGCCCAACGCCAACGCGGTGGCCACGATGAACCTGCTGCGCCTGTGGAAACTCACCGGCCAGAACTCCTACCGCGACAAGGCGGACGCGCTGCTGGGCGCCCTTGGCCCGCAGATCACACAGGCCCCGCAATCACACGCGACCTGGGCAACGCTGCTGCGCAAACGCGCGCTGATGGAACAAAATTAAATTCGCACGACGCCTTCCCTGAATGCCCGAAACTCCCGAGTCCATAAAGGCCGAATTAAAAGCGCTGGCGCACAAACTCGGATGCCAACTGTTCGGGGTGGGCGCCGTTCCCGAGCTGGAGCCGAACAGCGAGCACTTTTTGCAATGGACGCGCAGCGGCGCGCACGGGCAGATGCACTGGCTGGAGCGTTCCAACGAGCGCCGCCTTTATCCGCAGGCCGTTTTTCCGGGCGCGCGCAGCGTCATTGTCGTGGGATTGAATTATCAAGGCACGCCGAAAAAGTCGCCGCAAGGATTGAGCCTCGCCCGCTACGCGCAGGGCAAGGACTACCACAACGTGCTGATGAAAAAACTCAAGTCCTTGTGCGCGGCCTTGAGCGCGCACGGCGCCGACAACAAACCCTATGTGGACACAGGCCCCGTCATGGAAAAGGCCTTCGCCGAACGCGCGGGGCTGGGCTGGCAGGGAAAAAACACGCTGCTGGTCGCCCCGCAGTTTGGCTCTTGGCTGTTTTTGGGGATTATTTTCACAACGCTCAAACTGCCGCCGGACGCACCCGCCAAAAAACACTGCGGCACTTGCAGCGCCTGCGTGCAGGCCTGCCCCACGGGAGCCTTGGACGGCACGGGCGTTTTGGACGCGCGGCGCTGCCTTTCGTATCTAACTATTGAATACAAAGGCGCCCTGCCGCCTTGGGCGATGGCGGCGATCGGCGGCTGCGTGGCGGGTTGCGACCGCTGTCAAAAAGCCTGCCCCTTTGGACAAAAATGCCCGCCGAGCAACGAACCGGCCTTCGCCCCGCGCGCGCCGCTGCCGGATGCCGCGGAAATTTTTGAATGGAGCGAGGCGGACTTTGACTGGCACTTCGAGGGTTCGGGCGTGCGGCGCGTGGGGTTGGACACGTTCAAGCGCAACGTCGCCGCTGCGCTGGGCAACACGGGCGACACGGACGCGCTGCCCGCTCTGGACTTCCTCGAAAAAAGCACGCATAATGAGGCTGTGCGCGCTGCCGCCTCTTGGGCGAAGAATGAAATTCTTTCCCGCGCCGCGCGAAGCTGACATTTTTCATGAAGCCAAAAAAAGACGCCCCGATTGTTCCGCCCGCCCTGCTCTACCTCACCGCCGCGCTGACCGGCGCCGGCATCATGGTCATCGAGATTCTCGGCGCCAAAATGCTGGCGCCTTATGTGGGCACCTCGCATTTTGTGTGGGTGGCGCAGATCACGATGACGCTGCTGGCGCTGGCCGTCGGCTATTTTTTGGGTGGCAAACTCGCCGACAAAAAACCGCACCCGCGTGCGCTATACGCGTGCATCATGGCGGCGGCGGTATATCTGGCGGCCAGCGTGCCGTTCGTGCAACAAGTCGCCTACGCGTGTTTGGAGATCCCGAGCCTGCCGCTGGGCACGCTGCTGGCCTCGGTGTTTTTGTATTTTATCCCGCTGGGGCTGCTGGCGGCCACCAGCCCTTTTTACGTGCGGCTGGTCACCCGTGAGGTGGCGCACGTGGGCAGCAAGGCGGGCAAGCTCAGCGGCGCGGCCACACTGGGCAGCGTCGTGGGCACGGTGCTAGCGGGCTATGTCGTGGTGCCGAGCCTGCCCAATTCCATAACGATGACGATCGCCGCCGGCGTGCTGTTTTTGTGGGGTGCCCTTTATTTCGTGTGGTTTGACCGCCGCGCAAAAACAATGACCCTCTCGATCCTCGCGGCGGCGCTGCTTGGGTCGGCCGCGTTTTACACGCAAAGAAGCGAACAACATTCCTCCTTCAACCATTTTAATCAATTGTACCGCGCGCAATCCGTCTTCGGGGAATTGCAGGTCATCGAGAACCGTTACTCCCACGCGCGCATTTTGCTGGACGACCTGCTCTTTCAAAACGTCTACGATCCCGTGACGCAAAAAAGCCTCGCGCAATTCACCTACATGCTGCAAATCCTAAGCGAGGCGTTCACCCCAAAACTCGAGCGCGTGCTGTGCCTGGGCATGGGAATGGGCATAGTGCCCAACGAGCTGGCAAAAAAAGGCGTGCAGGTTGATGTCGTGGAAATCAACCCCGCGATGGTCGAGCCTGCCGAACGTTTTTTTGACTGCGACACTGCCGCCTTCAACCTGCAAATCGAAGACGCGCGCGCCGTTCTCAACCGCACGCCCACCGAGAGCTACGACTCCATTTTGCTCGACGTGTTCGCGGGCGACTCCTCGCCTGTGCACCTGTTTTCGTTGGAAGCCTTCACGCTCATGCGCAAGGCGCTCAGGCCCCAAGGCACGCTCGTGATAAACGCCTTTGGCAGCTTCAACAGCGGGGAAAACTTTTTTCTGGGCTCGCTGGACAAAACCCTGAAGGCGGCGGGCTTCAGCTCCGTGCGCATGCACTGCGACTCCAACCAAGGCAACGTCTACGTGCTGGCGGGCTTCGAGCCGATGCGCCTGCATCACTTTCCCGATTTTTCCCAAGTGCACCATAGCTGCCGCGCGGATGTCCAAAAGGCCTTCAACCGCACCGTGGCCGCGCCGCTCAATGCCGGGACGGTGCTCAGCGACGACTTCAACCCCCTGGAATTTCACGACGCCAAAAACCGCGAGCGCAGCCGCCGCGGTTATGTCGCCAGTTTCAGGACTTTTTAAAGGTGAAAAACATTTTGTTATTTTGCATATCAGCATTGCAAAATCCGCCGCAAAGCGTTTTGTTAAATATGGTCGGGCCGGTAGCGGCCTGAAAAACTTTTTCCCTCTATGAGCATCCACGTAAGATCCATCATCATGGGCGGGGGCCGCGGCACCCGGCTGTACCCCCTGACCAAAGACCGCTGCAAACCGGCGGTGCCGCTGGCCGGCAAATACCGCCTGGTGGACATCCCCATCTCCAATTGCCTGAATTCCGGCATCAACAAGATCTACCTGCTCACCCAGTACAACACGGCCTCGCTGCACCGCCACATACAGTCGACTTACAAGTTCGACGTGTTTGGCAACGGGTTTGTGGACATCCTGTCCGCCGAGCAGACCATGCAGGGCGACGCCTGGTACCAGGGCACGGCCGACAGCGTGCGCCAAAACCTGCACCACTTTGAGAACATGGGCGACGAGGATTTGTTCCTCATCCTCTCCGGCGACCAACTCTACCGGATGGATTTCCGCGATATCATCCAGCAGCACATCGAGACAAATGCCGACGTGACGATCGCCGCCAAGGCCATGCCCTGCTCGGAAGTGCAGGGACTCGGCGTCATGCGCGTGCACGACGACGGGCAGATCGCGGAGTTTGTCGAAAAGCCCAAAGACCCCAAGGTCATCGAGTCGCTGGCCATCGGCGAGAGCCTGCGCCAAAAAATGCGCGAACCCAAAGACACGAGTTACTGCCTGGCCTCCATGGGCATCTACGTCTTCACCGCCAAGGTCATGCGCGAGGCATTAAAAACCCCCGCCACCGACTTCGGCAAGGAAATCATCCCCGGCCTGCTCGGCCAAAAGAAGCTCATGAGCTTTTTGTTCGACGACTATTGGGAAGACATCGGCACCATCGAGGCGTTTTTCCAGGCCAACCTCACGCTGGCCTCGATCATGCCGCCGTTTAACTTTTTCGACACCGAGCGGCCCATCTTCACCCACGCGCGCTACATGCCCGCCACCAAGCTCAACGGCTGCAGCGCGAAAAATTCCATCCTGTCCGACGGTTGCATCCTGACAGACGCCACCATCAACCGCTGCGTCATCGGCCTGCGCTCCATCATCAACGAGGGCACGCGCCTTGAAAACGTCGTGATGCTCGGCGCCGACGACTTTGAGACACCCGAGGAAAAGGCCGCAAAAATCGCGCTGGACATCCCGCCTTTGGGCGTGGGCAAAAACTGCGAGATCAAAAACGCCATCATCGACAAAAACGCCCGCATCGGCAACAACGTGCGCCTCTCTCCCGACGGCAAGCCCGACATGTGGGAAAAAGACTCCCTCTTTGTGCGCGACGGCGTGCTGATCGTCACCAAAAGCGGCATTGTGCCCGACAACACTGTGATTTAAGAAAGGGAAACTTATGAAAGAAATTCTGCTTTGCACGGACGGTTCCAACTACAGCGAGGTGTGCACGCACTACGCGGCGTGGATGGCCACGCGGCTCAACTGGCGTGTGAGCGCCCTGCATGTCTCGCTACTGTGGCGCTACGAGATGCCCTTCATCTCCGACCTGGGCGGCTCGCTCGGCGCGCAGCCTTATCAAGACCTCATTTCCCAGTGGCAGACAGTCGAAAACCAGAAGGCTGCCGTGCTGAAAAAAGCCGTCACCGCCATTTTGGAAAAAGACGGCGTGCCGCACGGCCACATCTCCTTCAAGCACCAGACGGGCCTGCTCGTCGACAGCGTGACCGAGATGGAATCAAAAATCCCCAATGTGGGGCTGGTCATGCTTGGCAAGCGCGGCGAGAACGTCAACTTCGCCACGGGGCACCTTGGCTCCAACATGGAGCGCGTGGTGCGCGCCTCGAGCAAGCCCTGCCTGGTCACCAACCGCCGCTACGACGAGATCAAAAAAGTCCTATTCGCCTACGACGGCAGCGCGGGCGCGCGCAAGGGGCTGGACTGGATAGGCGCGCACGCCGACGCCTTTAAAGGCATCGACATGCACATCGTGGGCGCGGCCGACACCGACGCGCAGAAAAAGGAGATCGACGACGCGCTGGAAGAAGCCTCCACCCTCCTGAAGAAAACCGGCATGACCCTGCACGCCAAACGCCTCGACGGCGTGGCCGGCGACGTCATCGAATCTTACGCCGAGGCGGAGAACATGAACATGATGATCATGGGCGCCTACGGCCGCAGCCGCATCCGCCAACTGATCATAGGCTCGACCACCACGGAGCTCATGCTGCGCTGCAAAATCCCGGTGCTGCTGTTCCGGTAATCCGGCAGCGGCGCAAAGCCGCGGATTTAAAAACAAAAAGGCCGTCCGCGACACACGCGGCGGCTTTTTTTTTTTAGGTCAAAAATTTTGGGCACCGCCAACACCACGCGCCTTGGGTTTTCCCGCAATCTTAGCGTTGCCTTTTGCCCGTCGCGGCGCGAAGATTAACGGCAAGTTTTCGATGGAATATTTGCTGTGCATCGCTTTCGGCATGATGATCGGCGCCCTGGCGTTTTGGGGGCGCTGCGTGGGCGTGCGCAGGGACCTGAACCGCATCGACGAAAAGTACCAGCGCCTCAACCAGGAAAAGCAGATCGTCTCCGGCTTCACGCACAACCTGGCGGACGGCATGGGCGAAGACCTCGACCACGCCGACTTGATGCAGCGCATCGCCCGCAACGCCCTGCTGGGCACGGGGGCGCTAAGCTCCTGCATTTTCGAGCGCGAGGGCGATCGCCTGCGCTCCGTGGCGGTCGAGGGGCTTTTCCCGCCGCAAAAAATCACGCCGCACACCAACCCCGCCCGTTACGACACGCGCGCGAAATACCTCGAATACATCCTGCGCAGCGAAATTTATGAAATGGGCGAGGGCATCATCGGCTCGAGCGCGAAGGAGTGCCGCGCCGTGCTGGTGGAAAACGCCGAAAGCGACCCGCGCATCGTCCAGTCCACCGACCCCGCCCTGCGCGTGCGCTCGCTGATCGCCGCGCCCATGCTCTACCGCAAGCGGGTGATGGGCGTGCTGGCCGTGGCCAACCCTTCCGACGGCTCCTTTTTTAACCAGGGCGACCTTTCGCTCATCCAGTCCTTTGCCGAGCAGGCGGCGCTGCTGCTGCACAACGCCACGCTCATGAAAACGCAGATCGAAAAAAACAAACTGGACTTCGACCTTGCGATCGCCAGTTCCATCCAGGGCTTTTTGCTGCCCAACGTGTTTCCCAAAATCCCGAAGCTGGCCATCGACGCGCTGTACCGCCCCGCCCTGCAAGTCGGCGGCGACTTGTTCGACGCCTTTGAAATCGACGAACACAAAGTGGGTCTGGTAATCGCCGACGTCTCCGGAAAAGGCGTGGCCGCCTCGCTGTTGATGGCCATCTGCCAGACGCACCTGCGCCACTGTTTCCGCGACAGCGCATCCCCCGCCGAGGTGCTGCGCCGCGTCAACCGCCTCATGGCGCTGGAGGTGCACCCGGACATGTTCATCACGATCACCTACGCGGTCGTCGACGCGCACAATGACACCATCACCTTCGCGCGCGCGGGGCACGAGCTGCCACTGCTGTTTCACGCCGGCGCGGTGGAAAAAGTCGGCTCGGAGGGCATGGCGCTGGGCATGGTGCCGCCCGCCATGTTCGACCGCTTTATCCAGGACAAAACGATCCCCTTCAAAAAAGGCGACCTGTTCTGCCTGTACACCGACGGGGCGACCGAGGCGCCCGCCGAGAACGACGAGGAGTTCGGCCTGGAGCGCTTCGTCCAAACCGTGCGCGACAACGCCGACAAGCCCCCCGCCGAGATCAACGCCGCGCTGCTTGCGCGCGTAAAATCCTTTTCAAAACGCCCCGCCCTGCCGGACGACTTCACCGTCATCACCGTCGCGCACCTTTAATACCCGAAAAACCCATGTATTCAATGACCGGATACGGGCGCGGCGAGGCCGCCGACGCCACCCACACCCTCTCGCTGGAAATTTCCGGCGTGAACCGCAAGCAGCTCGAAGTCGTCTGCTCGCTGCCGCGCGAGTGGCAGAGTCTGGAGCGCCGCATTGTGGAGGCCGTGCGCGCGCGCGTCAGCCGCGGGCGCGTAAGCCTCAACGCGCAACTGCGCGCAAGCGAAAACGCCGAACTTCAATGGGACAAGGCCGCCGTCGCTACACGCCTAAACGAGCTGAAAACGCTCTGCGAGGCGAACGCCGTACCCTTCGAGCCGACACCCGCGCTCGTCCTAAAAATCGCCACGACTTCCGCCTCAGCGCAGCAAACGCCGCAAGACGACGCATTATGGGCGTTCTTGCAACCCGCCCTTGAGTCCGCGCTTGCGGCCTTCACCGCCATGCGCAAGACAGAAGGCGACGCGCTCAAGGCCGACATCGCAGCACGCGCGCAGGCCCTCGAATCACTGTTGGCGCAGATAAAACAACACGCCCCGCAAGTCGTCACACGCTACCGCGAGCAGCTTTTCACGCGCCTGAAAACAGGCGGCCTGGAACTCGATTTAAACGACGAGCGCGTCCTGAAAGAAATCTCCCTTTTCGCCGACCGCTGCGACATCGCGGAAGAAACCACCCGCCTGGAAAGCCACTTCACCCAACTGCGCGCCTGCCTAAGCGCCACCGAACCAGTCGGCCGCAAGCTCGACTTTCTGTGCCAGGAGATCAACCGCGAGTTCAACACCATAGGCTCCAAAGCCTCCTTTTTGGAAATCACCAAGGCCGTCCTGGAAGCCAAAAACGAACTCGAACGCCTGCGCGAACAAGTGCAAAACGTGGAGTGATTACAGTCACCACCCATGGCCGCTTCGCCACATCGTTATCTCTTTGCGTTATTTTCGGTGCTTCTGGCAATCATTCTTTTTTCGCTGCTACTGACATGCACCGCCCAGCACCATCATGGGCAGTCCAATGCTCAAGACAATGCCATCATTGCCATCCTCTGGCTGCTGGCGCTATCAAATCTCTTTCTGAGCGCGCGCCTTAAACAGTTTCGCACGGCAGCCCATATTATTTGCTCGGCTGTGCTGTTGATCCTGTCCGTGTTCGCGTTAATGACGATGCTTTAACGCGCCTTGCCAATCGGCACGGCAGGATTTCCATAAACCGAAAGCCCCGGCTTTATATTCACCACCACCGAGGAATTAATTCCCACACTGGCCCAATCCCCGATCTTGATGGAGGGAACAGTGCTCACACCCGAGGCTAAAAAAACACCCTCGCCCACTTGGCAAAATCCGGTCACATCGCAAAAAGCGCTGAAAGTTGCCCAATGGCCGACACGCGCGTCATGTCCGCAGCCGCTCTTTGCGTTCAAGATGACGAAGTCACCTATAACGCAATCGCAAGTGATATTCACTTGCGGACAAAAAATACAACCCTGCCCCACAACGACGTTACGCCCGATGCGGGCGGTCGGGTGAACAAGTGTCTCGAATTTTGCACCACGCCCAAGCAAGCGTTCGGATATTTTTTTCTTTAAGGCGGGCGCGCCTATCGCCAGCAAAAAGGCGTCGTCCGGTTGTGGTGCGTAATCCGCAATGCAGCCGACAATCGGCCAAGGATAATCGTAATCGTCCAAAACGGTGGCATTGTCATCAATAAAACCCTTTATGCGCCACGGCGCGCCGGCGGCGATGCAGTCTTCGGCATATCCGCACACTTCACGGCCAAAACCGCCCGCGCCCACAATGATGATGTTTTTAGGCATAAAACTATCTATAGGCTAAAAATCCCCCGTCCACAATCATATCGCTGCCGCTGACCCAGCGGGCGGCGTCCGAAAGCAGGTAACGCGCCGCGCAGGCCACATCGCCTGTCGTGCCGAAGCCCAGCGGATATTTGCGTTGTTCGGCCAAGTACATTTCGTCTTGCTGCCCGAAAATAAACTCTGTCATCGGCGTATGCACCAGGCCAAAGGATAACGTGTTGGCGCGCACTTTACGCGGTGCCGCCTCCACTGCCAGAACCCTGGCGAATCCCTCAAGAGCCGCTTTGCTGGCCGCGTAGGCACCCAGTCGCGCGGAGGCGCTGTTCACCGCCACCGAGGATAAAAATAAAACGCAAGCGCCCTTGTTGATTTTCTTGGCGCGCAACAATTCGCAGGTCAATTGCATGGCGCGCGAAAAATTTATCCGCAGCGTCTGCGTGATTTCCTCAGCTGGCATGAACTTGATCAGTGTTTTTCCAGGAACACCCGCCGCGTATACGAAGCCGTCGATATCCGGCAATTCAGCAACCAATCTTCCTAGGTCATTTTCGTTTTCCAGGTCGGCCACGATACCCAGATGTGCCTGCCCTGGCAGCGCATTCAAAAGCTTATCCAAGCGTTCCCGACTGCGTCCGGACACCACAACGCGGGCGGCGTCGCGCGCGCATTCTTGGGCAATGGCCGATCCCACGGCCGAAGTGCCTGCCGCGATAAAAACCGTTTTTCCCTGCAGACTGAACAGATCCGGGCACATCACAAAAAATTCATTAAATTTCCGCGATAGGCGGACAGCTGATTTGCCGCGTGCGTATCACTGCGCTACCCCAGGAAAGACCCACACCAAAACCAGTCAGCAAGCTCGTCACCGAGCGTTCGCGCAGCGCCTGCGCGGCACCCGCCACCATCGTCAGTGGAATGCTTGGCGCGGAAGTGTTGCCATAATGGGTGAGCGAATAAGGGTGCTTTTCCGGCGCGATTTTGGCCATTTTTCGCACAGTTTCGTTAATTAGGCGGTTGGCCTGATGCGCGAACATAAAATCCACTTGTTCGGGGGAAAGCCCCGCTTCGCCCAACACACGCAGGACAGAGGGTTTTACCTCGCGCATCGCAAACTCCATAATGGGCGCGCCAGCCACGTAACTGTCCACACCGCGCATTTTTGCACCGGGAGCATCCGGCACGTCTTTAAATTCAAAAGCCTCCGGCCCATCAATGGGATGGCGAAATCCGCCATACTTGCGAATAATGTGGTGATACCCCGACCCGTCGGTGTTTAAATCAAAAAACATCTCGGGTGCCTGCTCGTCAAACCCCATTGCAGTAGCCGTGCCTGCGTCGCCAAAGAGCGGGTAACTCGATGTGCTCTCGGGCGTCAAAAAGGAAATTGCGTTGTCTCCGACCAGCAACAAAAGGCGCTTGAGCCGCATTGAGGACACCATTGAAGCGGCCACCGCCGACCCGTACACATATCCCGAACAGCCCATGCCGATGTCAAAGGCCAGGCAGGATTTGGGCGCGCCCAGACGGTTTTGCAAAATACACGCGGTAGCCGGCAGCGGGTAATCCATGCTCTGGGAGACAAAAATGATGCCGTCGAGCGAGCCGGGATCCCATTTCAAATCAGCCAGCAAGTCCTGCGCGGCCTTCAGGCACATGTCGGAGGCGATCAGGCCGTCCTTAGCCCAGCGACGCTCGACAATGCCGGTTTGTTTGGAAAACAACGCCGCCTTTTCGGGCGTGTATTTTTCGTAATCGGCAACACGCAACACCGTCTTGGGCACGCAAGCCGACACGCCATAATACTTGACCGACGCGATATGGGACAGCGCCATAAAAACGCTTATCGTTTGGAATTGATGAGCGTCTCAAGGTCGACGAGATTTTTGCACCCGGCAATCGCCTGACTTTCGATATTCACGCCATATTCAGAGGCTATCATCGCCATCGTGGACAACAACGCCAGCGAATCCCATTGTGGCAAGTGCACGAAATCTGTTTGCGCGGTCAGTTCCACGTCTTCCAAGGCGTCCACATTGGCTTTCAAATTTTCAATCAGAGTTTCCATTTGTTTTTAATTTAGAATAAGTTATCTCAAAAAAAGACTGTCCGTTTATGGTAATTTTTCGACAAAAGCGCTGTCAATGGCAAACAGGCAGGACTATCGGTAATGCAACATCCCTCCATCAATGACAAAATCCGTGCCAGTGACCCAACGTGAGGCATCCGCCAAAAAATAACGCACCGCGCAAGCGATGTCTTGCGGCACGCCGTACCCCAACGGGTATTTTGCCAAATCGGCCTTGATCGATTCCTCGCTGCGTCCCTCGCTGGCCGCCTGCGTCATAGGCGTTTGCACCGAACCGGGGGAAATCGTGTTAGCGCGCACTTGGCGGGCGGCCATCTCCACCGCCAGCACGCGGACAAACCCCTGCATTCCCGCCTTGGAAGCGCAGTAAGCGCTCAACCCGGGAAACGCAACGCTGGCCAACACCGAAGAAATATAAACCATCGAGCCACCCTTGTTGATTTTTCGCTGCTTGATCAACGCTTGGCTCAGTTTGATCGTGCACAACAAATTAGTGTCCAAAACGGCCTCGATATCCTGCCAGTTGGAAAATTTAAGCAACGCGTTCATCGTCATGCCCGCACAGTGTGCAAAACCGTCCAATGCAGGCAGTTCTTTGATAATTCGCTCAATATCGGCATCGCAGGTGATATCCGCCACCAGGGCGCTATGGCCCTCGCCTTTCAAGGAGGCCAGCACGTCGTCCAAACGCTCGCGGTTGCGCCCGCTGATAATCACGCGCGCGCCAGCATTGGCACACTCATGCGCGGATGCCTCGCCGATACCGGAAGACCCTCCTGTGATAAAAACAGTTTTTCCCTCCAAGCTAAAAAGATCTTTTTGCATAAATATAAGCGCCAGCGCGCGTGTGCCTATGGTAATTACGCGCCAAAAACACTGTCAACGCAAATAGCCTGCTGAAAAAGCGTTGGAGGTATTTTCACTTGAAGAGCGCACAGGGCGTGCTTATCGTTAAATTGTCTGTTTATGTAAAAAAAAAAAAGACCCGCTTAAAACAGCGAATGAAGTACTTTTCAAAAATCACCGCATCGCATTACGTTTTGCCGTCCAAAGTCTTGACGAACGACGATCTGGCCGAGCGTTTCGACCCAAAAAAAGTAAAAAGCATCGCCAAACTCAGCGGTATCACACAGCGGCGCGTAGCGCCGGAGGGCATGACGGCCTCTGATCTGGCGGTGGCCGCTGCCCAACGGATGATCGAGTCCGAAAACATCGACCGCGCGAGCATCGACATGGTCGTTTTCGTGACACAGACGCCAGATTATATCCTGCCCGCCACGGCATTCATCGTGCACGAAAAGCTCGGGCTCTCCAAAGACTGCGGAGCCTTCGACCTTTCGATGGGCTGCCCGGCCATGCCTTATGCGCTAAGCGTGGTCAACGGCCTGATAGCATCCGGCCAATGCAAAAAAGTCCTGCTCATTTTCTCCGAGACCATTACGCGGCTAGTCTATCCCAAAGACCGCTCGCTGGTCACCCTGCACGGCGACGGGGCGGCGGCGTTTATCCTGGAAGCGGCCGACGGCGATTACGGTTTTGAATTTGCCGACATTCATTCCGACAGCTCCGGCTGGAAGCACCTGCTCGTGCCCGCCGGCGGCATGAAACAGCGCATCAGCGAAGAAACAAAAAAAGAAACGACCGACGAAAGCGGCATCTGCACTACGCCCGAAAGCCTGCAAATGAACGGGGCGGCGGTGTTTCATTTTTCCATTTCAGAAATCCCCCCCGCCGTCAAGGCGTCGCTGCAAAAGCATTCCCTGAGTTTGGACGACTGCAAGCTCGTGCTGTTTCACCAGGCCAACAAAATGATGGTCGACAGCATTTACAACGCCCTGCAAGTGCCGCAAGAAAAGCGCTTCTTCTTTATGGAACAAATCGGAAATTTAAGCGCGGCCTCTACGCCCGTGCTGTTGGCCGAGGCGCTGCGCCAGGGCAAACTCGACGGCGGCGGCCGCGTGTTGCTGGCCTCTTTCGGCGTGGGGCTGACCTGGGGGGTCTTTTCCCTCAATTTCGCCCCCGGCAGCGTGAAGGCTTCACAAGCATCCACCGAGCTGGACTAAGGATTTTTCAATGAGCAAACAAGAACAACTTCAGGAAATTTTTCGCGACGTGCTGGACAACGCCTTACTCGTGCTCACGCCCGAGCTGGCTCCCGCCAACTGCGGGGACTGGGACTCGGTCGCGATGGTGCAAATCGTGTTGGCGGTCGAGTCGGCCTTCGGCGTGCGCTTTTCGACCGACGAGGTGGCCGACATCAAATCCGCCGCGGACATTTTTAAAAAAATAGACGCCTAATACCCCCCATGCACGAGGACGCGCAGATACTTTTCGAGGACGCGAAAAAATTCGCCGAAAGCGGCGAATGGGAACGCGCCGTCGAGGCGCTCAAGTGCTTTACTGAGAAAACCACCGATTTCTCGCTGTGCCAAAAGGCCGCGAAGCTCGCGGGCAAAATTTTAAAGACATACCCACCGGAAAAATTGCGCCCACTCAAAGTCGCGCTACTGTCCTCGAGCACGACCTTATTTTTGGAACCATTGCTGCCGCTTTACGGGCTTGTGCGAGGCTTGGATCTTCGCGTCAAAAGCGGGGATTTTGGCACATGGCGGCAAGATATTTTGGATCCGTCCTCGTGGCTGTACAGTTTTGAGCCGGATGTGGTCATCATCGCCACGCATTACCGCGACGCGGCACTGCCGTCTTTTTCGCAAGACCCGCAAGGCGACGCGGAAAAAATCGCGGAACAGTTCGTGCAGTTTTGGGAGCATCTTAAAAAGCACAGCCGCGCCGCCATATTGCAGCATGGCTTTGACCGCCCCAACGACGACGCAGCCGCTTATCTGAGCGCCACCCACCCGGGCGCACGGGCACGGGTGCTGGAGTCGGCCAACGCCGCCCTCGTGCGTCGCGCAGCCGAGCTGAGTGTCGTGCCCGTGGACATCGCCGAATTGCGCGCACGTTGCGGCGCCGATCAATGGGAAGACGCGCGACTGTGGCATCACGCAAAACAGCATCCTGCCCCCGCGGGGTTGCCGCTGCTGGCGCGCGAATATGTGCGCGCGATTTGTGCCAAACTCGGCCTCTCCAAAAAAGTGTGCGTGTGCGATTTGGACAACACGCTGTGGGGCGGCGTGATTGGCGAGGACGGCATCGACGGCATCACGCTGGGTACGCCGAACGCCGCAGGCGAGGCCTTTGCCGCCTTTCAAACTTATTTGAAAGAACTTAAGCAGCGCGGCATTTTGCTCGCGGTGTGTTCCAAAAACAACGAGGCGGACGCGCTCTTGCCCTTCGAAAAACATCCCGCGATGGTGCTTAAAAAGGACGATTTTGTTTCCTTCAAGGCGAATTGGTCGCCCAAGTCCGAAAATATCGCGCAGATTGCAGCCGAATTAAATCTTGGGCTAGATAGCTTTGTGTTCGTGGACGACAACCGCGCGGAAATCGAGCAGGTGCGCGCCGCGCTGCCGCAGGTCGCCTGTGTGCAACTGCCGCAAGACTCGGCAGAGTACGTCGCGGCGCTGTCGCGGGCGCAACTTTTTGACACGGCCACCCTGTCTGCGGACGACCTGTCGCGCAGCCAATCCTACCACGCCAACGCCGCGCGCGCGCAGGCGCAATCGGGCGCCACGGATTTAAAGGATTTTTTGCAATCGCTGCAAATGCGCTGCGCTGCCGCGCCTATCGGCGAGGGCAACCTCGCGCGCGCTGCCCAACTACTGGGCAAAACCAACCAGTTCAACCTCACCACCCGCCGCCACAGCGCCGAAGCCATTTTAAAAATGGCGGCCGAGAAAAACGCCTTCGCACGCAGCTTCCAACTCGCCGACAAGTTCGGCGACAACGGCATCGTGGGCGTGCTGATCGCCCTGCCCAAAGAAGACGGCGTGCTGGAAATCGACAGCTTTGTGATGAGCTGCCGCGTCATCGGCCGCGGCCTTGAAAATTTCATGATGGCCGAGCTGATCGCTTTCGCACGCGAGCACAATTTCAAACACCTGCGCGGTGTCTACATCCCCACCGCCAAAAACGCACAGACCGCCGATTTTTACGAACGCCTGGGCTTCACTCCTAAAGAAAAATCGAGCGACCAAAGCAGCTTCGCCCTCGACCTCGAACACGCGAAAATCCCCGAGACGTTTATCGAAAAGATATAAGTTTACGATTGCCCTGTCATTTTTTCAGGGACGACCGCCTTCTCAAATTCCTCCGCCGTCAGCAGTTTTAATTCCACGGCGGCTTCCTTGAGCGAGATGCCTTTTTTGTGGGCGAGCTTGGCGATCTTCGCGGCGTTGTCGTAGCCGATGACAGGGTTTAACGCCGTCACAAGCATGAGGCAGTTTTCGACGTAGTATTTGAGCTTTTCCGGATTCGCCGTGATGCCGCTGACGGCGTATTTCCCAAAACTGTGGCACGCGTCGGCGATCAGGCGGATGGAGTTCAGCAGGTTAAAAATGATGACGGGCTTGTAGACGTTCAGCTCAAAATTTCCCTGCGAACCGGCAAAGCCGATCGCCGCGTCGTTGCCCATCACCTGCGCGCACACCATCGTGAGCGCCTCGCACTGCGTGGGGTTGACCTTGCCCGGCATGATGGAGGAACCCGGCTCGTTTTCCGGCAGGTTGATCTCGCCCAACCCGCAGCGTGGCCCGCTGGCCAGCCAGCGGATGTCGTTGGCGATTTTCATGAGGTCGGCGGCCAGTGTTTTCAAACTTCCACTCATCGCCACCAACTCCCCGTGCGAGGACAAGGCCGCGAATTTGTTCGGCGCGCTGACAAAGGGCAAGCCCGTCAACCGCACGATTTTTTCGGCGGCCAATTGCGCGAATCCCTTGGGCGTGTTCAGCCCCGTGCCGACCGCCGTGCCGCCCAAGGCGAGTTTGTACACGTCGTCCAAACTGCCGCGCACGCGCTCGATGTTGGCGGCCACCAGTGCCGCGTAACCGGAAAACTCCTGCCCGAGCGTGACGGGCGTAGCGTCCTGCAAATGCGTGCGGCCGATCTTCACGAGTTTTGAAAATTCATCCGCTTTTCGCGCGAGCGATTCGTGCAAATTTTCCAACTCCGGCAGCAGGCGCTGCGTCACCTGTTCGGCGGCGGCGATCGCCATCGCGGTCGGAAAGGTGTCGTTGGAAGACTGCGATCGGTTGACATCATCATTGGGGTGCACGGGTTTTTTGGAGCCAATCTGCCCGCCGGCCAGCTCGATCGCGCGGTTGGAGATCACCTCGTTGGCATTCATGTTGCTCTGGGTGCCGGAACCGGTCTGCCAGATGTGCAGCGGGAAATGCTCGTCGAGCTTTCCGTCTATCACCTCGTCGGCGGCCCGGCAGATCAAAGCGGCCTTGTCCTCGGGCAGCACCTTTAGCTCGGCATTGGCCTGCGCGCAGGCTTTTTTGAGCACGCCCAGCGCGCGTATCATCTCGCGCGGCAGCACGTCGTGCCCGATGTTAAAGTGGATGAGCGAGCGGGCCGTCTGTGCGCCATAGTACTTATCATAAGGCACTTCTATTTCACCCATGCTGTCGGTTTCCGTGCGTGTTTTCATAGTGTGGCAAGAATTTATTTTACAAAAAATTTGCTTTTCTCCAAAAGCGGCTGACATTGGAGAGTGTTGACCCATTCAACTTATTTCACAAACCCATTCAATTCAAACACGGATTAAAATCATGAAAAAACGTATACTGACATTGGCCGGCGTGTTAGCCGCTGCCACCGCTTTAATGTTCGGCGCCGCCGAAGAAAAATCAGCCAACTGGCTGACCGATTACGAGGCCGCCGCCGCCCTCGCGGCCAAGGAGAGCAAGCCCGTCATGGTGGTTTTCACCGGCTCGGACTGGTGCCCGCCCTGTATCGTGATGTGGAAGACGGTGTTCGCCTCCGACGCGTTCATCAGTTACGCGGATAAAAACCTGGTGCTGGTAAAGGTGGACTTCCAAAAAATGGAGGAAATCACCGGCAAGGCGCTGGCCAAGCACTCGCCGCTGGCGGCCAAGTACAAGATCTACGCCTTCCCGACCATGCTGCTGCTGTCCAAAGACCAGGTTGAAATCGACCGCATGACCGGCGCGAAGACCGAGAATGTACTGCTGACCTGGCTCAAGGACAACGCGCAGAAATAGGCGCCCCGTCCTCACCTTAAAAAACGCCGCTTCAAGCGGCGTTTTTTTATGTGTTTAAATAGAGTTTTCCCGTTGAACAGGATGCCAACAGGTGTATAATTCAGGCAACCTCACCGCGAAAGGAATTTTTATATTATGAAAAAAACCATCCTTACACTGCTGTGCGCACTGGCGTTGCCGCTGAGCGCCCACGCCGCCGACTGGCTGACCGACTACGACAAAGCCCTGGAAGTAGCCAAAGAAAAAAATAAGCCCGTCCTGATACTGTTCACCGGCTCGGACTGGTGCCCGCCGTGCATGCGCATGGAAAAAACCGTGTTTTCCTCCAAGGAATTTTCCGACCTGGCGGACAAATACTTCGTCCTGATAAAACTGGACTCTCCGAAAAACAAACCGCAAAGCGCCGA
Organism: Verrucomicrobiota bacterium; assembly: GCA_029548565.1. Classification (GTDB taxonomy): domain Bacteria; phylum Verrucomicrobiota; class Verrucomicrobiia; order Opitutales; family JAKPNF01; genus JAKPNF01. Next base: position 27,463 of record JAKPNF010000083.1, read on the forward strand.
GGAGAAAAAGATGGTCGCCAAATTGGGCGCGCAATACGAGGTTCAAGGCGTGCCCACCATTGTCATCCTCGGCAAAAAAGGCAAGGAGATCGACCGCATCGTAGGCTCGCGCGACAAGGAATCCTTCCTTAAATGGCTGACCGCCCTGCGCAACAAATAGGCCGATGAAAAGAACTATACCCCTTATCGCGCTACTGTCCTTGTGCGCGGGTGCTGTCCTTGGCACCGAGGCCAAGTGGTTTGAGGACTACGACCAAGCGGCAAAGCAACTGTCGCGCAGAAAAAACACCTGCTTATGCTGTTCACCGGCTCGGACTGGTGCCCGCCCTGCCAGAGCCTGGAGACCAATGTGCTTGCCTCGCCGCACTTCGTCCAGTTCGCCGAACAAAACCTCGTGTTGCTCAAGCTCGATTACCCGCGCTACAAAAAGCAGTCCAGCAAGCTCACGCGCCAAAACGAAAGGCTCGCCAAGCAGTACAAGCAAAAGGGCTACCCCACCATCGTCGTCTTAAACAGCCAAGGCGAGGAAATGGACCGCTTGACAGGAGCTTATGCGAGCGCGGAGGAATTGGTGTACTGGCTCACATGGGTGATGCCCTCTGAGCGGCGCCTTAAAGACTATGAGCAATGGAAGGAAAAGAACGCCTCGTTACACTGGCACTTTGACTTCGACGAGGCAAAACAAAGCGCCCGTTTGCAAAAACATCCCATCCTTGCATTTTTTCTGGGTCCAGACTGGTCGCAAGCCAGCAGACAAATTGAAACAATCCTGCTCGAAAGCGACGAGTTTAAAAAACTGGCCGCCAAAAATTTCTGCCTACTGCTTTCCGAAAGCCTGAGCGATGCCTACCGCCCGCTTCAACAACTCAGACAGTACAGGGAAACCGCCAGGCAGTTTGACTTAAACCCTAGCAGCTACCCCATAATTCTGCTGCTAGACATGAACGGCAAGGCGCTTGCAAGCAAGCAGGGCAGCGTCGAGTCGGTGCAAGAGTTCAAACAGTGGCTCAAGAATAACGGTATGGCGATCAAGGAATAATTTTCACGCGACCGTGGGCGAAGGCGCGGCGCCGGGAGCGGGCGGGCTATCTTCTTCCGGCTCGCTGGTCGGCGCGATGATATCGCCCTCGTTCTTTTTGACGACGGCGGGGCCCAGAACGATCGGGGAGCGGATTTCGCCGTACTCGATGATCTCGTGGACGTGCTTGCCTTCTATCGTTTCGTGTTCGAGCAGTGCCTGCGCGATCTTTTCGAGCGCGTCGCGCTTGGTCGTCACTATTTCCTTGGCGCGCTCGTATTGCTCCTGAACAATCTTGCGGATCTCCTCGTCGATCTGGCGGGCGGTTTGCTCGCTGTAATTTTGGTTGCGCGCGATTTCCTTGCCCAGAAAAATGTGCTCCTGATTCTCGCCGAACGACAGCGGCCCCAGCGGGCTCATTCCCCAGTCGCACACCATCTTGCGGGCGATTTTGGTGGATTGGCGGATGTCGCCGGAAGCGCCGGTCGTTATGTCGCCCATGATTGTCTCCTCGGCGACGCGCCCGCCCATGGCGCAGCAAATGTTGTTGAGCAGGCGCTTTTTGCCCTGATTTAAAATGTCCTTGGTCGGCGACATCATGGTCGAGCCAAGGCTCTGCCCGCGCGGGATGATGGTGACTTTGTGGATGGGCATCGTCCCGTCGTCCACCACCGCCTGAACGAGCGCGTGCCCGGCCTCGTGCACGGCGACGATTTTTTTGTCGGACTCGTCCATGAGCTTGCGCCGCTCGCGCCCGTAGGCGATTTTTTCGCGCGCCTCGTCAAAGTCGGAAATGTCCACCTCGGGCTTGTTGCAGCGGGCGGCCAACAGCGCGGCCTCGTTGACGATGTTGGCCAAGTCCGCTCCGGAGAATCCGGGGGTGTTGCGCGCCACACTCATCAAGTCGGTGCCCTCGACCATCTTGATCTTCTTGGCGTGCACTTTCAAAATTTCTTCGCGCCCGAACAAGTCCGGCAAGTCGATCATGACCTGGCGGTCGAAACGCCCGGGGCGCAGCAGCGCGCTGTCGAGCACGTCGGGGCGGTTGGTGGCCGCGATGATGATCACGCCCTCGTGCCCGTCAAAGCCGTCCATCTCCACGAGCAGGGAGTTGAGCGTTTGCTCGCGCTCGTCGTTGCCGCCGCCCAATCCCGCACCGCGCTGGCGCCCGACGGCGTCGATCTCGTCGATAAAGACGATGCACGGGGCGTTTTTGCGGCCCTGCTCAAACATGTCGCGCACGCGCGCGGCGCCCACGCCGACGAACATCTCGACAAAGTCCGAGCCGCTGATGGAGAAAAACGGCACGTCGGCCTCGCCCGCGACGGCGCGCGCCAGCAAGGTCTTGCCCGTTCCCGGAGGGCCCACCATGAGAATACCCTTGGGAATGCGCCCGCCGATTTGCTGGAATTTTTTGGGAGCCTTTAAAAAGTCTACGATCTCAGCCACTTCCTCTTTCGCCTCGTCACAGCCGGCCACATCTTTGAAGGTCACGCGGTCTTTGTCGCGCGTGAGCATCTTGGCGCGGCTTTTTCCAAAACTCATCGCACCCTTGCTGCCCGCGCTGAAACGGCGGAACATGAAGATCAGCAAAAAGGCGATCAGTAAAATCGGCAGCAAGCTCAACAAAATGGAGCCCCAGATGCTCGCTGGAATTTCCTTCATCTCCGGCACAAAACCGCGCAGTTTTTCAAAGGACTGCTCGGGCAGCCGTCCGCTGCCGCTAAAGGAGACGACCGCGGGCTTCGCGGCCTTGCCCTCCACAGCCACTGTGGCGGCGCTGTCGGCTTTCAGCCTGCCGGAAAATTCGTAAAACTCCGGGCCGGAATTGCCGTCGGCGCGCACGGAGAGGCTCTCCACCTTGCCCTGCTGGGCGGCCTCCAACAACTGCGCCACCGTGAAGGTCTCGCGCTGCCCGGCGGTGTTCGTATTGTTCAAAAGCGCGAACGCCAGCGCGAAAATCGCCAGCCAGATAAGGATGACTTTCGGGTCAAAGCGCGCCGGGCCGCTGCGTAGCGGCTTGTTCTTGCGCGGTGTCAGGTTATTACTCATTTTTTTAAAGGTTCAGTTTCGCCGATCAAGGCTTATAAGTCAACCGAAGAGCCCGTGTGGCGCCCGGGGAAAGACGCGCCGCGTGCGCCGGCGGCAGACAGGCGACCCACAGAATCGCCCCTATTTTTTTATTATAGACAACCGGCAGCGCGTTTCGTTCCATCGCAGGAATTTTCGCGTCGGTGAAACAATCCTGCACTTTTTTTGTGCCGGGAGCGCCCAACGGGCGGTAACGGTCACCCGCTTTCCACGCGCGCACAACCAGATGCGTTGCCGCCTTCGGATCGAGAAAAACTTCATTCACAGGTGGGATTTTCCCCGAAAAAATCTTCCTTTTAAGCGCGGCAGAAAGCGCGATTTTTTCCGCGCTCATGCATGCGCCTGTGGAAAGTTTTATGGTGCCTTTTAAAATTTTTTCACCCCGCAGTTTTTTCGCGGGCGGCGCTTTTTTTAGGAAAAGATTTTTTCCATCGCTGGACAAAAAACCGTTTGCCCCGGCGCTGACACGGGCTTGCTTGCCTTCGTTTAAAATGTCCAGCAACGCGTCAAAACCGCCCGCGTCAAAGATGCCGCCCAGTTCATGCGCGTCGAGCCACGCGCGTAGCGCGCGACGCGTGAGCGCAGACGGAAAATCTTTTAATTTGCCGAAGGCCAGGCTTTTCTTCTTTTCAAATCGTTTCCCCAACAAACGATCGAGCCATTCGCCCAGCGCGGCATCGTCCTCGCTCAAAAAACGGTGGGAACGCAAAAAGCCATCCTCTAGCGCGCGCGGGGCGAGCGCCTTTTTCAATTCATCGAGCAATCCCAACCGCAGGCGGTTGCGCAGATAGTCAGTCTTTAAATTGGAAGCATCCTCGCGCCACGGCACGCCCGTCTGTTTGAGAGCGGCTTGCAGCGCCTCTTTTTTCATCTCCAAAAGCGGGCGCAGTAAAAAAAGCCCGCGCCAGGGCTGCACGGCCTTCGGTGCCGCGATATGTGCGCTGCCGCGAATGAGGCGCAGGAGCATGGTTTCCACCACATCGAGCGCGTGATGCCCAAAGGCCAGCATTTTTATATTGTGCGTGCGGCAGGTTTTTTCAAAAAAAGAAAAACGCAGTTTTCGCAAAAGCGCCTCGTCGTGTTTTTTTAGCGCGGGCGCCTTTTGGCAGTAAAAGGCAACACCGAGTTTTTTAGCGAGCTGCCCGACAAACGCCGCATCTTTGTTCGCGGCGCCCTTGCGCAGGCCGTGGTTGTAGTGCAGCAGCGCGATCTTTCCCTTTCGCCGCGCATATAAAAAAAGCGCCAGCGCCACCGAGTCCACTCCACCCGAGCAGGCCACGCCCATGATCCCTTTTTGTTTGTCCACGCAGGCAAGCGCGGCGTTGTTTTCAGACAGCGGCAGCGACGCCGCGAGACTTTCGGCGGCGGCTTTAAAATCGCTGCCGTGCTTGCGTGGCATTGGTCAGGCGCGCGCGCCGATAAAATCCTGCCCCATCCAGGGCTTTAGGCATTCGGGAATTTTTACGGTGCCGTCGCTTTGCAAATTGTTTTCCAGCAGCGCGGCCAGCACGCGCGGGATGGCCAGCGCCGAGCCGTTGAGCGTGTGCACGAACTGCGGTTTGCCGCCGTTGGCACGGTAACGGATATTGGCGCGGCGGGCTTGGAAGTCTGTGAAATTAGAGCAACTGGAAACCTCCAACCAGCGCTTTTGACCGGCGGCGAACACTTCCAGATCGTACTGCTTGGCATGCGGGAAGCCGATGTCGCCCGCGCAAATCAGCAGCACACGGTACGGCAGGCCGAGCTTTTGCAGCAGTCCCTCGGCGTCGGCGCGCAGGCTTTCCAGTTCGTCAAAACTTCTGTCGGGATGCACCCACTTGACGATCTCGACCTTGTCGAACTGGTGCAGGCGGTTCAGTCCGCGCACGTGCGCGCCCCAACTGCCCGCCTCACGACGGAAGCACGGCGTGTACGCGCAGCGTTTCACCGGCAGCTCCTCCTCGTCCAAAATCTCGTCGCGGAAAAAATTGGTGACGGGCACCTCGGCCGTCGGCACCATGTACATCCCGTCTTCTTGCGCGAAATACATCATCCCCTCTTTGTCAGGCAACTGCCCCGTGGCTGTGGCGCTGGCGGCGTTGACAAGGATCGGCGGCATCACTTCCTCGTAGCCGTTTTTGCGCGCCTCCTCCAAAAAGAAACTCAACAACGCGCGCACGAGGCGTGCCATGTCACCCACGTAAAACGGAAAGCCCGCCCCCGTCACCTTCACGCCGCGCTCGAAGTCCAGCAACTTTGAAAACCACGGGATGTCGAAATGCGCCAGCGCGTCGGGGTAGTCTTTTTCGTCGGAAGAGCCCCAAGTAAAAATACTTTTGTTGTCCGCGTCGTTGCGTCCGTCGGGCACGGAGGGGTCGGGCAGGTTGGGCACGCTCATCAAGAGCGCGGAAAAGCTGTCTTCCGCATCCTTGGCCTGCGCCTCCAATTCCTTCACCTGCCCCGCAATCGTGCGCATTTCGGCGAGCTTTGCCTGAAACTCGGGCGAACCCTTGGGCAGCTTCGCCATCTCGGCATTGGCCTGTTTTTGCGCGGCGCGAGCGTTCTCGGCCTGCGTCAGGCAGGCGCGGCGTTGCTCATCGGCAGCCTTCAGCGCGTCGAAATCGACGTCGAACTTCTTGCGGGCGACGGCGGCCTTCACGCGGTCAAAATCTTCACGAATGAGACGAATATCCAACATAAAATATAAAAGTTTTTAAGAAACCAAGTATGGGTTGTTTTATAAGAAAAGGCACTTCAAAAAAGCCTTGGACAGCCCGCCGCGCACGCGCTAGAGTTTTGAGCATGCCCAGATCCCAATTTTACGCGGTCATTATGGCAGGCGGCAGCGGCGAGCGCTTCTGGCCGATGAGCCGCCACGCCACCCCCAAGCACATGCTTCCAATTGTCGGGCGCGGTGCGATGATCACGCAGACGGTTGAACGCCTCAAGGGCCTTATTCCGCCCGAGCGCGTCCTCATCCTCACGCAAAAATACCAGATCAAACGCCTGCGCGAGCTGTGTCCGCAGTTGCCCAAAAAGAACTTTTTCGCCGAGCCCATGCGCCGCGACACCGCCGCCGCCGCCGCGCTAGCCGGGCTGCTAATCGAAAAGCGCGACCCAAACGCCACCTTCGTCGTGCTGCCCTCAGACGCTTACATCAAAGATGCCGCCGCCTACCGCAAGACGCTGAAAATCGCGCTCGAAGCAGCCTCCAAAAACGACCTGATCGTCACCGTCGGCATGAAGCCCACGCGCCCGGCCACCAACTACGGGTATTTGAAAACAGGCAAGCCAACAAAGGGTTTAAACGGCGTCCTAAACGTCGAGCGCTTCGTCGAAAAGCCCGACTTAAGCACCGCCAAAAAATACCTCAAGCAAGGCGGCTATTATTGGAACGGCGGAGTTTTCGCGTGGTCGGTGCCCACACTCAAGGCCGCTTTTAAAAAGCACTGCCCCGCCCTGTCCAAGCCGTTTTCACGCCTGGCCCAGGCAAAAAATTTCGAGGCCGAGCTGCAAAAAGTCTTTCCGAAGCTCGACCGCATTTCCGTCGATTACGCCGTCATGGAAAAGGCGGACAACATCGCGATGGTTCCCGCCACGTTCGACTGGGACGACGTCGGCGAGTGGACGAGCACCGCCCGCCACCACGCCAAGGATGAAAACGGCAACACCCTGTGCGCGCAAGCCGTGCTGGAGGCGTCCAAAAACAACATCGTGTACAGCGGCAACAAAAAGCACCTGATCGCGCTGTGCGGGGTTAAAAACCTGATAGTCGTGCACACCCCCGACGCCACGCTTGTGTGCGACAAGGCGCACGCGGGGCACCTGAAAGAGCTCCTCAAAAAAGTCCCCGAAACCTACCGCTAAGATGCCAAACTCCCCGCAAAAGCAACCCCTCATGGAACGCCTCGCTCTGGCGCGGATTTGGCGCGCGTTTTTCTATTCTCTGGCCGGCCTAAAAACCGCCTTCAAAAATGAGGCCGCCTTCCGCCAGGAACTGCTGCTTTCCGTCGTCCTCATCGCACTGGCCTTTCTAATGGACATCGGCTGGGGACAACGCGCACTGCTACTATCCAGCGTCCTCATCGTGCTTGTCGTCGAAATACTCAACTCGGCAATAGAAGCCGTCGTCGACCTAATCACAAAAGAAAAACACCCCCTCGCCAAAAACGCCAAAGATCTCGGCAGCGCCGCCGTGCTGTTGTCCTTCGTCAACCTCGCCGTCGTGTGGACGTGCGTGTTGTTTAGTCGCTGTCTTTAGGAATCGGTATGGATTTTCGGCTCTGCCATCTACTGTTTTTGCTGCGCGCCGTAGATGCAGTTGCGTGCTAGCTCGAGGCCTTCTTCTATAGTGGTGGCCAGGGGTCTTCGCCGAGGCGTTCGCTGAAGCCGCTTTTGTCCATGACCGCGCGCACGCGTCTGGGCACGCGGCACAGGATCAGGTGGCGGCCGCGGCTGCGCAGGCGCTCGTAGAGCGACTCGAGGGCGTTCAGGCCGGTGGCATCTATCGTGATCACCTCGTCCAGGCACAGCACCATCGCGCGCAGGCCTTCGCCGGTGCGCCGGAAAGAGGTTTCGAGTTTATCGGCGGTGCCGAAGAAAAAGGCTCCCTGAATGCGGAACAAAAAGACGCCTTCGGGCCAGCTGTCGTCGGCCCACACGGGACGGCCGCCGTTGGAGGGGTGCGCCTCGTCCAGCGCCGCGATTTTGGACGTCTCGGTCATGCGCTTGATGAACAGCAGCGCGGCCAGCACAACGCCCACTTCCACCGCCACCGTCAAATCGACGATCACGGTGAGCAAGAAGACGCTCAAAAACACAATCGCGTCGTACAGCGGCACTTTTTTGAGGCGGCGAAACTCGTTCCACTCGCCCATGCGCAATGCCGTGACCATCAGGACGGCCGCCAGCGCGGCCAAGGGAATCCACTGCACCAACGGCGCGGCCGCCACCATGATCACCAGCAGCACAAGCGCGTGCACGATGCCGGAGACGGGGCTTTGCGCGCCGCTGCGGATATTGGTGGCGGTACGGGCGATGGCACCCGTGGCGGGGATGCCGCCAAACAGCGGCGTGATCATGTTGGCGATGCCCTGCCCCATCAGCTCCTGGTTGGAGTCGTGGCGGTCGTTGGTGAGCCCATCGGCCACGACCGCGGACAGCAGCGACTCGATCGCGCACAGCAACGCGATCGCGAAGGCCGGGCCTATCAGGCGCGGCACGGCGGCCCACTCGATGTCCGGCAGGCGCAGCGAGGGCAAGCCGCGCGGGATCTCGCCAAAGGCCGTCTGGATGGTCTGCACGTCAAGCCCCAGCGCCCACACCAGCACGGTGGCCAGCACGAGCGAGACGATGGAGGCCGGCACCACGCGTTGAAAGCGCGGCGGCCAGCGCAAGATCAAGGCAAAGCAGCCCAGCGCGATCAGGATGCTGACCCAGTTGGCCGTCGGCAACTGTTGCCAGATGGCCGTCATTTTTTGGAAGAACTCGGGCGATGTTTTCTCCGGCATGTCCAGCCCCAGAAAATTGGGCACCTGCCCCAAAAAAATGATGACGGCGATGCCGCTGGTAAAACCCATCGTCACGGGATAGGGGATGTACTTGATCATGCGGCCCAGTCCCGTCAGTCCCATCAAAAACAAAATCACGCCCGCCAAAAACGTGCACAGCATGAACCCGCCCAGCCCATGGACCAGCACGATCCCCGCCACGATCGGCACAAAGGCGCCCGTGGGGCCGCCGATCTGAAAGCGCGAGCCGCCCAGCGCGGAGATCAGAAAGCCCGCGATCACGGCGGTGATCAACCCCTCGCTGGGGGACACGCCGCTGGCGATCGCAAAACCGATGGCCAAGGGCAGCGCCACAATCCCCACCGTTAGCCCCGCCGAGAGGTCGGCGCGGAAAGTCCGGGAATTGTAGCCCTTGAGTGAATCGAGGATGACTGGGCGGAAGCGGCTGACTTTCATCTAATGCTTTATCAAAAGGAAAAACCGCCGGATATTCCGGCGGTCGCGTTTATCACGTGTGGATTCGGTGTTTTTTTGTGAATTAAATCAAAGGGCGGCATTGAGGTTGTCCGCGGGCGGGGCAAACAGGCGCTTGGTTTGCGCGCCAACCGTGAGGCCCGCCTGCTGGCGCATGATCGCGGTGCCGGCTTTTTCCACACCGATGCGGCATACCTGCGAGGCCGGGTACATATCCTGTCCCGCCAAAAAGTAAGCCAGCGCGCTGGCGTAGTTGCCGTTGGCCAAGGCGTCTTCGCCCATCGAAAGCATGCGCGCGAAGGGCCCCACCTGCGGGGCGATTTGGCCGATCGTGCGGGAAAGGTCGGGGTCGTTTTCCTCGAGCGAACGGGCGTTGAGCAAGGTCTCCCAAGCGGCGTAGGGGTTACGCTGGGCCATCGCCTCCTGCGCGTAAGCGATCGCCACGTCGATTTTTGACAGGCGGCCGGCGATCGCCTTTAGCTGCTCGGCGCGGCGTTCATCGCGCGAAAGCGCCATGCCGTATTCCACCGAGCGGGCGTAAATCTGGCGGTAATTTTTCTGCGCGAGCAACTGGTCGAACATCGGCGCGAGCTGGGTGCTTTCGTCGGCGCTGTCGGCGGCCAGTTTGGAAAAGTCCCTGATATTGGGGTTCAGCGGCCAGAGCTGGACGGCCTGCTGCATTTCCACCTGCGCGCGCTTGGCGTCGCCGGTGAGCATGGCCTGCTTGGCCGAGTACAGCGCAATGTTGCTGGCCTGCATGGCAGTCTTGACAGCCGAGCGCACGGGCGCCCCTGGAAAGTCAGGCGCAGCCTCCTGTAGCGTGTCCAAAATCGCGTCCGCGCTGGCGTAGTCGCGAGTTTCGGCCACCTTTTGCAAGTCGCGCGCGGCGCGGTAGATTTTCAGCAGCTCGCGGCGCTTTTCCGTGGAGAAGGCGTTCACGTCGGCATGGTGCTCGCCTAAAATAAAGGTCTCTTGCAAGCGCTCGAGCGCCGACCATTTGTCGCCGGCCTCGTAAGACGCCTCCACCGAGCGCATGCCCGTGCGCACGTCCACCTGCGCCTCGCGCGCGATGGCCTCCAGCGAGCGCATGCTCGGGGTGATGTCCGCCGTCTGGAAAAACTGCGAGAGCTGCGTCTTGCCCACGTCCAGCCCCTGATGCGAACCCTTGAAAATATTTTGGTAAAACTCGATGGCGATCAACGCGTGCTGAAAGCGCCGCTGCATCAGAAAACTGAGGATCTGTGTCTGGAACTGCAGCTTGGAGCGCATGTTGGCGGCATATTGCTCGGTTTCCAGCGCAAGGATTTCCGCGTTGGTTCTGGCCAGTTCCGCCGCGGTGATGCTGTTGTAATCGGTGATAGCCTGGATCGGCGTGGTGGGCGCCAGCGCGGGGCTCGCGCCGGCGGAATTGCCTTCCCCGCCAAAATCCACGTGCGCGTCGCCAATACCCGCGGAAAAAGTGCTGTTGGACTTATTGCCGGAGCTTTTTTCTGAACTTTTTTCGGAGCTTTTTGAACTTTGCTGCCCCCCCTGATCGGTTTGCTGCTGCCTTCTATTTTGCTCGCGCTTGATGATTTCGCGTTTGAGGCTGTATTTATAGGCGTCGTCCTGCTCGTTCTTTTTCTGGTAATCCCAATAGGCCACGCCGCGTTCCTGATGGCGGCGGTTGCGTTCCAGCTCGGCTTTTTCGATGAAGGAAGTGCTGTATTCGGCGCGCACACTCCAGGCGTTGAATATCTGGTTGGCCACCAGCAGCGAGCCCTCGGCGTCGGAAGGAAACTTCGCCGCGTCGTACAACAGCGTCCAAGCCTGGTAGGTTTTGTCCACGCCCTTTTCAGTGTTGTTGACCTGCAATAAATCCGTGATCTGGCCGAGGATCTCGCGGTAGGTGCGCTCGGCCTCGTACTCCTCCAGCGGGGCGCTGAGGTAACGCTCGAAGCGCGCGCGCGCGGCGCGGGAGGTGCCCACGTTGAAGCGCTTGCCCTTCCAGGCGAAGGCGCCTTCCTCAAAGTCCGGCGAGAAAGCCGGGCCCATCACAAAGCGCTCCATGATGGCCGGGACGGAATTGTCCGTGCCGGTCTTGGTGCCGTCGTCGGGATTGCGCACACCGGCGGCATCGGCGATGACGCCGGCGCTGCTTTGGTATTCCTTGGAGTCGGCCGCGTGCACGTGCGCCCAGCAAACAAGCAGTGCCACCGCCGAAAAAATGAGGGAAAGTTTTGTTTTCATAATGGCGTTTCCGGTTGTGTCTGGATCAGAGTTTTTGCAGCGATTTCAGCGTGATCAGCCCATCTTTGTCAACCTGCACCGACATGCGGTAACGTTGCCCGACGCTGAGGTTTTCCTGAAGGTTCTTCGGCGCGAGCACCCCGAGCCGCCCGTCGTTCAAGCGCACGGACAGCAGGCGGCCAATCTCGGGATCCCAGGCCAATTGCGCGTCTATCTGCCCCTCGATCGTGTAGGAGTTGCCTTGGAAGTTGGTGGCCGCCTCGCGGTATTGCTCGACGGAAAAACGGTCCAGCGAATCCGCCGAGCCCTTGCGCACCAGCACGAGGATCACGGCGATCAAAATGCCTATGAGCGGAATCGCCACGGCATACCATACGGGGTTGATTTTATTTGGCATGTGAAGAATTAAACTGATTTAGTTCCACCGGCGGCGGGAGAGCCCTTTGGCTGTCCATACCGCCCCGATAATTCCCTGCAGCACCAGCACGCCCAGCGCCAGGGCGGGTGACGGGATCCAGCTGTTGTCTGAAAATCTGAACGCGTCGTATAAAGTGGTTTCCTTCATGGTGGCAAAAGTGCCGCCCCATGTCCAGTACGCATTGATGAAGGGGCGAAAGACCCATTCGAGGGCTTTGGGCAGCGCCAGGATCACCCCGCACAGCGGCAATTGAAAGCCGACCAGATAGATCGACAGCAGCGAGGAGCGTTCGCTCGAGGCGCTGACCGCCGAAAACCCCAGGCACACCAGCGACATGGAAAAGGTACTCAGCCACATCAGCAAAAACTGCCACAGCACCGAGCCGGGGAATTGACACACATATTTAACAATCAACGTCATCAACAACGCCTGCCCCAGCGACAAAAGGCCCACAAAGGCGAATTTGGAAAAAGCATACACGCTCGGCCGCACACCGATGAGCCGCTCCTTTTCGTACAGCGCTCGCTCGGCGGCGATCTCGCGGCTGCCGTTGTTGGAGGCCATCAGCCCCAGCAGCACGATCTGAAAAAGAATCAACCCCGTGACAAGCAAACTGAGCGAAGCGGCCTCCTGCGCGTAGCGCACCGTTTGCTGCATCATTTCCATGCGCGCGGAATTGTTGTCGCTCAAGGCGATCTGCTGGATCTGCGGCAGGCCGTCCCACGCGAACAAAATCACAACCAGCGGGAACCCCACCGCCATCAGCAGCGTCAAAATCAAAGTGCCGGTGTCGCGGAAAAACAGCTTGATGCGCCGCTGAAGCAACGTCGTGAGCTGCTCGAAAAAAGCGGGAATTTTCGCGGGTGGAATTTGCGGGCAGTCCTGCGGCGCCTCGCTCATGGCGGGGCGCTTTTCCAACCAATGCTCAAGCGGCTTTTGCTCGCACGCCCCATACAAGTCAAACGCGCTGTTCACGCCAAAGTGCGCGCACAGCTCATCCGGCGCGCCCTGAAAGAGCACGTGCCCGCCGTACACAAACGTGACCGAGTCAAACAGCGGCAGCTTGCCCAAATTGTGAATGATGCAGATAACCGTCTTGCCCGTCTTGTCGCAAACTTGCCGCAGCAGTTTTAAAATGACGTCCTCGGAAGAAGGATCCAGCCCGCTGGTCACTTCATCACACACCAGCACCGGCGGGTCGAGCATCAGTTCCTGCCCCAGTCCCAAACGGCGCAACTGCCCGCCGGAAAGCGATTGCACGAGTTTGTCGGCGTGCTCGGCCAGCCCGATCAGCTCCAGCACCTCGTCGATGCGCCCGCGCTCCAGCGTCTTGTCGCTGACGGCCAGGCAATAGGTGTAATGCAAACACTCGCGCACCGTCAGCTTGGGCGAGGCGATGCTAAATTGCGGCGCAAACCCCACCCGCCCCGTCAAATCGTCCGCACCGCGCACCTGTTCGCAACCCAAAAAAACCCGCCCCTTGTGCGGCATAAGCCCAAGCATCGCCTTGACCAGCGTTGTCTTGCCACACCCACTAGGCCCCACAATCGCATGCAGCTTGCCCGCCGCGAACGACACGTTCACTTCGTTTAAAATCCTTTGGGAGCTGGGCGACGAAACTTCGACGCTAAGGTTCTGACAACTAAGCATAAGTTTGAATGTCCTAAATAATGACGGCGCAAAGCATTCGCGCACAAGCTATTTTTAAGGGAGGAGGGGTTATAATGAAGATGCGGGGGAAAACCCTTTTTTGAAAAAAAGGGTTTTCCCCCGCGCCCCCTTTCCCTAAAAACTTTTGAAATGTTTTGGCTGGATGCCATGTATCCATGCATCCCTCTCGTGCACAGGATGCGCAGCATCCGTCATAGAAGTTTTTTGAAAGGGGCGCGGGGAAGACTTTTTTTCAATGAAGCGAGCCCATTTATAGCGAGCGCAACGGGCGGGTGCTTTAGCACCCGATGCGAAGCATGTCGGCGTTCAGCCGACACCAAAAGTTTTCCCCGCATATACTTTAAAACAAAAAATCTGCCCATACCGGGCGGTGGTCGCTGGCCTTCAGCACCAGCGGACTGTCTGCTATGTGGGCTTGACTGCGGGCGCGGGTGTGCATGGCGGGTGAGCACAGCAGAAAGTCGAAGCGCTCGTAGCGTTCGCCGCCGGCGAAAAAGTGCGTCCAGATTTCCCCGCGATTGTCGCGGGCATCGAGCGGGCGGCAGTGGCCGGGTTGTTTGTCATCGCCGATGAACACGCGCAGGGTTGTACTGCGAGCATTGTCGTTAAAATCTCCGGCCACGACGTAATCGGCGGGGCAAGCCTGCACGATTTTGTTTAGCGCGAGCGCCTCGCCGTGGCGCTGGTACTGTGCCTTGGGGTCGCCTTTTTGGGCGTTGACGCGGCTTTTCAGATGCAACGCGAACAGGTGCCAGCGGGTACCCTGCGTTTCAAAGACGGCCTCCAGCAAGCCGCGGGCAACTGTTTTTCCGGACTCGGCGCGCAGGGGCGCGTGCGCTTTAAATTCTACAATGGGCACGCGGCTGAGTATGGCCAGCATGCGCGCGGGGTCGGCGCCTTGCACGCTGTTGGCGTGAGGGTAATTCAGCCCATCGCGCTTCAAGTCGCGGCGCAGTTCTTCCAGAAAAAGCGGCCCGCCCATTTCCTGAAAGACAATGATGTCGGCATTAATCTCGTGCAACACCGCGCGCAGGGCGGCCTTTTCCGTTTCCGGCTTGGGGTAATCCCTGCGGAAAACACCACCCACCACGCGATCACAGGTATTGTAGTTGCGCACATTCCAAGTGGCCACGCGCAGCTGGGCGCCTTGCGCGCATAAAAGGCACAACGCGCACGCGAAAATCAGCGCGCCAGTGAAGGATATGCCGCTGTGTGTTTTCAAATTAACGCCGACCGGTTCCCTTCTCGCCGCAAACACTGCCCGCCTCTTTATTTTTTGCGGCGCAGGATCGCAGTGAGCATGAAAGCGCCCAGCAGGCTCGCCGCCCAGGCGGGTTCGGGAATGTTGCCGACGTACAGGGAGACCTTTGTGTCGGTGACAATCCAGGTGAAAGTCTGCCCACCGTAGGTGACTGTGTCGCCGTCCTTGATGTTGGCGAAGCCGCCGGAGATCGGGGTAGTCAGCGATTCAAAGAGCACCATTTCCGTGCCGAGCAAAAAGTGCTCGGCCCCGCCCGTGAAGTTGAGGATGAGGTCCACATTGCCGTCGAAGGTGCCATCCCCCTCCCATTGAATGTGAACGTAGTCCGCCTTGATACTCGCGTAGGTGCTGGACGATTCCAAATCCATGACAACCCGGTTGTCCGGTTGGTTCGGATTGCCGGCGAAGGCAAAAAAGCCCGCCATGTCGCCGCTACCGTCGTCGCGCACGACAAACGCCTGGGCTTCCACGTGCAGCGTGGCGTTGCTCAAAGCGCCAATGCCGATAAAGGCCTCGACGGACGAACCTTTCTTCATCGTGATATAGGCATTGTCCAGATGGGTCACATCCAGCGCATACACGGAACCGGCGTTGGTAACGCTGCCCGTGCACGCGTAGCCGAAATCACCTGAACCCTGAACTTCGAGGTATTTGGCCGTGCCGGTGTTGATGACCGTGAATTCGGTGTCGCTGAGGCGGTCAATTCTCAGCGCCAAGTCGCCGATATTTCCGCTGTTGTTGAAATAAACGGTTCCACTGGTGTACGCGCGCACTTCCCCGGTAATCGTGGCCGCGTTGTTAAAATACAGCGAGGAATGGGCGGTAACCTCGGAATCCGCATACGTGGCCAGATGGATGGCGCCCAAAATGGTTCCGGTCAACGGCTGCGCCACGCCCGTGTCGCTATAACCCATGTAAATGGGGCCGTTCACGTGCGAGAGGGTTATGGCATACGTCTGATAAACATCTTGGGGATCCCAAGTGCCGCCATTCCAGCCAAAATAAAGAGGCTGGTTTTCAACGGCCTCGCTGTAGGAAAAAGTGCCGGTATAATCGCCGTCGGAGATCTGAATCGCCAACACGGGAGCGACCAGTGCCACGCTTGACGCCAAAAATGCAATGAGCCTGTTTTTCATAATGCCTTAACGGTTAAGGCTAAGAAACATTTTGGTTTCGCTCAAGTAAAAACCAAGCAATCGGCACCCGAGGGAGGCGTACAAACTACCCGCCATCATATGCGGGCGGCGCGCTCTAGGTAGTGTTTGAGAATTAGGTGTTTTGAATGCACGGGCTGGTTTCGAGGCATTTTTGGGGGCTTCGAGCCGAGGCGATGGGTACATCGTCGAGGCGAGGACGCCCAAAAAGGACCGAAATCCAGACTGTGCAGGCGAAATTCATAATTCTCAAACACTACCTAGCGCTGCGCGGCCGCGCCCTCGGCTTTTTTGCGGTCTTTTTCGCGCGCGATCCAGTCCACTTCCTTCTCCGGCATCACGAAGTAAAGGGCGGGGGCGGCGATGTTGGGGCGCACCTTTTCCACCTTGAGCGTGAACTGCTTGGCGCCGTCTTCCTCGTAGGAGACCAGGAAGGGGTATTTGACGCCCTCCACGTCGCGCCAGTCGGACATTTGGGCGAGGCCCTCGTGGTCTTTGTCTCCAAAAAATGGATACACTTTCGCGACGATCGGCAGCATTTCCTTGCCCAGCAAATAGCAGCCTTTCAACCCCTGCTTGTCCTGGGTAAAGCGCAGCATGGTGTAGGTCTTACCATCGAACGACTCGTCCTTACCCTTGGAAAAGGCGTAGCCCTTGAGTTCGAGGCTGTAAAAGTTGTCGAACAACCCGGCCAAATACAGCAGCCCCTCATGCGTCTCGCGTGGGGCCTCTTGCACGACGCGCCCGCCGTCGGGCGTGGGCATCATGATCCAGGAGTAGTAACCGTCCCACCCGCGCGAAAGCTCGGAACCCTCGTTGCGGATGTTAAAGCGCACCAAAAAGGGCTTGGCCAGCCATAGCTCGAACTCCTGGTTGACCTCCTGCTCCTTGCCCTCCTGGTCTTTCACAAACGCGATCACCTTGCCGCTGACTTTCAGGGTATTGACCTTTTCCATCTGCAACCGCGAGCCGGCGGCCTTGTAATAGTCATACAGCAAATTGATCGTCTCGGAGGTCATCGCCGCGCCTTTCAAGGCGCCCGAGGCGAGCATCAAAACCGCGCCCAGCAAAAACAGGCGCCGCAAAAGGGGAAAGTTAAAGGACAAAGCCATCCCTTTTAGGGCAACCGATTTTGCAAAAAAGGTAAAGCCTATTTTCGGGGAACAGGCGCTTGCGCGCGCGCCGTTATTTGCGCAGCGCCTCGGTGCGTTCGATGAGCGTGGGGTGGCTGTAGTGAAAGAAGCTGTACAGCGGGAGCGGGGTCAGGTTGCTCAAGTTGGCCGTGTGGAGTTTTTGCAGGCCTTCGATGAGAGCCTCGGGCGAGCCGAGGGCGTCTTTGGCGAAGGCGTCGGCCTCGTACTCGTTTTTGCGGCTCCACATATTCATGAGCGGCGAGAGCCAGAAGGTGACCACGCCCGCGCACAGCACGAAGATCGGCAACGCGGCGTACAGGCCGTCTTCGGCCTTGAAGCCGAAGCCTTCCAAAAACCAGGGTGATTTTGCCAGGTACGCGATCAGCGCGAAGGCGACCAGGCTTATCAATGACGAAACGATGAGCATGCGCGGCACATGCCCCTTGCGGTAGTGGCCGATCTCGTGCGCCAACACGGCTTCGAGCTGGGGGATGGTCATCTGCTCGATGAGGGTATCGTACAAGACGATGCGGCGCATTTTTCCAAAACCCGTGAAGAAGGCGTTGGAGTGCCCACTGCGCTTGCTGCCGTCGATGACCTGGATCGTGGAGGCTTTAAAGCCCGTGCGGTCGGCCAAGTCCATGAGCGCGGTTTTGAGTTCGCCTTCCGGCAGGGGGCTGAGCTTGTTAAACAGCGGCAAAATCAGGCGCGGGTACAAGACCATCATCAGCAGTTGAAAACAGGTCAGCGCCAGCCACGCCCACAGCCACCACTGCGGTAGCGTCTGGGCTATCCACAAAATCAGCGCCAGCACCGGCCAGCCCAGCGCGAGGGTCACGGCCAACCCCTTGAGCTTGTCGGTCAGCCAAAGCGCCTGCGTGCTTTTATTAAAACCGTAACGCGCCTCGAGCTTGAACTTGTGCGCCCAGTCCCACGGCAAATCAAAAAGCCCCATGATCACCAGCAGCGCCAAAATCACAAGGGCATAACCCCAAACACCCGCGGCGCCCGTGCATTGAACGAGCGCATGAAACAGCCACGGCAAAAACCCCGTGAGCACCACGGCGGCCAGCACCGCCGCGTCATAAAGCGCGTTGGCCGACCCAAAACGGCTGCCGGCCAGCGTGTAGGAAACGCTCTTTTGATAGGTTGCCTCGTCCACAATTGTGCGCAGCGCCTCGGGCACCGCCGCGCTCAAGCTGCGGACATAACGGCGGTTTTGCCAGTCCAGATAATAGTCGGCGGCGGTCTTAGCCAGCAGCAGTCCCGCGAATATAAAGAGCACTTCGTTCATGCAAATAAAAATACAAAACTACCCTCGCACATCCGCCGCGCACTGGGCAAACGTAAAAACCGTGGGGAGCTGTTTGAGAATAGCACCTGAGAGGGCTGGCGCAGGCGGGGAGAGATAACGGGTATTCGGCTTGTTATTCAGCCGCGAACCCGGCAACGGTTGGCACCTGCAGGGGACTTAGTCCCCTGCACCCCTTTACGGAGCTGGCG
>JAKPNF010000053.1 GCA_029548565.1 Verrucomicrobiota bacterium
GCGCCCACGATGGTGTGCAGCTCGTCGATGAAGACGATGACGTTTTTGACGCGGCGGATCTCGTCCATCACGGCCTTGATGCGCTCCTCGAACTGGCCGCGGTATTTTGTGCCCGCGACCATGAGCGTGAGGTCGAGCGAGATCACGCGCTTGTCCGCGAGAATTTCCGGCACCGAGCCGTCGGCGATTTCCTGCGCGAGCCCTTCGACGATCGCGGTCTTGCCCACACCCGCCTCGCCGATCAACACGGGGTTGTTCTTCGTGCGGCGCGAAAGAATCTGGATGACGCGGCGGATTTCCTCCTTGCGCCCGATGACGGGGTCAAGCTCGCCTGCCTTGGCCAGTTCCGTCAAATCGCGCCCGAACGCCTTGAGTGCGGGGGTGCGGCTGCCGGCCTTGTCCTCGACGGCGCCTTCCATTTCCTCTTGCTGCGGCGAGCCGCCGGGGGAGCTGGCGAAATTCGGGTCGAGTTCCGCCAAAATTTCCTGGCGGCAGCGCTCGATGTCGACGTCGAGACTTTTCAAGACGCGCGCGGCCACGCCGTCGCCCTCGCGCAGCAGCCCGAGCAAAAGATGCTCCGTGCCCACGTAGGAATGGTTGAGCGCCTGCGCCTCCTTCGAGGCCAGTTGCAGGACTTTTTTGACGCGGGGGGTGTAGGTGATGCCGGTCATCGGCGCGTCCTCGGCGCCGGTGCCGACTTGCTTGACGGTTTGCTCGCGCAGCATGTCCAGCTCGATGCCGAGCTTTTGCAGCACGTTGACCGCCACGCCCTGCCTCAGCGCGACCAGCGCCAAGAGCACGTGCTCGGTTCCCACATAGTTGTGTTTGAACCGCTCGGCCTCCTTGCGCGAGAGCGCGAGCACCTGCTGCGCCCTCGGGGTGAAGTTGTTCAATGGATCCATTGTTTTTTTTGTTTTTTTGTTATTGTTGTTTTTAAATTTTTCAAAGGCCGGCCTTCGAGAAGTCCGGCTCGGGAAAAGCCTTCATGCGCTCGCGCAAAAAGGCCGCGCGGGCGATGTCGCGCTGCGCGGGCGGCATCGATTGCGAGCCGACGATCCCCCGAAGGTGCCCGGGCTGCACCTGGACGATCAGCTCGTCGAGCGCGGGGCGTTTTTCCGGCGGCAAAATGTTCAGGTCTGCGGCCAGCCGGATCAGCGACAAAAAGTTCAGCGCCTCCGAAGACGTTAGTACGTGGGCGTGGCGCAAAGTTCCGTAGCAGCGGCCTATTTTGTCGAAAAGCTTTTCCGGCGAATCTTCAATAAGGCGCAAGCGCGCGTTTTCCTCCTGCTCGACGATGGTGCCCAGCACCGCCTCTATGTGCTGGAGGATTTGCGTTTCCTTTTCGCCGAGGGTCTGCTGGTTGGAAATCTGGAACATGCTGCCGTGCGCCTCGGAGCCTTCGCCGCTCAAGCCCCGCACCGTCATGCCCAATAAGCTCACCGCGCGCACGACTTTTTCCATCTGGCCGGAGAGCACCAGCCCGGGCAGGTGCATCAGCGCCGAGCCGCGCAGCCCCGTGCCAACATTGGTCGGGCACGCCGTCAGGTAGCCAAGCTCGTCGCTGAAGGCGAAGTCGAGTTTTTTCTCCAGCGCCTTGTCGAGCTGCTCGGCGTTTTTGTAAGCCTGTTTGAACTGCAGCCCCGCGCGCAAAAACTGCATGCGCAGGTGGTCCTCCTCGTTGACCATCACGCAGGCGTTGCAGTCCTTGGAAATGAAAACGGACGCCCCCGGCTTGGCCTGCGCCAGCTCGCGCGAGATGAGGTGGCTTTCCACGAGCACGTCTTTGTCCCACTCGTTGAGCCGCTCGATGTCAAAGACCAGGCCGCCCTTGAAGGCGGGCAAGCTGCCGAGGGCCTTTTCGCAGCGCTCGCGGATGTGCGCGCGCATCTGCGCGTCGGCGCGGTCGGGAAAAAAGCAGTCCCGCAAATTGCGCGCTAGGCGGATGCGCGTCATGATCACGACCGGCCCGGCCGTGTCGGCGCGCGGGCAGTCCTTCCTGGAGGCAAGCTGTGCGAAAACACTCATCGGAGGGATTTTTTATTTGGCGGCGGAAGGCTCCGCTTCCAGTTTGCCCAATTCGTCGCGGTAACGCGCGGCGTCCTCGTAACGCTCGGCGGCGACCGCCTCCTTCAAGGCGGCCTGCAGTTCCAGTCGCTTCTGGGCGGCCTCGTCGCGCGCGGGAGCTTTGCCCAGATGCTTGCCGGCGTGCTGGGTTTGCTGGAGCATCGGCTCCACGACAGAGCTGAGCGCCCCGTAACATTCCGGGCAGCCCAAGCGCCCAGCCTCCTTGTATTGCAGCGGCGTCATGCCGCAGCGCGGGCACAGCTCGACACTGCTTTGCGCGAGCGCCTCGCCGACCGTCTGGCTGATCTGCGTCATCGTCTTGGCCACGAGATCCGACAACCCGAACGCCTCGGACGCCGCCATGCCCTTTTTCTGGGCGCACGCCTCGCACAGGTCAATCTTTTGGGATTGATTATTAATGATCTGCGTGAGGTGCACCGTCGCCGGTTTGCCACACATGTCGCATTTATGGTTTTCAGCCATCGTCTCTATTATAACATAACGTGTAAGCCCCCTTTTCGCAACAAGGATGCGCAGATTCAACGTGTGCCTAAAACAGCCGCATCACATTTTCCAATTTCATAAAATATCACTGCCGCTAAACTCGGCGACAAAGTCCACATCCCCTGTCTTTCGCGTCTAACCGACATGTCCGACGCCAAAAACCCCGAACGCTTTTTCGACGTGCGGGATCTATAAGCATTCGCGGCGCGGATGTCCGGGCTTTATATATGCCTTGCCCAAAATAAACCAAGCGTATTTCATTAATGGTATGCTCAAAAGCCTTTTGCCCACCTGCGCCCTGGCCGCCCTCGCGCTTTGCGGCTGTTCCTCCGTCCACAAAATCGAGCCTACGCCCGTGCGCGTGGCCGTCGCCGAAAGCCTGCGCCCCGCCATGCTCGACATCGCGAAAGCCTATGAGCAAACGCAGCCCTTTGTGCGCCTGGAAATCATCTCGGGCAACGCCTTGTCGCTGCAGCGCCAGATGCTTAAAAAAATCCCCGCCGACCTCGCGATCCTCGACGGCCCGGGGCTGATGGACGAGCTGATCGAAAAGGACGTCGTCGTGGGCAAAAGCCGCGTGAGTTTGCTGACCAACCGCCTCATCATCGTGACCGGCGCCGGCGCACCGGCCACGGAGAGCTTCATTGACTTTGTCGAGAAGTCGGATAAAAAAATCGCCGTGGGAGACTTTGAACAGACCGTCGTCGGCCAGTACACGCAGGAGGCTTTTTCGAACATGACGGGACTTTTGGAAAAACTCCAAGGCCGCATGCTCACGTGCAAAAGTTCCGAGGCGGTGGCCGCCGCGGTGCTTGGGCAGCAGGCGCAGGTGGGCGTGGTGTACGTGTCCACCGCCAAAAACGCGAACGAGCTGAGCGTGCTGGGGCAGTTGCCCCGCGGCGTTTACCGCGCCCCGACTTACGACGCCGGCGTGTTGCGCGCCGCCCCCCACTACTCGGCCGCCTGGGAGCTGCTCACCTACCTGCGCGGCAAGCAGGCCACCGATATTTTCATCCGCCACTCGCTCACGCCGGTTGTCGACCTGGACAAGCTGCCCGCGGCGCGTTAATTTTTTCGAGAAGCAATTTTATGGAAGTTATCCGACTCAAAGGCGGCAAGCCGCTCAAAGGCGAAGTGACGGTCGGCGGCGCAAAGAACGCCGCGCTGCCGATTTTCGCCGCCACGCTGCTGACGGACGAGCCCTGCGTTTTGGAAAACGTGCCGGATTTGAGCGACATCCGCTCGATGGCGGAAATCATCCGCTACTTGGGCGCCGAGGTCGAAAAAACCGGCGCGCACAGCTACCGCATCCACGCCAAAAAAATCGGCACGCGCGCCCCTTACGAGCTGGTGCGCAAGATGCGCGCTTCCATCTGCCTGCTCGGGCCCATCGTCGCGCGCATGCGCAAGGCGGAAATTTCCTACCCGGGCGGCTGCGTCATCGGCCCGCGCCCGATCGACCTGCACATAAAGGGCCTTAAAAAGCTCAATTGCGACGTCCGTGAACAAGGCGGTTACATCCACGTGGACGCCTCGCGCATCCAAGGCGACGAGCTCTTTTTGGGCGGGCGCCAGGGCAGCACCGTCACCGGCACGGAAAATATCCTGATGGCCGCCGTGCTCACCCCGGGTGTCACCGTCATCGACAGCGCCGCGTGCGAGCCGGAGGTCGAGGATTTGTGCAACATGCTCGTCAAAATGGGCGCGAAGATCGAGGGCATCGGCAGCCACCGCCTCGTCATCGAGGGCGTGAAAAAATTAAACGGGGTGACCCACAGCGTCATCCCCGACCGCATCGAGGCGGGCACCTACCTGATCGCCGCCATCATGACAAAGGGCGACATCACAGTGCACGGGGCGCGCGCGCGCGACTTGACCGCCTTTATCGACAAGCTCGAGGAAGCCGGCCAGCCCGTACAGATCGAAGGCGAAAACACCCTGCGCATCCGCGCCACGCACAGCTCCCTGCGCCCCGTGGACATCATCACGCTGCCGCACCCGGGCTTCCCGACCGACTTGCAGGCCCAAATGTGCGCGCTGATGGCGCAAACGCCCGGCCTGTCCATCATCACCGAGCGCGTCTACCCCAACCGTTTCATGCACGTGCCCGAATTGCAGCGCATGGGCGCCGACATCGCCATCGAGGGCCCCAGCGCCATCATCAAGGGCGACCGCCGCCTGAGCGGCGCGCCTGTCATGGCGTCTGACCTGCGCGCTTCGGCCGCGCTGATTCTCGCGGGACTGGCCGCCGACACCGGGGAGACCTGGGTGCAGCGCATCTACCACCTCGACCGCGGTTACGAGACGCTCGACAAAAAGTTCCAAATACTCGGCGCCGACATTGAGCGCCTGGACGCGTCGGCCATGCCGAAAGAACTGCAGGGCGAGGAATAATTTTTCTTTTAACTTTCTTCATGCCCGACACCGGAGCCAGCGCCCTTAACGACAAATTCAACGCCCCCAACGCGGCGTTGGAGGCCTCGTTGCGCCCGCCGAGTTTCAAGGATTTTACGGGGCAGGCAAAAACGGTCGAGCGCCTGCAGGTGATGGTCGGGGCGGCCAAGCAGCGCAAGGAGCCGCTCAACCACATTCTTTTGAGCGGCCCGCCCGGCCTGGGCAAAACCACTCTCGCGCTTTTGTTGGGTAACGAAATGGGCGCCACCGTGCGCATCACCAGCGGGCCTGTGATCGACAAGCCCAGCGACCTGGCGGGACTGCTCACCAACCTCGAGGAAGGCGACATTCTTTTTATCGACGAGATCCACCGCATCTCCAAGGCCGTGGAGGAATACCTGTACTCGGCGATGGAGGATTTTCGTTTGGACATTCTCATCGACCAAGGCCCCAACGCGCGCAGCGTGCGCTTGAGTCTGCCGCGCTTCACCCTGATCGGCGCCACCACGCGCACCGGCTTGCTGACCGCGCCTTTGCGCAGCCGCTTCACGCTGCAAACGCGGCTGGATTATTACAGCCACGAGCAACTCGAGCGCATTGTGCTGCGCACCTGTAAGCTGCTCGACGTGGCGATCAAAAAAGACGGCGCGCGCGAAATCGCCGCGCGTGCGCGCGGCACCCCGCGCATCGCCAACAACCTCACCCACTTTGTGCGCGACTACGCCCAACAACGTTCCGACGGCGTCATCTCAAAAGACAACGCCGACGCCGCGCTTGAGCTCTTGGAAATCGACCGCCACGGCCTCGACGAGATGGACAAGCGCATCTTGCGCCTAATGGCCGAAAATTACAAGGGCGGCCCCGTCGGTTTGGGCACCATCGCGGTGGCCGTCGGCGAGGAGGAACACACGCTTGAGGAAGTGCACGAGCCGTTTTTAATTCAGGAAGGCTACCTCCAGCGCACCGCGCAAGGCCGCACCCTCACCGACAAAGGCTGGAACATTCTCGGCGGGCGCAAAAACGAGTTGTTTTAAACGCCCGCGTTCCCCTGTCCAAATGCGGTTTCGCGCGACAGCGGCTCGTCGAATTGCGAGACAAAATATTCCGTCACCGCCTTGCTGGCGCGGTATGCCTGAAACGCGAAGATGAAAAATAAAGTATAGCAAACCGCCATGAGTCCCGCATTTATCAGCAGCGCCCATTTGGGCTGCATCCCGATAAAGGAGGCCAGCAGGTAAAGCACGCACATACCGATTGCCACGCCTGTGGTGGTTTTAAGGTGTTCTTTTTTACACACGTCCAGCACGCGGTTGACATCCACGCTAAGGCCCACTTGCGCGACAAACATCCAGTATAAATTAAAAAACGGGATGAACAAAAAGCCGACAGCCTTGCCCGGCGTCGTGCGCGCCCAGCCTTGCGGGATCAGCGACCAGCATTTGTACAAAAACATGAGGTAAAAAACGCCCGCCGCCAAACCCGCGAACCCCGCTATTCCCAGCGCGGCAAAAAACGGCAGCAGCAAGGCCATAGTCTGCTCGGGATCCGCAACCTCCTGCATCTGCACAAGCTCCATCAAATCGAGGCTGTACATCTGCATATAAAGCGGAACCAGCGTCACGATCATGACCGCGACGCTGATCAGCGTCGCCACAAAACGAAATTTTAATACACGGATGTCGCGGTGGGAATATTCGTTGCGCATAAGAGGAAGCGTAGATGCGGATCATTGTCGCCACAGCCGCGCATGAGGGCAATTCTTTTTGCCGCCGGACAGGCACCGCTCATGGGGTTTCGTGTTCATCATCGGCATGGGGCGCGGGAACGGGAGACAACAACGGCGAATCGGACTGTTCAATAAAATAAAGAACCAATGCCTTGGCCGCGCGCCACATCTGCCAGGCGAACACGAGCGAAATGATGTAAATAGCGGTGTTGAACACCAGATAAGGCGCACCGCTGCGTAATTCGTAATCATAGACATCCAATTGCTCGTGATTGATCCCTAGCAACACACTGTAAACTATCACATACAGGCACGGCAAAACGATCGAAGCTATCGCCACGGCGCGGCTCATCTTTGCGTTTTGGCCGCTGGCGGTTTTATCGAGCGCGCGGTTCATGTCGGTGGCCAGCCCCACTTGCGCTTGAAACATCCAGTAAATGTTAAAAACAGGAATGAACAAAAAGCCCACCGCCCTGCCCGGCGTCGTGCGCGCCCAATCCGGCGGCAGCACCGCCCAGCACTTGTGCAGCAGAATCAGCGCGAAGACCGTCCAGACAGCGGACAACAGCGCATTTAAAAAATCCAGATAATATCCCTCCAATTCAGGATACTCTAAAAATTGCCAGCCAAACGTCTCCACCGCCCACGGCAGCACATAAAACGCCACCGCCATGAAGAACCTGAAGTTGAGGACGGAAATATCTTTTGGGGTATATTT
>JAKPNF010000067.1 GCA_029548565.1 Verrucomicrobiota bacterium
GCCTTTGTCTCCTACCGCATGAGCGACGTGCATTATATTTTCCACGGGCTGGGCAAAGACGCCAGCAAGGGGCAAATTGAAAGGAGCCTCTCGAATTTTCAATTTTTCGCCGACAATCCCGACGCATGGATCGGCGACGGGTTGAAAGGCGACCAGCGTATGCGCTACGCGATGGATTGGGGCAACTCTAAGGTGCCCGAGCACAAATTCAAGCTCGTCGAGGAGGTCATAAAAAACTACGACCTCGATGGGTTGGAACTGGATTTCATGCGCCACACGATCCGCTTCAATCCCACGCGCACCGACAAAGACGCGCGCGTGAAAATCATGACCGATTTTGTCGCGCGCGTGCGCAAGACGCTCGATGAAAAAGCGAAAGACAGCGGCAAACACATCTGGCTATGCCTGCGTATTCCAGGCTACCGCGATTCGTTCGACGAGGCGGGCGTCGATATAAAAGCGCTGAGCGCGGCGGGTGTGGACATGTTTAACTTGAGTAACTATTACCTGTGCGACATGCAGATGGAAATCGGCGAAATCCGCGCGCTGGCGCCCGACAAGGCGTTTTACGCGGAGATTCATTTTGTCAACGCCAACGGCCCTTTTGAAAATGGGCACCTGCAGCAAAAGCGCGCCGAGCCCGCCCAGATGCGCACGATCGCCCACATGGCCTACGCACGCGGCGCGCAGGGCGTGAGTTTTTTCAACTTCCCCTACCACCGCGGTACCTTTGACAAGTCGATAGCTCCGAGCCATTCGCAAGACCCGCAGACACTGCCACCTTTCGAGATTTTCAAGGAATTAAAAGACCCCGCGTTTCTCGCCGCGCAGCCGCAATATTATGCGGTGGGCAAAACCTACAACACCCCGCGACACACGGGCCGCCCCTTCCACAAAACCCCCGCGCTCAACCAAACGGAAACGATAAAACTCGACATGGCCCCGCCCACAGACGGTTGGAAGCGCGTCGGCAAGCTGCGTATTCAAGCGCTCGGCGATCTAAAGACGGCGAAATTCAAGGTCTCTTGCAACGGCAAGGCGCTGCAAGGCCATCCCGATGTTTCGCCATTGCATGAGGAAATTTACGAGGTGGCCAAGGGCAGCCCCGAACAATACCGTGCCTTCATTCTGCCCGCCGGGTTGCTCAAAGACGGCACCAACAGCTTTGAGATCACCCAGACAAGCGGCGAACCCGCCCAGCTCTTTTTTATGGACATCGCCCTGCCTTGAGCCCAGAATTGTTAACAATTTACTATTATGAGACACCGACTCCCCCTCGCCACCCTCCTGTTCTCTCTCGCCGCCGCCGTAGCGTTGCACGGCGCCGATCGCGCGCCTTTCCGTGTCATTTACAGCGACGACACGACGCATATTTTGAGCTGCCCCAGCCCTTTCAAGCCGGAGAAATCCTCCATGCGCGAAAAATTTATCTGGGCGGCCGTCGACGAAGTGGCCGATGCCGGCGTGGACGCGTGCATGCTGCAGCCCGGGCTGGGCTGGGTGCCGTGGTGGAAAAGCGAGATCGTGCCGATCAAGGAGCACCTCGCCTTTCTGGAAAAAATGGGGCAGAACATGACCTCGTACGACCGTTTTGTCCTGAACGGCGGCGACATGGTGCAGAGCTTTTTGCAGCAATGCGCCATACGCCAAAAGCCGGGCTTTATCTCGATTCGTTTGAACGACGTGCACCACGTGTGGCGCGCGCTTGTCAACATGGGCGTGGAAGACCGCGAGAAAGCGATGGCCGAGTTCCAGTTTTTCGCCGACAACCCCGACGCGCGCATCGGCCCCGGGCTAAAAGGCGACCAGCGCATGCAGTACGCGATGGACTGGGGCAACCCCAAAGTGCCCGAACATAAATTCCGCCTCATCGAGGAGCTGATAAAAAATTACGACCTCGACGGGCTGGAGCTGGACTTCATGCGCCACGTCACGCGCTTTAACCCCACCCGCACCACCAAAGAACAGCGCGCGCAGATCATGACGGATTTCGCCGCGCGCGTGCGCAAGGCGCTCGACGAAAACATGCGCGACGGCAAGCGCCCCTGGCTGTGCGTGCGCATCCCCGGCTACCGCGAGGAGTTCGACGAGTCCGGCGTGGACTTGAAGGCCCTGTGCGCGGCGGGCGTGGACATGTTTAACCTGAGCAACTACTATTTTTGCGACATGCAGATGGAGGTGCCCGAAATCCGCGCCGAGCTGCCGCAGGACAAGGCCGTGTATTCAGAAATTCACTACGTCACCGCCAACGGCATCACCGACCCCGAGACCCAGACCGGCCAGTGGAAGCGCACCGAGCCCGCCCAAATGCGCACCATCGCCCACATGGCCTACGCCCGCGGCGCACAGGGTGTGAGTTTCTTCAACTTCCCCTACTACCGCGGCACGCACACGGGCGTCGACAAGCTCGGCGCCATCGCCGGCGGCAACGCCGAGCCGCCCTGGGACGCCATCAAGGATTTGAAAAATCCCGAATGGCTCGCCCGGCAGCCGCAATATTACGTGGTCGGCCGCGAGTACAACACCCCGCGCCTGAAGCACCGCCCCCTGCGCCAAAAACTCGTGCTCAACCAGCCCGAAAACGTCATCCTCGACATGGCCCCGCCCACGGGCGGCTGGAAAAAAGACGGCAAACTGCGCATTCAAGCCCTCGCCGACATGAAAGACGCCCAGTTCACCGTGCACCTGAACGGCACCGCGCTGCCGCCCAACGCCGACATCTCCCCCGTCTTCCCCCCGCGCTATCACGTCGCCGAAGGCACCCCCGCCGACTACCGCGCCTACAACGTGCCCGCCAGCCTTTTGAAGGACGAAAAAAACACCTTTGAAATCATCCAAACCACCGGCGACCCCGTGCAGCTGTTTTTCATGGACGTGAGCCTGCCGTAAGGCGCTTTTTATAGAAAAAAATACGCAGGATTCCCCTCTTAATTACTGAAAAATTATTTTACTCAAAAGAAACACATAGCCCAATATGCACAGTATAATTTTTACGTAAAAACAGGCATATGGAAATAAATGTGCCTTTTCTCCTACATGAAACTCCGCTGACTCAAAAGCTTTAATCTTAGTTTCATCAATTTTAGTTATATCTAAATTACCAAATACTGAAGTTTTCCAGCAACGGAGTTTTTCCCGCCATTTCATTGTCTGGATATCCTTTTCGTGATAAAAGGCACATTCTCGCAATCTAAACGTCCATTGCCAATAGATGCATGAGTATAAATTCCCAAGCATATGCAGCACTATGGATAGTAGAAAAAAAACAAAAGCCCATAATAGCAGCAAACTCAATTTGACCTCATCAAAAAAAACAGCGTGTGAATTTGTCGAATAAAATAGCCAGAGGATCGCTAAACCGGTATAATTCGAATAAAGAGTAGCCTTGCTTAATTCACCACTATAAAAATAGTGGAATTTTCTGCTTCTCTCAATATTCATCACTTGTCATGTAAAGACAATCAACCTTGTTTACGTGGACCACCTCCTCCAGTAGGTTCTGCCCGGGGAGTGCTTTTAGTGCCTCCTGTCTTGCTATTTCCGTAAGCTTCATCTAACGCAGGACGCCATTCTGGAGCTTTTTGAGGGGGTGGCGTAGGTTTCTGTGGGGGTTGAGATTTGTTTTTATCGTTCATGTTGTAAGTATTCAATCAACATTCATAAAAGTCAAGCTATATCATGGATTTATGACCATACGTAGAAAACGAAAATTCACTCATAGCTAATTTTTGATAAAATAAACTATTTATTATTTTTCGAATGAAAATATTCCAACAAACGGTTATTGAAAAAACACCCCCGATTCGCTAGCATTATTATAAGGAGAGCCTTCTCTCCGCTTAATTTTAGTATTCTTTTTTCAGTTTCAATCAATGATTTCCGAAAAACTTGCGCAGCTCAATCTGACGCTGCCGCCCGCGCCCGCTCCGCTTGGCTCTTATGTGCCGTGGGTGCGCTCGGGTAACCTTATTTTCGTGGCGGGAATGCTCCCAAACGAAAACGGTCAGGTGGCCGTACGCGGTAAAATTGGCGAAACGCTCGGCGTGCAGGAAGGCAAACGCGCCGCGATGCTGTGCGCGCTCAACGCGCTGTCAGCCGCCATTGACGCCGTCGGCGGCGACGAAACCAGGATCAAGCGCGTGGTGAACCTCACGGGGTTTGTCAACGCGGTCAATGGTTTCACCGAAAGTCCCCTCGTCTTGAACGGCGCGTCCGATTTGCTCGGCGCCGTCATGGGCGAGGCCGGGCAGCACGCGCGCGCGGCCGTGGCCGTGTGCGGCTTGCCCAAGGACGCCGCCGTAGAGGTGCAGATCGTCTTCGAGGCCGCTTGAAGACGCCAGGTTTTTCGGACCACGCGTTGATCAAACGCCATGTCCGTTTCATACCACAGTTTATCCTCCACATTCGACCGCGCGATTTCCCGGCGCGAGAGCCGTTGGGATTGGGTCAACCCCGTTGTCATGGGGTTGCTGGCGCTGTGCGGGCTGTTGTGCATCGCCTCGGCGCAGAGTTATTTCGGCGGCTCGCAGTGGAAGATGCAGTTGATGTATTTCGCTCTGGGGGCCTTGTGCTACGTGGGGGTGTCGCTGATTGACTACCGCTACTACCTGGCCAACGCCCACCTCATTTATGCGGCGGGAATTGTCCTGCTGCTGCTGCTGTTCACACCGCTGGGCGAGACGCGCTTTGGCGCGCGGCGCTGGCTGGACTTTGGGCTGCTGTCCTTCCAGCCGAGCGAATCGGCCAAGATTTGCACGCTGCTGATGGTCGCCAGCATCCTGACGCGCTCGAAGGTCGGCAACGTGGCCGACTCGCTGAAAACCCTATTGAAAATCGCGGGGGTGGTCGCGCTGCCGGTGCTGTTGATTTTTTCGCAGCCGGATTTGGGGTCGAGCTTCGTCTTTTTCCCGCTGGTGTTCGCGCTGTTGTACGTCAGCGATTTGTCCAAGCGTTTTTTCGTGACGGTGTTCGGCGTGTTTGCCGCGCTGGTCGCGTTGGTGGCCGTGGACATCCATGGGTACCACGCTTTCCTCAAGGAAAAAAACCTCACCGCCATGCAGGCGCGCGGGCAGTATCAGGAGATTTCCTGGTTCCCGCTGCGCGATTACCAGCGCGAGCGCATCATCACCTTTGTGGCGCCGGAAGCCGTCGACCCGCAAGGCATCGGGGTGAGTTGGAACCAGCGCCAGTCGCTGATCGCCGTGGGCTCTGGCGGAATTTTGGGCAAGGGCATTTTCGAGGGCACGCAGGCCAAGCTCGGCTACCTGCCCTCCTCCGTCGCGCCCAACGACTTCATCTTCTCCGTGCTGGCGGAGGAGTTCGGGCTGCTGGGCGGGTTGTTTGTCATCGGGTGCCTGTCGGCGCTGGTGGGCAACACCCTGCGCATCGCGCACAAGGCGCGCGAGCGCTTCGGCATGCTCATTTGCGTGGGCGTGGCCACCATTTTGATGGTCCACGTCTTCGTGAACATCGGGATGACGATCGGCATCATGCCGGTCAAGGGCATCCCGCTTCCTTTTCTCAGTTACGGGGGTTCCTTCGTGCTGATCTGTTGTGTCCTTATGGGACTGGTGCAAAGCGTCTATCGTTATCGGAAGGATTTTTAACATTCAACCCGACTCATTAAAAAAATCCTTTCACGCACACAGCTCCCCCAACAGCGCATCACAAACGAACCTTTGAAAAACAAACACGCCCTAAAAGGGCACATCACACAATGAACGACAAAAACCAACGATTCGAAAACAACACCCAAAACGCGGACGCCAACGACGACTTGAAAAAGCCGCCGCGCAAGGACGCCAAACCCATTGACAGCGCCCGGCTCAACGCCGACGCGAAGGAGCGCTCGAAAAAGCGCCCCATCCTGCAGCGCATCATGAAGGCCATCAAGGGCGACGACCCGCACTACCGCGAGCTGATCATCAACTCCGAGACGCAGGAAAAGCGCGTCGCCCTGCTGACCGACGGTGTTCTGGAAAAATTCGAGGTCGAGCGCACGGACGAAAACCGCATGGTCGGCGCCATCTTCAAAGGGAAAATTCAAAACCTGGAGCCTGGCCTGAAGGCCGCCTTCGTCGACGTCGGCCAGCCCAAGAACGCCTTTTTGCATTACTGGGACATCCTGCCCGGGGCCGCCGACTCCAGCATCGAGATCGTGCGCGAGAACCAGACGGAGGCGCAAAAGAAAATGCGCGAAAAAGCCTCGCGCAAAAACATCCCCGACCTTTACCCGATCGGCACCGACATCGTGGTGCAGGTCACCAAGTCGCAGATCGGCTCCAAGGGCCCGCGCACGAGGACCAACATCGCCATCCCCGGCCGCTTCCTCGTGCTGATGCCCTACGCCGGCCAGTGCGGCGTCTCGCGCAAGATCGAGGACAACAAGGAGCGCGAGCGCCTGAAAAAGATCCTGCGCCAGCTCACCGTGCCGCAGGGCATGGGCGTCATCATCCGCACCGCGGGCGAGGGCAAGAAAATCCGCTGGTTCGTGCGCGACTTGCACATCCTGCTCAAACAGTGGGCGGACGTCGAAAAACTCATCGAGCGCAACAAAAAGCCCACGCTGCTGTACCAGGAACCCGACCTGATCGGCCGCACCATCCGCGACTTTTTGACCGAGGAGATCGACCGCGTGCTCGTCGACAACGAGGCCGACTACGAGCGCCTGCTCAAGGAAATCGGCGACATCTCCCCGCGTTCCAAGAGCAAGATTCACCTGTTCAAGGAAACGATCCCCATCTTCGAGCGCTACAACATCGAGCGCCAGATCGAGCAGACCTTCATGCGCCGCGTCCCGCTGCCCAGCGGCGGCGAGATCGTCATCGACGAGACGGAGGCGCTCACGGCCGTGGACGTCAACACCGGATCGCACAAGGGCAACAAGGACGGCAAGGATTTTATCCTGCAGGCCAACCTCGAGGCGGCCTCCGAGGCCGCCCGCCAGATCCGCCTGCGCAACATCGGCGGGCTGATCATTGTGGACTTCATCGACATGAAGAAACCGCGCGACCGCCAGGCCGTCTTCAACCGCATGCGCAACGAGATGGAAAGCGACAAGGCCAAAAGCCACGTGCTGCCGATCTCGCAGTTGGGCATCATGCAGATGACGCGCCAGCGCCACCACGAGAGCAACGCCAGCGGCACCTACACGCTGTGCCCGTACTGCCAGGGGCGCGGCCGCGTGAAAAGCCCGCGCTCAATGAGCACGGAAATTCAGCGCAAGCTCATCTCCGTCATCCGCCGCACCCGCCAAAAGGACGACATGGCCGGCAGGGAATTGCAGCTGCGCGTGCTCTTGCACCCGACCAACCTTGAGCGCCTGCGCACCGACGACGAGGCCCACCTGCTCGACTTGGAGCAAGCCTACAACGTGAAGCTCTTTTTCCGCGCCGACCCGCTGTTCCACGTCGAGAATTTCAAGATTGTCGACGCCGAGACCAACGCGGAACTGCGCTAGAAAAATCTGTCAAACGATGCGTTTTACCCGCCTGTTTCAAACCGCTGCGGCGACCGCGTGCCTGATGTGCGCGGCGCTGCCGCTGTTCGGGCAGCGGGTGACCCCGCGCGTGATGCTCGGCATAGACGTGCTGGCGCAAAACGGCTTCGCGCCGATCCTCGACAAGCGCGTCGGGCTGCTCACGCACCCGGCCGGCGTCAACCGCTTCGGCCAGAGCACCGTTGAGGTCTTGCGCCACGCCCCGCGCGTGCGCCTGGTCGCCCTCTACGGCCCCGAGCACGGCATCTACGGCGACGAGAAGGCCAACGTAAAAATCAAGAACCGCATCGACAAACGGACGGGGTTGCCCGTGTATTCACTTTATGGAGACACGCGCAAGCCCACCCCCGCGATGCTCAAGGACATCGATGTGCTCGTCATCGATTTGCAGGACATCGGCGCGCGCTCTTATACCTATGTGAGCTGCATGCTCTACGCGATGGAGGCGTGCTTCGAACAGGGCAAAGCGGTAGTAGTACTAGACCGCCCCAACCCCTTGGGCGGCATGAAAGTCGACGGCCCGCCGCTGGAGGAAAAATGGCGCAGCTACGTCGGCAGTTTTTACGCGCCCTACGTGCACGGTCTGACCATCGCCGAGATCGCCCGCATCGCCAAGAGCACGAGCGGCTGGCTGCGCATCCCCGACAGCGTACGCGAACGCGGCAAGCTCTACATCGTCCCCATGAAAGGCTGGACACGCTCGCTGCTGTGGCAGCAAACCGGCCTCAAATGGGTGCCGACCTCCCCCGCCATCCCCACGCCGCAGGCGGCCTTGGGCTACGCGATGACGGGGCTGGGCTGCCAACTCGGCGGTTTCCAGCACGGCTACGGCACGCCCTACCCCTTCCGCCTGCTCACCTACCCGGGCAAAACGCCCGAACAGATAGTGACCGCGCTGAGAGCCCGCCACATCGGGGGGCTGGCCTTCTCGGTAAAATCCTACAAAGACGCCAAAGGCCAAACCAAAAGCGGC
>JAKPNF010000068.1 GCA_029548565.1 Verrucomicrobiota bacterium
CCGGTGGAAGACGCCCCGCGCAATTGGGAGGATTACAAAAAGAACTACGAGCGCACTTTTTGCGCGCAACTGTTCCGTCCGGAAGTGGCCGACTACGAGGTCATGCCGTGGCCCGACCGCATCTACCTGGGGCGCTACAAAAAACCCGGCAGCAACGAGACGGAACCCATCTGGCCGCAGTACGCCACGCAAATGCAAGTCATGGTCAACTCGCTCAACCAAATGCCCGCGGTTGACGCGCGAGCGAGCGGGCCGCAGGGCGTGCGCGTGATGATGGCCAACACCCTCATGTTCCAACGCCTGCCGGAGCACGCGGGCTACAGCGACCCTGCCTTGTCGAATTTTTACGGGCAGGCGCTGCCGCTGCTCAAGCGCGGGATTCCCGTGGAGATCATGCATCTGGAAAACGCCGCGTGGCCCAAGAGCTGGCAAGACGCGCAAGTGGTCGTGCTGTCCTACGCGAACATGAAGCCGCCCGCGCCCGAGGCGCACGCGATTTTGGCGCAATGGGTGAAAGACGGCGGCGCGCTCGTCTACTGCGGACGCGACAACGACCCTTATCAAAAAGTTCCCGAATGGTGGAACAGCGACGGGCGCCAATACGCCGCGCCCTCGCAGCATCTCTTTGAATTGCTCGGGCTGGAAAAAACGCCCGCGCAAGGCGAGTATGCGGTCGGCAAGGGCAGGGTCTGCGTGTTGCGCAAAGACCCCAAGGATTTTGTCATGAAAAAAGGCGGCGACGCGCAATTTGTGGCGTGTGTGAAAAAACTCTACGAGCACAAAAACGGCGCGGGCAGCTTCGCCTTCAAAAACAATTTTTATCTGGAGCGCGGGCCTTTCACGATTGCCGCCGTGATGGATGAAAACGCGGATGAAAAACCCCTGCAATTGGAGGGTCTTTTTATCGATTTGTTCGACCCGCGCCTGCCGGTCATCACGCAAAAAACAGTCATGCCCGACACGCAGGCCTACCTGTACAACCTCGCGCGCACCCCCGATCCTAAACAGCCGCAAGTCCTGGCGGGGGCAGCCCGCCCTTACGATGAAAAGCGTTCGGAAAATTCCTACACCTTTGCCGTGCGCGGCCCGCAAGGCGTGCCTAACGCCATGCGCGTGCGCGTCGGCGCCAAGCCCGTAAATTTTTCCGCCACCGACGCGACCGGCGCGGCGCTCGCGGACGCCGCGTTCCAGTGGGACGAGGCGAGCAAAACCTGCCTGATCACCTTTATGAACCGCAGCGGCCCTGTCACCGTCTCGCTCGCCTGGTAAGCGCCAAAAAGCCGCTTGCTTTGGCCGCGCCGATGCGGAACAATTAGCTGCGATGGACGACGAAAACAAACCGCCCGCCGAACCCGCCGAGCCACCCGCGCCGACGGACGACACCGTGCAAGTCATCACCGTCGAGGCCGACGGCGGGGCATCCAAGCACCGCGTGTGGGCAAAAGTGGCGATCGTCGCGATTTTGGTC
The DNA here is from genome assembly GCA_029548565.1 of Verrucomicrobiota bacterium. Classification (GTDB taxonomy): domain Bacteria; phylum Verrucomicrobiota; class Verrucomicrobiia; order Opitutales; family JAKPNF01; genus JAKPNF01. The sequence continues at coordinate 1,469 of JAKPNF010000068.1, forward strand.
GTCGCGCTGTTGTTCCTTTTTTTAAAGAGCTGCTCCTTCGGCGAGCAGGGGTTGAAGGCGCTCTCGCAGGCCAACCAGTCGATAGCATCCGGCATTGGCGGGGCGTACAACGACATGAAAAGCGTGGCGGGGCGCATCTGGGGGGAGATCTCCGCCAAGGGCGACACGAACTATTCCTACGCGATAAAATTCAAGTCCGCCGACGCGCTGGACAAGTATGTGCTGGCCTCCAACAAAAACACGGTCAGCGAGCGCGTCACGCGCGAAAAATGGTTCTCCCGCGCCGAGGTCGTCATCGAGGGCGAGGCGTCGTTCGAGTATTTTATAAAGCTGGCCAAAGGCATGCGCATAGAGGCCTCGCAAACGCAGCAAGGCGTGCCCATCGTCTATTGCATTTTTGGCGACCTGCAACTCGACACGCCGGTGAAATTCGAGCTGAGCAAGATCGACTATGTGAAAGACGGCTTTCTCATCGACGAGCAGGAAATGGCCGCCGACTACCAGATCAACGTCCTGCAAAAAAACCTGATGGAAGAGGGCAATAGCGAATTGAAAAAAGCCTTCGCCAAGGAAAAGGCGCGCGAGTCGCTGCGCGCGCATTTTTTGTCCGTGTGGTTCCCCGACCTGCCGTGGGACAGCGCGCGGGTCTTCATCGAATTTGACAGCGCCAAACTCGACGCGCCGGCGGGACAGTCCTTCCTGATCAACGTCCCCGGCCCCTCTCCCGAAGGCGGCGCGCAAAACTAGTTTTTTATATTGTGGCCAAAAAAATCGTCATCGTGAAAAAACAAAGCACCGAGCAACCCGAAAAAAAACGCGGCTGCCTGGGCAGCGCCGTCGCGTTGGCCGTGCTGATCGTTTCGGGTATTTACATCCTGAACCCCACGGCGGGCATAGATTTGCTGCCGGATAATTCCCCGTTGATCGGCAACCTGGACGAAGCCTTTTTCGTGGTAGTCTTCCTAAGCGCCTTAGCCTACTTCGGCCTGGAAATCCCCCTGCTTTCCCGCCGCTACGGCGTGAGCGCCAAACAAAACGAAAAACCCCCGACAAAAATCGTCGAGGGCGAAGACGACGCGCCGAAAAAATAAAAAGGCCGAGCCGCGCGGCGTTTATTTTTTCAACGCCTTGAGGCGCGTTTTCAAAAAGGCATTGACGCTGCTTTGCGCGAGTTCCTTTTCGGCCTCGAACCAGGAGACACGGAATTTTGCCAGTTCGCCGTCCAGCGCGGTCAGGTAAATATGCGATTGCAGCGTGTCGCCTTGTTTGGTCACGGTGCGCAAGCGGCAATGCAGCAGCTCCACGCCCTCGATGGTGACGCTGTCCTGCTGCAAGACCTCCACACTTTTGTAATACCCGGCCTTGGCAGCGGCGCGCGCTTCGGCGATGTTGTCCTTAAAGTGCTGTTCAATGGCCTCATTTTTAATGCCGTTGCTCCAGGAGGGCCGGTTGGCGCGGTAATGATATTCATCCACCCAAAGGCCGTCCTTGGGAGAGCCAAAACGGTAGGAAAACCCAAGCCCCGCGTTTTGCTTTGTGTAATCGTGGGTGTACTGGTAACTGAGTGCCGCCGTGCCCTCAGGCCCCGGCGTCTCCTTGTTCATGGCTCCCCACGCCGTCGCCATAGCGGCACAGCCCATCAAAAGAAAAAGAAAATAAGTTTTCATAATGCGCAATGTTTACGCAGGTACAATCATCCCTTCCACCCCAAAACTCAAGAAAAAACCCGCCTGCCATGGACGTTTTTAATGAAAGATACAAAAACGACTCATGATCACGAATACCAATCCGCTCCAACAAGCAAACAGGATGCGTCAGCATCCGTCATAAAAGTTTTTAGGGAAGGGGCGCGGGGAAACCCTTTTTTTCAAAAAAGGGTTTCCCCGCATCCATCTCATCTTCTCTCCCTAAACATTTTCCAATGCCTGGTCGAAGTCGGCGATGATGTCGTCGATGTGTTCGAGGCCGACGGTGACGCGGATGAGTTCGGGGAGGATGCCGGAGGTTTTTTTGTCCTCGTCGGAGAGTTGGCGGTGGCTGGTGCTGGCCGGGTGCAGCACGCCGGTGCGTGCGTCGGCCACGTGGATGACCTGGGCGGCGAGCTTGAGGCTGTCCATGAATTTGGCGGCTTGTTTGACGTCGCCTTTGATGCCGAAAGTGAAGACACCGGAGCAGCCCTTGAGGTATTTCTCGGCCAGCGGTTTTTCGGGCGAGGAATCAAGGCCGGGATAATTTATCCAGGCGACTTTCGGGTGTTTTTCGAGGTGCTGAGCGAGCGCGAGGGCGTTGTCGCTGTGGCGCTGCATGCGCAAGGGCAGCGTCTCCAAGTTCATGTTGATGAGAAACGCGTTGAGCGGGGCGAGCTGGGCGCCCGTGTCGCGCAGGATGTGCGCGCGCGCTTTGACGATGAAGCCCAAGGCACCGAAATCCCGTGTGTAGACCAGCCCGTGGTAGGTGGGGTCGGGCAGGCTCAGGTCGGGGAATTTTCCGTTGGCGAAATTGTAGTCGCCCTTGTCGATGATGATGCCGCCCAGGCTGCTGGCGTGACCGTCGGAATATTTTGTCAGCGAGTGCACGACGATGTTGGCGCCGTGGTCAAAGGGGCGGCACAAGACGGGGGTGGGGAAGGTGTTGTCGATGACAAGCGGCAAGTCCGCCGCGCGCGCGAGGCGGGCGAGTTTTTCGATGTCGAGCACTTTTACGGACGGGTTGGACAAGGTCTCGCCGAAAATGAATTTCGTGTTCGGGCGGATGGCTTTTGCAATCTCGTCCTCGGGCGCGTTTTGGTCGACGAAACTCACCTCGATGCCGAGCTTGCGCAGCGTGTGCGCGAAAAGGTTAAACGTGCCCCCGTAGATCGTCGCGGTGCTGACGAAGTGGTCGCCGGCCTGGCACAAATTCATGACAAGCGCGGTTGTCGCCGCCTGGCCGGAAGCGTACGCCACGGCGCCCACGCCGCCTTCGAGCGCGGCCATCTTTTTTTCCACCACCTCGACGGTGGGGTTGGACAACCGCGTGTAGAAGTGGCCGGCGACTTTCAGGTCGAACAAGTCGGCCAGTTCCTTGGAGCTGGTGTAGCGGAAGGTCGTGCTCTGGACGATGGGCGTCACGCGCGGCTCGCCGTTTTTCGGCTCCCAGCCCGCCTGCACGGCGATCGTTTCAATGTGCTTGTTTTGCATTTTAAGAAATAAGAAAAGGTGAATGCCGTCCGATTGTTTCAGTTCACGCGGATGGTGCCGCGGTAGGCCCAGCGATGCGTCTTGCCCTCCGCGCGCGAGACGTAGGGAATGCGGTGAAAGACAAGCTCGTAATTGTGGCGCGAGCCTTCGATGACCGCCACGTACTGTTCCTCCGGCCACAAGACGGCGTCCGGCAGTTGCTGGGTGGCCTGCAGGATTTGGTCGATGTGCGGAAGAAATTTGTCTTTGGACATGGCGGGGAAAGGCGACGTGTTACAAGTGCCCTCCATGATACCCAAAGCCGCCCGCGCTTTTCAAGGTTATTCGGTGTCCGGCTCCTCGGGCGATTCTCCGGGCGGGGGCGTCTCGGACAAAAAAGCCGCGCCTTGCTCGCGAATGAATTCAGCCGCCGTGGCCGGATCGTCGTTAAGCCAGTATTGCATGAGCGCCTTGCTTGCGTTCACGCGCTGGCTCTCGTCGGAAATCGACTGCGCCCAGACGACCGCCGTGCGGATGTCATAGGGCATCAGCGCGCGGGCAAGGCCTTGGGTGGCGTTGTCGCGTGCGGAACCTTCCGGCAGCCCCGCCACCCATTGCGAGGCGGCGGCCGCGTCGCTCATGCCCCATTTTTCGGCGAGCGTCTCGGAAAGCTCGCGCATATAGGCCTGCTCATTGGACTGCAAAAACCGGGCGGCTTTGGCCGGTTCGTGCTCGCTCCACAATTCAAAGGCAACCCCGAGTGCCTGCGCGCGCGTGTCCGATTGCGGCAGCTCGATCGCCAGCGTCATCATCGCCTGCGGGTTTTGCTCGGCCACACCGCGAATGACGGCGATGCCGCCCGGCGTGAGCGGTCCTTGGTCGATCTGCGTTCGCACCCAGGCAAGCGCGCCGTTTAAATCCGTGTCCGCCCAGCGCCGTGCCAGCGTGCGCGCGGCCGCGTCGCTGCCGGCGTTGGCGGGCTGCTCGCTCAGCCACGCCGCTGCCTCTTGCGGGGCGTAAGCGCCCCAGACGTCCATGAGCGCCTCGACAGCCAAGGCCTGCGAACGATCCTGCGCCATGCCCTGCGCCCACTGCGCGGCCTGTTGCACGTCGCGCGCCGCCCACAGGGAAAGCCCCTCGCGCAGCGCCGCCAGCCGCTCGCCACCTTCCAGCACGCCCTCCGCCCACGTGAGCGCGGCGCGCTCGTCGAGATACGCCCAACGTTTGAACAAATCGACGACCGCCTTTTCGCGCGCGGGTCCGGGCGGCATTTCCTTCAGATAAATTAAAATATCCCGCTCAAAATTTTCCGCAGGCGCGGGTTCGACAGGTGGCTCGTCTTGTGTTTGAATAACAGCATCGGATTGATCTGCGGAAGCCTGCGCCGTTTCTTGCGGCGCTTCCGCGCGCAGGGAAGGGGCGGTGTTGAGCATGTAATTGCGCGTGGCGAACATGGCCGTAATGATGAAAGCCATCAACACAACCCCCGCAACAATTTTTAAAATTCGCCCCATAACTTTTTATAACGCTGCCACGCCCGCAAACAGAAGGCAACAGACAAAGAAAACACACATCTCAAACATTTATTTTCATCACCACGAACACCCGTGGTCTGGGCGGTGATTTTCGTCCAAGACAAGGCGCAAGGAACACAACAGCATTCAAAATAATGAACCCGCGTTTTAGGCAGTGGGACTTTGGATGCGAGGCTAGGCGCAAGGAGTGGGGCGGGTGGGGCTGTACGACTGTACTGCTCCACTCGCACTACGACGCAGCAACGACGCATCGCGCCAAAGTCACCTGCCTAAAAAAGAAGCCGCCGTCCCTACCCCTAAGGACGGCGGCCATTTATTTTCTACTTAATACCCCAATGTTGGCACTATGAATAAGCCAACGGTCTCATCCTACCACATCAGCGCGGTAAATCAAGGGGTTTTTTGAGAAAAAAGAGGACTACTTTTGTAAGTCCCTATTTACCAATAAAATATTTTTAACAAAAAAAGACACAAAATTTTTAAAATTTTGTCAAAAACGACCTGAATGAGGAGGAATATGACTCGTATGAAATAAAAAAGTGATATTTGGAGCAAGGTGAAATTTCGCTAAGAAATAGTACTGCTTTTTCAGTTTATACTTTGATCAATTTGCAATAACAGGGAAATTTTTTTTAGAAAAGGTTTCTACTGTGCTTCATTAAGCGTCTGCATGCGTACAGCATGTATTATTGACGATAATTTGTATACTCAAGGCAAGTTTTGTTTAAAATTGAGATTGACGCTTGCGTAAGCTTCTATAGTTTACATTCTATGAATGAATCATTGGGAGAGGGTATTCGCAGATTGAGAGAGAAAAACGATCTTTCGTTACGTGAGCTTGCGAAAAAAATAGATGTATCAGCAGTCTTCCTTTCGGATATAGAATTAGGGCGCCGTTTCCCAAGTTCTGAAACCCTTAAAAAAATAGCTGAATTTTTAGGAGAAAACATTGAGGCATTAAAAGAACTGGACGCGCGTCCACCTATTTCAGAAATTAAACTGATGTCCGAAAAAAATCCACGCTTAGGTTTTGCTTTTCGTAAAGCTATAGAAGATTTAAGAACTAATGAGATGACAGAAGAGGATTTAATTAAAAGATTAAGTGGTAAAAAAACAAAGAGATGAATATGGATGTGGCGTTCAATCCCTGGGCAAAACAAATCTATTACTCTAAAAAAGAAATAGATTTGATGTGTGTTCAAGAACTCAAAAAAGCCGATTGTTTGCCGCAAGAAATTGAACCGGTGAGGATAGATCGGTTTATTGAAAAACATTATACTGGAATTAGATACGACGATCTTGGTGAAGGTGTGCTGGGATGTACTTCGTTTTTACCCACAGGACGAATAGAGGCGGTCATAATTTCGTCGCGATTGGATGATAATAGAGTGCCATCAGAACGGCGATTGCGAGCAACATTGGCGCACGAAGCGGGGCATTGCATGCTTCACGCTAGCCTTTTTTTGCAACCTTCTTCCCTTGGTTTGTGGGGAGCGCCAAGAGATAGGAAGAATAAAAAAAAGCAGATAGTTTGTCGGCAGGAAAGTATTGCGGTTGTTGATGAAGGTTGCCGAAGGAAATACCAATGGCAGGAATATCAGGCAAATTGTGCAATAGGTGGTTTTTTATTGCCGCAACTAATTTTCAAAGAGGCGATAGGTAGGTATTCCAGAATTTCTCCAATAACAAAAATTCCTCGACTGACCAGCGATCCGAATGTTCGAGAAAAAATAGCACGTGATCTTTCAGATGTTTTTGAAGTGAATCCGATAGTTGTGCGCATTCGAATACAGGAAACATTTCCCTCGGACGAAGGGCAGGAAACGTTCTGATTTTTTTTGCTTGCGTATGTACGCTTCGACAGCTTACACTTGTACTTAAGTAGAGAGGGGGTGAATGTCTATGGCCAAATATAATCGAAATAATGGAAACTCTTGGAGCCCTGCTGACAATGCGCAGTTGAAAGCGTTGGCTCAGGGAAATACTCCTACGCGAGTTATAGGTTTGAAATTGGGGCGCACGCCAGACGCTATATATGCGCAAGCTGCAAAGCTAGGTGTATCGCTGATGCCGCCGAATCAATCTCCTTATAATCGACAGTAAGGTAGTAAGGGTTGACGCAGGCGAAATATGACAAGGCGGCGTTTTCTGAAAAGAAAACGCCGCTTTTTGTGCCTATTCGTCAAACTCGCTCTTGGCGGGTTTGGCGCGATAGAAGGCTGCGGTGCGGCCGAGGGTGCCGAGGAATTCGGCGCCTGTTTTTTCGGCAAGGTCGCGGCACTGGGCTTTGAGGGCGTCGCGCGATTCGGATGAGCGGATTTTTACCAGGCCGTTGAGCGTGAGCGCGCGGTCGAATTCCTTGAGCAGCGTTTCGGTGACGCCGTCTTTGCCAAGCGTGACGGACGGCTTGACCGTCTGCGCGCGGCCGCGCAGCACGTGTTTGTCGTGGCCGGTGAGCGCGGCGCCGGGCGGCGGAAAATTTAAAGTGTCTTCGGTCATTTAGGAGTTTAACGAATCAATGAAATTTTTAAACACGCTTTCGAGCTTGTCCGTGTCTTTGCCGCCGCCCATCGCGAAGTCGGGCTTGCCTCCACCCTTGCCGCCGAGTTCGCCGCACAGTTGCGCGACGATCTTTCCGGCCTGGTAGCCTTTTTCAATCGCGGCCTTGGAACAGGCCGCCAGCACGCTGACTTTGTCCGGCGCGAACACGCTGGCCAGGATGACGACGCCTTCGCCGATTTGTTTTTCAATCTGCGAGGAGAGCGCGCGCAGGTCTTGCGGGTTGGACACTTGCGCCTTGGCGACGACCCAGCTTAGGTCTTTCGCCTTGAAGGAGGCCAGCAGCAGGGAATCGATCTGCGCGGCGGCGTCCTTTTGCTGGAGCGCGCGGATGTCTTTTTCCAACTGTGCGCGGTCTTTCTCAAGCGCTTTTAGGCGCGCCTCGACGTCTTGCGGTTTGGTGGAAAGCGCGTCGGCCATGCGCTGCACCTGGGCGAAGCGGCCGCTTAAAAGCTCAAAGGCGCTCATGCCCGCCACAGCCTCGATGCGGCGCGTGCCCGCGGCGATGGCGGATTGCTGGACAATTTTAAAACTGCCGATCTCGCCCGTCATCTCGACATGGTTGCCCCCGCACAGCTCGCTGCCCACCCCGTCGATGCCCAGCACGCGCACCAGCGCGCCGTATTTTTCGCCGAAAAAGGCGATGCAGTCGGCGGGTTTTTGGTCAAAGGGCATGACAGACCAGTTGACGGGGCGGTTCTCCAAAACGCGCCCGTTGACGAGGGTTTCGACTTCGGAAATCTGCGCGTCGGTGAGCGGCTCGAAGTGGTTGAAGTCAAAGCGCAGGTGCGTGTCGGTCACGAGCGATCCGGCTTGGCGCACGTGGTCGCCCAAAACTTTGCGCAGCGCCCAGTGCAGCAAATGCGTGGCGGTGTGATGGCGCTCGATTCCCAGGCGGCGGGGCAAATCGACATTGAGCACGGCATCCGCGCCGCCCTCAATCCCCGCGGCGTCCTTGGCGGAGATTTTGTGCAGGTAGCGTCCGGCCTCGTCCTTGAGGGTGTCGAGGATTTTGACGGTCTTTTCCCCGAAAGTGGCGGTGCCGGTGTCGCCGAGCTGGCCGCCCATTTCGGCGTAAAAGGGTGTCTGGACAAAAACCAAAAAGGCCTCGTCCTTTTTGCCGGGGGCGACGGCGAGCAACTTGGTGGAAAAGTTTGAAAGGTTCGCGCGGTCGTAGCCGGTGAATTGCGTGGCGGCCGCCTCGTCCTCGCCGTCGGCCACGGTGATGACCGTTTTTTTCTGGGCGGCGCGGGCGCGGGCGCGCTGCTTTTGCATCTCGGCCTCGAAGCCTGTTTCGTCGAGCTTCACGCCGCGTTCGCGGGCGATCAGCGCGGTCAAGTCCAGCGGGAAGCCGAAGGTGTCGTACAACACAAAGGCCTGCTCGCCGGAAATCTCGTCCTCTTGCGCGGTGATGCGGTCGAGCAGCGCCAAGCCGCGCTCGAGCGTGCGCTCGAAGGCGGCCTCCTCGTTGGCGATGACTTTTAAAATAATCTCGCGTCGCTTTTCCAACTCGGGGAAAAAGGGCGCCATTTTTTTGACGAGCGGGTCGACCAGCCGCGCGAAAAAGCCCTTGGGCAAATTGAGGCGCTTGCCCCACATCACCGCGCGGCGCAGGATGCGGCGCAACACGTAGTTGCGCCCCTCGTTGCCGGGCAAAATGCCGTCGGCGATGGCGAAGGACAGCGTGCGGATATGGTCGGCCAAGACGCGGAAGATGCAGTCCTTCATTTCCTCGCCGCTCATGTCGTCGCGGTTGGCGGGCAGGGTGGCGCCGTAGACATGGCCGCTCATGCTGGAGACGGCCTCGAACAAGTCCGTGAACAGGTCGGAATTGTAGTTGGACGGCGGCTGCAAAAAGTCCGTGAAATTTTTGGTCGTGGCCATGACGCCCGCCACGCGCTCAAAGCCCATGCCGGTATCCACGTGGTTGTTTTTTAGCGGAACGAAAGACCCGTCAGCCTGCGCGTTGAACTGCATGAACACGAGGTTCCAGATCTCGATGCAGTAGGGGGAATCCTTGTTGATGAGCGCCCCGCGCGTGTCGCCTTTTTCGGTGAGGTCGATGTGCAGTTCGGAGCAGGGGCCGCAGGGACCGGTCTCGCCCATCATCCAAAAATTGTCTTTCTTGCCGCCGGTGTGGATGTGGACTTTGGGGTCAAGCCCGGCTTTTTTAAAAACGTCCGCCCACAGGTCGTAAGCCTCCTGATCGAACGCGGCGGGATCGCCCGCGCCCGGCTGGTAGACGGTGGCGTAGAGACGTTCTTTGGGAAATTTCCAAACGTCCGTGAGCAGTTCCCACGCCCAGTTGATCGCGTCCTTTTTAAAGTAGTCGCCAAACGACCAGTTGCCCAGCATCTCGAAAAACGTGTGGTGGTAGGTGTCAAAACCCACGTCTTCCAAGTCGTTGTGTTTTCCGCCGGCGCGAATGCATTTTTGGGTGTCCGCCGCGCGTTTGTAGGGTGCAGGGCGCTCGCCGAGAAAGTAGGGCACAAACTGGTTCATCCCTGCGTTGGTGAACAGCAGGTTGGGCGACTCGGGCATGAGCGAGGCGCTCGGGACGATTGTGTGCCCCTTGGATTTGAAGAAATCCAGAAACGATTGGCGTATCTCGGCGGAGTTCATGGCGGAAAATTTTTACAGGCGCTTCAAAATCTCGGCCTGCATGACGTCGGTCGAAACGCTCTGGCCGCCGAAGGCGATGTCGCCGGTGCGGATGTTTCCCTTGGTCACGGTGTCGCGCACGGCCCGCTCGATTTTTTCAGCCAGCGCGTTCAGTCCGAAGCTGTAGCGCAGCATCATCGCCGCGCTCAACACCTGCGCGCAGGGGTTGGCGATGTTTTTGCCCGCGATGTCGGGGGCGGAGCCGCCGGCGGGCTCGTACAGGCCAAAGGCGTTGCCAAAACTGTTTTTGCCCACGCCCAAACTCGCGGAGGCGAGCATGCCGAGCGAACCGCAGATCACGGCCATCTCGTCCGACAAAATGTCGCCGAACATGTTTTCCGTCACAAAGACGTCGAACTGGTTGGGGTCGCGCACCAGTTGCATCGCGGCGTTGTCTACGTAGAGGTGGCTCAGCTCGATGTCGGGGTAATTTTTGGCAAATTCGGTGGCGGTCTTGCGCCAGAGCACGGAGGTGGTCAGCACGTTGGCCTTGTCCACCGAGCAGACCTTTTTCGCCTTGCGGGTGCGGGCGGTCTCGAAGGCGACTTTTAAGATGCGCTCGATCTCGCTTTTGCGGTAGACCATGGTGTCGAGCGCCTCGGTGTCGCCGTCGGGCAGTTCGGTCGTGGACTTCGGCTGGCCGAAATAAATGCCGCCGGTCAGCTCGCGGATGCACACGATGTCGATGCCGTTCTCGATGCGGTCGCGGCGCAGGGGCGAGGCGTCCACCAGCTCGGGGTACAGCAGGCCCGGGCGGATGTTGGCAAAGAGTTTGAAGGCCTTGCGCAGGGGCAGCAGCGCGGCGCGCTCGGGCTGCTCGTTGGGCGGGAGATTTTCCCACTTGGGCCCGCCGACCGAGCCGAACAAAATCGCGTCGCTGGCCGCGCAGGTATCGAGCGTTTCTTGCGGGAGCGCCTGCCCCTTGGCGTCGATGGCTGCCCCGCCCACGTAGGCGAAGGTACTCTCCAGCTTAATGCCCTCGGGCGTGCAAACCTTGTCCAAGACGGCCAAGGCCACGTCCATCACTTCCGGGCCGATGCCATCCCCGGGCAACACGGCGAATTTGAGCGTTTTTTGTGTCATGGTGTAAGCGCGTAAACAGTAATCTTTCATCTAATCAAGTTTGAGAGGCTTCGGAAAGGCAAAAATATGCGCCAAAACGGCGTCAAAAATGCAAATTCCCTTTGCGTTGCGGGCGGGCTAAAGCTACATTTGGACAATTATGATGAAGAACTACACGCTCTCGGTCGGCCCCTTGGGCACCAATGCTTATTTGCTGGTGTGCATGCAGGGCAAGTCCGCCTGGCTGGTCGACGCCCCCGAAGGCGTGTGGGAGGAAGTGCAGCCGATTTTGGCCAAGACAGGGCACGAGTTGCAGGGCGTGTTATTGACGCACGGGCATTGGGATCACACCCAGGATCTTGTCACATTGCGCAAGCACGGCGCGGAAATTTACGCGCACGAGGATTCGCGCCCATTGGTCGAGGATCCCGAACGCACGCAGGGTATTTTCACCTTCCCCGAGGTAAAGCTCGAGCCCGCGAAGATCGACGTGCCGGTCAAAGACGGGCAGAAGCTCGAATTTTGCTCCACCCGCTGCGAGGTCTTTGCGGTGCCGGGGCATTGTCCCGGCTCGGTGGCCTATTATTTTCCCGACGAAAAATACGTCTTCACCGGAGATGTGCTGTTTGCCGGCAGCGTGGGGCGCTCGGATTTGCCCGGCGGCGATTGGACGACCGTGGAAAAATCCATCCGCGAAAAACTCTACACGCTGCCCGACGAGGTGATCGTGTACCCCGGGCACGGGCCGGAAACGACGATAGGGCAAGAGAAGCAGTTTAATCCCTTCGTGCGCCAATAAAATTTCAATGGACGCGCCCGCGTATGAACCTTTGATGCGCCGCGCGCTTGAGCTGGCGCGGCAGGGCTGGGGGCGCACGCACCCCAACCCGATGGTCGGCGCGTTGATCGTGGAAGACGGCCGCGTCGTGGCCGAGGGCTTTCACGCAAAGGCGGGGCAACCGCACGCCGAGGCGATGGCGCTTATCAATCTGGGACGCCGTCCCAAGCCTGGCGCCCTGATGGTCGTGACGCTGGAGCCGTGCTCGACACAGGGCCGCACGGGCGCCTGCACCGAAAAAATCATCAAGGCTGGAATCTCAAAGCTGGTCGTCGGCGCGACCGACCCCAACCCCGCGCACGCGGGAAAAGGTTTTTCCATTTTGCGCGTGGCGGGCGTGGATGTGGTGGCGGGCGTTTTGGAGAGGGAATGCGAAGACCTTAATAGCGTATTTAATCATTGGATACAAAGACAGACGCCGCTACTTGCCGGAAAAATCGCCGTGAGCGCGGACGGCTTTTGCGCGCGCAAGACCGGAGCGCGGGATGTCACCGGCGCGCTCGCCCATGCCGATGTGCACAAGTGGCGCGCCTGTTTCCCCGCGATCGCGGTCGGCAGCGGCACCGCGCTTACCGACAACCCCGCGTTGACCGTGCGCCTAAATCAGGTACCCGAGTACAGTCCGCGCGCGCGCTTTGTGTTCGACCGCAAGCTACGCGTTTTTCAAAATCCCTCTCTGTGTTTGCTGAGTGATGGATTTCGAGAGCACACCGTGATCGTCACCGACACGGCGGCGCCCAAAGACGCCGAACAACGCTGCGCCGCGCTCGGCGTGCAATGCTGGCGACTGGACAAGAATCACTTTTTCGAGGATTTTCGCGCGCACTGCGCCGCGCAGGAAATCACAGGCGTTTACTGCGAAGGCGGCCCCGCGCTGCTCAAGGCGCTGCTTGAACAAAAACAGCTCGATTATTTCTTCCGCTACACATCCCCCGAACCCTTCGGCGAGAACGGCGCGGCGAAATTGAATTTGAATACGTTGCATTTTAAAAATGAGATAACCGAAAAATTCGGCAGCGATACACTGCAGCGAGGAAAGATCTTTTATTAAAAAACTCATGGATATTTATCTGGCTACGGGCAACGCCCATAAATTGCAGGAGTTTCAGGAAATTTTTCGCGCGGCAGGCGTGACGGCGCATTTGCATGGCGCGGGGGAGCTTGGCGGGATGCCGCAGGTGGAAGAGAACGGAAAAACGTTTGCTGAGAACGCGCGCATAAAAGCGGCGGCACTGCTCGAAAAAGCACCGCTGGACGCGTGGGTGTTGGCCGATGACAGCGGGTTGCAAGTGGACGCCTTGGGCGGGGCGCCGGGCGTGTATTCGGCTCGTTACGCGGGCGCACACGGCGGGGATTTGGGCAACACGCAGAAACTCTTGCGCGAATTAAAAGACATATCCGATGAAGAACGCGGGGCGCAGTTTGCCTGCCACTTGTGTTTTATGAACGCGCGTGGTGACGAATATTTTTTTGAGGGCGTTTGCCGCGGGCGTATCGCGCGTGAACTGAGCGGGCAGGGCGGTTTCGGCTACGATCCGGTTTTTATTCCCGAGGGGTTTGGAAAAAGTTTTGCCGAGCTCGATGGCGCGCAGAAAAACGCGTTGAGCCATCGCGGGAAGGCCGCGCAAAAACTGGCGGATTTTTTGGCGGGACGGGCGTAGGAATTGCGCTTGGGCGCGGCGTCTTTTTACTCAAAGCGCATGTGGCAGGCCTTGGCGAAAGCGCGGTATCTTGCGGCATAATCGCCTTTGGGCGGGCGGATGCGGTCGGTCAGCAAAAAAGACCCGCGTGATTTGAAGCCCACGCGCAAAAACGCGCCCATCAAAAACGCCTCGACGTTTGCCCGCAGGCTTTCTTCGAAGACCAGGTGCACTTCGGGATAGGTGTTGCGGATTTTCAGGAAGAAAGACAACGGCCTTCCCGTGCGCGAAACGACATCGTCGGCGATGTTCGCGGCCTTGACCGTCTCCAGCGCGTCGCTTTCGCACAAGGCGGTGATGCGGATGTCGGGGCGGTGGCGCTTGTGTTGTTGCAGCACCGGCAGTAGCGCTTCGAGGCGTTTTTTGTCCTTGGGCAGGGTGATCCAGTAGCGGTCTTTGTCGGGAATGTCCTGGATATTGTCCGCCTTGAAAAACACGTCCAGCATGCTGTTGGGTGGGCGCACGTTGAACATGCATTCGTACGCGCGGCGGCGGCCCCAGCGGTTGTGCGCCCAGAGCCAGTCGGCCGTTATGTTGTCGTCATCCGTGCTGAGTTTTCGCTCGAGCCAGCGCGTGCTTTCGAGCATGACGGCCTGCCGCGTTGGCTCGATTAAAAACGCCTCGCCTTTGATCGTGGCGCGGAAAAATCTCGTGCGTTGGGCGTACAGTACGCCGACGCGCGCCTTGAAGCGCTCGACAAACATGCCGGGCATTTGCGTGGTGGAGGCTGCGCGGCCGAAAAAGAGCGTCTGCGCGCCGGGGGCACCCGCGTTCTGGTCGTAAAGGATGGTCAAGGCCCCGCCTTTGTTCAGGTTGTGAATCGCGTCCATCATCTGCCCCTTGCGGTCGACGAGTTTCACGCCGTGACGCTCGCGGGTTTGCTTGACCCATTTGTCCAGCGGCTTGTAATCCAGCGGGCGGTACAACACGCCGGTTTCAGGCAGTTTTTCGTCCGTCAGGGCCGGAAAAAAAGCCGCCCCCTCCATGAGCGTGAAGTGCGGCCCCAGGATGACCAGCGGCTTGGGATTTTTCAGGACATCCTGCATGAGCGCCAGCAGCTCATTGTCCAAAACAAAGCGCGCGCGGATTTGTTTTTTCGTGAGAAAAGGCGACACCAGCACAAACATGCCCATCTCGATGAGGCGGCAGCAGGACTCGCGGCCGATTTTTGAGCGCCAGCGCGGCGGCTTTTCGGGGAAGCAGCGCTTGAGGTTGGCCAGGATGCGTCTGCGCCGGTCAAACGGGCCGAACCAAAATCCCCAGCCCAGTACCACGCAGATCGCGCGCCGTATGCAATCCGGCAGGCAATAGGCGAAAAACCCGAGGCATTTGATGAGGAAAACGGCGATCACGGCAGGCTAACGCACGCCCTATTGGTCGTGCTTCAAGGTTTGCTTCAAGTACAGGTCCTTGTAGTACGGGCAGTTTTCAAACAGCTCGCCGTGCGAACCAAAGGCGATGATTTCCCCGTCTTTGAAGACGATGATTTTTTTGACGTGGGCGATCGTGCTGAAGCGGTGCGCGATGATGAAGGCCGTGCGGTTGCCCATGAGGTCTTCCAGCGCCTTTTGGATGAAGCGCTCGGAATTGGAGTCCAGCGCGCTGGTGGCCTCGTCCAAAATGAGGATGGGGGCGTTTTTCAAAAACACGCGCGCCAGGGCAATGCGCTGCTTTTGCCCGCCCGAGAGGCGGTCGCCGCGTTCGCCGACCACCGTGTCGTAGCCGTTTTCCAGCGCCAGGATAAAGTCGTGGGCGTAGGCGCGTTTGGCGGCTTCGAAGACTTCCTCTTTCGTGGCACCCTCCTTGGCCAGGGCGATGTTTTCAAAGACCGTGTCGTTGAACAACACGGGGTACTGCGGCACGGAGCCGAGGTTGGCGCGCAAATCGCGCGAGCGCATGTCCTTGAGCGAAACGCCGTCGATGCTCACCGCGCCTTGGGTGGGGTCGTAAAAGCGCATCAGCAGCTTCACAAAGGTGCTCTTGCCCGCGCCCGACTCGCCGACCAGCGCGCAACTGGTGCCTGCGGGAATCTCGATCGAGGTGTTTTTCAGAACCACCTTCTCGTTGTAGGCGAAGCTGACGTTGCCAAAACGCACAAGCCCCTTGAGCCGCCCGATCTCGACGGGGTTTTCCGGCTCCGGCACGGGGGATTCGTAGTCCAGAATCTCGTCGATGCGTTTGAACAGCGGCAGGGTTTTGTAAAAATCGCTGACCAGGCGCATCATGCGCTTGATGGGGTCCAGCAGCAAATACAGCGCGGCGCAAATGGCCAGGCAGGTCTCAAGCGTGAAGGCCTTGTAATGCACGTAAAACAGCAGCAGGCCTATCATGAATCCGGAGATGATCTCCATCATGGGCTGCTGCGTTTGCTCGTATTTCACGAGCTTGAGCGTGATGCGTTGGTAAAGAGAGTTTTGCTCGTTGAAGCGCGCGTTTTCGCGTTCTTGCAGGTTGAACAGGCGCACCTCGTGCACGGCGTCGAGGTTTTCCGAAAACTGCTGGGAAATGCCGCCGAGGGATTCCTGAATCCTGCGCGCGTAATTTTTCAGGCGCTTGCGCATCAGTTGCACAGGCAGCAGCATGGTCGGCCCCACGACCACGATGACCAGCAAAAACTCCGGCGCGTCGATCGTGACGGTCAGGTAAATGAGAAAACCCAACGCCCCGAACATCTGCAGGGGCTCCTTGATGAACTCCGTGGCCAGGCGCAGCAAGATGGCCTGGGCGGTGGCGGTATCGCCGTTGAGGCGCACGAAAAGGTCGCCGGTGGTATGGCGGTCAAAAAAAGCCATCGGGAAGCTCTGCACCTTTTCAAAAATGTCTTGCTTGAGCTTGCGCAGCACAGTGGTGGCGCACAGGCTCATCAGATAGGCTCCGACAAACCCGAAAACCCCGCGCAGCAAAAAAATCAACGGTATGCTGATGGCCGCGATGCTGGCGGCCTTCCAGTTGACGGCCTGATCGGGCGAGCGGAAGGCCTCCGGGAAAAATTTGATGATGCTCAACGGAATACCAACGCCGCTGGTGGCTCCGTAAACAACTCCGCACAAAAGCGCCGCCGCCAAAATGAGATAGCGGCCTTTCAGGTAGGCAAAATAGCGTTTGGCACCTTTCATCAATAAGCGCATCAGTCTAGCGGGTTTGAATTTTAAAGGCAATCAAATGCGCGGGCAGCGATGTGCGGGATTGGGCGCTCGCGCTACCGATGTTTTTCATTATCTTATTGTACTTGTCTATCGGTTTTAATTTTGGCTGGTCTGTACTTTGCCTATGGCCTATTCTTTTTCAAAGCAAATGCTTAAAGGTTTGAGGAATTTTTTGCGCGGCGGCGAAAAGCTGCCCGCCGCCACGTCCGACACGTTTTTCGTGTGGGAGCCTTGCTCCTATTCGCACGCGGAAGTGACGCCTGGGTACGCGCGGTATTTGAGGGAACTGGGCTTTAAGGTGCGCGTGCTGTTGTCCCCGCGCTTGCGCGCTCAGGGGCTTTTTTCGCGCGTGAAGGACGACGGCCTCAGCGTGCATTATATCTCTCGCAAGAAAGTGCTGAGGCATTTTTTAGGCGGCGGGCTGGGGCAGGCGGCGGGGCTGTTGGTTACCACCACCGGCAAGATAACAAAGGGCGCCTGCGCCGCTCAGGAGCGCGCGGTATTTTCTTACGATCCCGCCCGCCAAAAAATTCTGTTTGTGGAGCACGACGTGCGCAAGATGGGCGACGAAAACTTGCCTGCCGACGGCGTGATCTCTTTGAGAAGGCCGCACTACAAGGGCGTCGAGACAGCGGTGGTCAACCCCCATTTTTTCGGCGATGTCGCCCTCACGGCCAAAAACGGGGATTGCACGCACTTCATCACGATCGGCGCCCTGCGTGCCAAGCGGCGCAACACGGAAATGCTTTTGGGCGCTGTGCGCGCGTTGCATGACCAGGGGGTGCGCAATTTTAAAATTTTGGTCGTGGGCAAGGGGAAGGTTGCGAACTTGCCGCGCGAACTACGCCCATGCTTCGAGTTTTGTGGACACTTGAATTTTGAGCGGATGTACGCGCGCATTGAACAGGCGGATTTCTTTTTGCCGCTGCTGGATGCGGACAACCCCCAGCACGAGCGTTACATCACCACCGGCACCAGTGGGACGTTTCAGCTTGTGTACGGTTTTGCCAAGCCCTGCCTGATCGCGGAAAAGTTCGCGGCTGTGAACGGATTTGACGCCGCCAACGCCATTGTCTATAAACAAAATACGGATCTGGCGCAGGCCATGCGCGCGGCAATCGATATGCCCGCTGTCAGCTACGATGCCCTGCAGCAATCCTTGGAAAAAACCACCGCCACTTTATACCACGAGTCTTTGGAGAACATGCGAAAGCTCATAGATGCAAACTAATATCCCCATCGTTTTCGCGTTCGATAAAAAATGTGTCCTGCCCGCTGCGGTGACAATCCAAAGCCTGATGGACAGCGCCGCCGCCGGCACCGTTTATGACATGCATATTTTGCACCCCGACCTGCCCGGGCGCGTGAAGGACGGCTTTTTGAAAATGACCGCGCCCACGCGGCACAAATTGACATTTCATTTTGTCGACGTGAACCGCTTTGAGGGCGCGCCCAAAAATAGGGGGAGTTGGGGCCCCATTGTTTATTACCGGCTGCTGATACCGGAGATTTTGACCGGCTACGACAAGGTGATTTACTCGGATGTCGACGTGTTTTTCAAAAAGGACATGGGCGCGTTGTTTTGCACCGGCATCGAGGACTGCGAAGTCGGCGCGGTGGCCGGGGAGATCAACGCCCTCGACACCGTGTGCCACAAGTATTTTCCGGAAAATAAAAAAGAGCTGATCTACATGTCGGGCTTTTTGCTGATGAACCTCAAGCGCATGCGCGCCGAGCAGACGGTTCAAAAATTTTTCGATACGATACGCGCCTTTGGCCCGCGCCTGGACATGTTTGACCTGGATGTGCTCAACCTGACCTGCACGCGCGTCAAGGCGCTGCCGTTTGACTACGCGGTTCTGGAAAGCATTTACGCGCTGCCGAAAATGGAAGACTCGCAGGAGTATCCGTGGCTGTGCCGCGTTCACGGCCATGACGCGCTAAAGGCGGCACGCGACGACCCTGCCATCATCCACTACGCGGGGGAACTGGGCAAACCCTGGCGCCGTGCGGATATCCCCGCGTATTATAAAAAATACATGGACGGCGTTTTACCCGAGCTGCGCGTGCGCACGCTGCGCGACATCCGCAAAACCTGGACAAGCAAACTTTTTGGACGAAAGAAAAAAGCATGAAAATCGCGATCGTCACGCTGACGTTCAACCAGCTCGAGCAGGCCACGCGCCCTTACATAGAGTCGCTGTACGCGCACACACCCAAGGAGGATTTTCAACTTATCGTGGTGGACAACGCCTCGAGCGACGGCACGGTGCAATATCTGCGTGAGCTTGAACAGCAACACGGCAACGTCACCCTCATTTTAAACAAGGAGAACCTCGGTTACTCCAAGGGCAACAACCAGGGCTTGGCGCTGGTTGACAAAAGCACGCCTTTCATCGGGCTGTTTAACAACGACATTTTGTTCACCCCGAACTGGCTGCCCAATGTCCTGAAGGAGTTTGAGCGCGACCCGCGCATCGGCCTGGCATCCGCCCGAATAAACCACATCAACAAGCGGAAGGCCAAGCTCACCAAGGACAACTACCTGGAGCGTTACGGGCGGTTGCTTTCACGCTACAAGGAGAGCTTCACCTGCAATGTGTGGGCATTTTTTTGCTGCGTGGTGATCCGCCGCGAGACGTTTGAAAAGGTGGGCTATCTCGACGAGCGATTCACGCCCGCCTTTTTTGAGGACGACGACTACTGTTTTCGCAGCCTGTACGCCGGCTACCGCAACGGCTACGTCAACACCGCCTTCATCTTTCACAACCATTGCGCGACGACCGGCAATATGGAGGGCCGCAAAAAACTCATCGAGCGCAACCGGAAATATTTTTATGAGAAGCACTACCTCGGCCAGTACATCTACGAAAGAATGCGCGACGAGCACAAGCCCCTGCGCAAGGTGAAGGCGTTTTTCAAGCGTCTGGCAGGGCGAGAATAATAAGCAGCTCGGGCAGCGATCTGCTCCACCGATTTTATCAATTAACCGCAGATATTGGCTCCTATATCAATTTTTCCAGGAGAAATTCATAAAAAGAGCGTGTTCTCTTTTTCGTTATCGCCAAATTGGAAAGAATACGGCAAATGCGTTTTCTTCTTTTAAACCGTCGCCGCAAACGCGCAAACTCTTCGGCGTTGATGGCATTTCCCGGATTCAGCAAGTGCGCGTATTTTCCGCGATGCTCGAGAATATAGCGCGGCAAAAAAACATCGGGCTGTACCGATATGAATCGCATGTCGGGGCGGCCATAAACATCCCGGCCATCCCGAATGATTTTATCCAAAATTTTTGCCGTCGTATTTGTATTACCCGGCTTGCCGTCTGCGATCGCATTTATCTTTTCGCGTATCGACTGCACGCCGCCACAGTAGCTGAAGTGCCATCCCGCATTGCGAACTGCTAATCCTGCGCAGAAGCGAAAGTAGGTAGGTAGCCCTCTGCTGCTGTGCTTCCAGAACCTCTTGGTTGCGTTACT
>JAKPNF010000075.1 GCA_029548565.1 Verrucomicrobiota bacterium
AATGGGTGCCGCGGTAGTAGGGGAAATTAAAAAAGCTCACCCCGTCGGCTCCGCGCGCGTAGACCATGTGCGCGACGGTGTAGATTTGTGCGGGCGTCGTGCGGCGCATGTACCACGCGTCGCCTTTGGCGGGGTTGCCCACCGCCAGCGCGAAATGTATTTCCGCATACAATCCCTTGTCAGGGCCCACGAGCTTGCGCGCGCCGGCGATGTCCATCTTCATGTCTGTGAAATAATACCCGCTTAGGTTAAACATATCGACGCCCGCCTGCGCCATCGCGGCCAAGTCGATGCCGATCTGCTCGTGCGTGCCAAGCCAGCCGGGCACACGCACGCACAGGTAGCGGTATTTTCCGTTTTTAGCGTGCGCGTCCAAATACCCGCGCACTTCCTTCACAAACGCGGTGAGGATTTTCGCGCGCTCCTTGGGCGTGACGCGTTTGGGATTGAACAAAACCGCGTGGCGCAAAAAGTCGAGTTCCAACCCGTCGATGTCGTAATTTTTGCACACTTCCTCGATGATTTTCAATTTGTGCGCGCGCACCGCCGCATTGCCGAAGTCCATCGCATATTTCATATTGCCGGACACGCCCTCGCCCAAGAGTTTGTCGGTGTTTTGCGCGAAAAACTCAAACTCGCTCATCATGCGCATGCGCTGCTGCTCGTCCTCGAACACTCCCCCGCGGTAAATATGATGCACGTCGTTCACGCGGATGGAGACAAACGCCTTTTGGCCAATCTGCCGCGCCTCGTCGATCAGCACGTCTATCATGTCGCCGCCTTCCAGCACCCATTTGTCGAAGGCCGACGGCGAGAACCTCATTTCCTTCAAAAATTCCACATGCCTGCGCATCGGCACGATCTCGCTCCTCCACCACGGCACCCAGCCCAAACCTGGCTGCAGCATATGCACGTCGCACCCCGCCGTCTCGTCGATACTCGCGCGCAGGGCGGATTCCTTAAACGTCCCCGGTGTGGGGCAATAGGCGCTCGGGCAATTGGGGATGTGCGTGGTGTCGTTGCTGTAGAGCACTTGGAAAATCGGCTTGGACGCCGCATGAACGACCACTGCAATATTCAGAAAAAAAAAGACTGGGAAAAGGGACTTAAAGGGTTTCATCTTTCAAAAATCTTACGCCTCTGCGTTTTTTATTCAAGGCTTAAGTCCTTAATCAAAATAACGATACATTTGTTAGTTTAATCTAACTTATTTTTGTGCTTTTCATTTCAAGGCAATCTTGCTAGTATTAGAAATATATCCAACCTTTATTTTCTAATTTCCTTTAAAATCAACCTCTAAATTATATGAAACCAAGCATCAAAGGCACCCAGACTGAAAAGAATCTCATGATCTCCTTCGCGGGAGAATCGCAGGCGCGCATGCGTTACACGTATTATTCCGGCCAGGCCAAAAAGGATGGCTTTGAGCAGATTTCCTACATCTTCGCCGAGACGGCCGATCAGGAAAAAGAGCACGCCAAGCGCTTCTTCAAATTCCTCGAAGGCGGCAAATGCGAAATCACCGCGAGCTTCCCCGCAGGCGTCATCGCCAAAACCGAGGACAACCTCCTTGAGGCCGCGGAGGGCGAATACGAGGAGTGGGCCGAGATGTACCCCGCCTTCGCCAAGACCGCCCGCAACGAGGGTTTTGAACAGATCGCCAATGTCTGGGACGCCGTGTGCGTGGCCGAAAAGCAACACGAAAAACGCTACCGCGCCCTGCTGAGCAACATCAAAAACGGCCTGGTCTTCCACCGCGCCGAAAAAGTCATGTGGCGCTGCCGCAACTGCGGCTACCTGCACTTCGGCGAAGACGCCCTCAAACTCTGCCCGGCCTGCGCCCACCCGCAAGCCCACTTCGAACTGCTCGGCGAGAACTGGTAAGCACCCCGCTGCCATTCACAAAAAAAGCCGCATGAGACATGCGGCTTTTTTTGTGAATGGCAGCGGGCATGTATTAGCCGGGGGAACTTTTTTTATAAAAAAAGTTCCCCCGGCACCCCCTCAAAAAAATTTAGGACGGATGCTGCGCATCCTAATCGCGCAAGGGTCTGCACGTATGCGAGACCTTTGAGTTGTGCTTGAGAATAGTACAGGCTTTCTCGTACGCACACAGGATGCGCAGCATCCGTCCTAAAAGTTTTTAGGGAAAGGGGGCGCGGGGGAAAACCCTTTTTTTCAAAAAA
>JAKPNF010000077.1 GCA_029548565.1 Verrucomicrobiota bacterium
TTTTTTCTTTTTTTTTTTTTTCTTTTTTTTTTTTGGGGGGGGGGGGCGCACCCAGAGTTTTATAGAGGGGAAATGTCAATATCTCTCACCCGGATGTGAATATCCTTGGCGCATTTTTTACGCAACTGTATACCTTCTTGCACCTGTGCGCGGAAGAAGGGGGTCTTGAACAACAGCAGGTCGTCTTCTGCCGATGCCAGACGATCTACGTCGTCACGGAAACGTTCCATTATCTTCGAAGTATCCTTCAAGTTCGATGTTTTGCGCGCTTGCGCTTCTTTGATGCGCTTGCGCGCCCCGTCCACCAAGGAACGCACCGCATAATCCGGCAAGTCATTATCCTTCATTGCTTTTCTGGAAACGGCCAACAAAGACCGGGTACGGGCGTGGAAGGTTTTAAAATTCTTGATGTCGGAGATAAGATCATCCCACAAAACAGGCATTCCGCCGCCAATCATGCTCAGGTCGGCGGCGCGGTAAAAACCATATTCCTCGCCCAAACCGTCGAACCCGCGCGAAACAACGCCCAAGAAAACAGCCGTGCGGCTGTCGAACAATCCCATACCGGAAATATCGTCGTTTTGACGCGAGCGCAAGCGCCACGAGGTGCCGCCGTAAAACTCGATTGTGGAGCGATACTGGGAAATTTGCCCGGGAACTGTCCTGTTGGGGCCGACAATGGCACCCGTGCGCATTCCCTGAACTTCGGGGTGCTTTTCGATCGGCACGGTATTCATTACCAATTTAAAGGCTTCCGCGGGTGGAGCACTTTGCATTATTTGCTTCTGTTCGTCGGTCAACTTAGGGGCCTGTTCCAGATAAAAAGCACACACGTCGGCTGCGCCAAATAGCAAGGCGTCGCGCCTGGTCAGGTCCACCGTTTCTCCATTGGACAGGATGACCATAGGCTCTGTGGCGCGAAACAGCACGCTGACAGGGGTAAAAAAGTAGAGTTTTTCACCCAACTCGGCGATGACGCCGCCGCCGCAATACCCTGCGAGCGTGCTTTTGGAAAATTCCGCACCGTCGTAAACAGCGGCCACCTTTTCCAAAAAATACTCGGCGGTGTAGGCACTGGATTCGATCCACTGCTCCTGCGCGCGCGCGCGCAGTATCGAGGCGTTTTTGTCCGCGGTGGCGTCGCGTTCTTTTTCACGCTGCGCCTTTTGCTGTTGTTCTTTTTCCAAGCGGGCCTTTTCCAGTTCCAATTCTTTTTCACGCAAAGCCATCTCTTCGGCGATGCGCTTGTCGGCCTCGGCACGGCGTTCGTCGGCGCGGCGGCGCAATTCGGCGCGGCGCTCCTCATCTGCCTTGAGCGCCTGAGCGCGGGCCTCCTCCGCTTCTTTGCGGCGCTGTTCGATGCGGCGCTGGCGCAGTTGTTCGGACGTAAGGTTTTCTTCCGGCTCTTCGACTGTGGCGCTTGAGGAGGCGGCCATGAGCTGCCCGCAGGCAAATGATGTATTTTCCAAAACCCAGGTGCCCGCCACACCCGCCAGCGCGACGGCTGCGAACATGCCCAAGTTCATGAGCAGTTTTTTTCTACGGTGATCGGCCATCGGGCGGCGGCTTTGTTCTGCGTTGAGGTCTTTCATTTTTTTGACAGTAAAATTTTACGGGGCAACAGATAAGCACTTTTCATGGGTGAAAATTCAACAGCGGGGGTCACTTATGAATCAGCCTCTTTTTTTATCCTTGAAACAGGCGCTCTTGTCAAGAATCTATGATATACAAAAACGTCACTGTTTCAACGAAATTGTTAAAAACAGGTTATCGCGGTTCCTTTTCGAAAAACGAATCGTTTTTTCTTCCAAAATTCCGAAAGAAAAACACAGGGCCAATCAAACGAATATCCGTAGATGCCTCGTCCAAAATTTTCTTCTGTCTTGCGAAAAAAACACATAACCGCAAGACTTTTGAAAACATATCCTCATGTCCTTCCTCCCACAGAAAGTTAAACGGGTCGTTTTCAAACTGGGCACGGGCGTGCTCACGCGCAGCGTGGGCGAGCTGGACAACGCGCGCATCCGCGGCATCGGGCGCGAGATCGCCGCCTTGCGCCAGCGCGGCATAGAGGTTGTCATCGTCAGCTCCGGCGCGGTGGGGCTGGGCATGGGGCGCCTCGGGCTTAAAAAACGCCCCACCCGCTTAAGCTCCGTGCAAAAATGCGCGGCGGTGGGCCAAAGCATTCTCATTGAGACCTGGCAAAAAGCCCTAAGTCCCCACGGCCTTAACGTCGCACAACTGCTGCTCACACGCGAGGACGTGCGCGGGCGCAACCGCCACGTCGCCATCAAAAATCTTTTGGACGAGATCATCACGGACGGCATCATCCCCGTCATCAACGAAAACGACTCGGTCAGCTCGCTCGAAATCAAGTTCGGCGACAACGACGTGCTCTCGGCCCTGACCGCCATCCTCACACGCGCAGACTTGCTCGTCATCCTCTCCACCGCCCCCGGCCTGATCGACATGAAAGGCAGCGGGCAAATCGTGCCGGTTGTCGAAAAAATAACCCCGCAGATCGAGGCCATGGCCTGCGGAACCACAACCATCACCGCCGTCGGCGGCATGATCACGAAAATCCACGCCGCAAAAATCGCCACCGCGGCCGGCTGCGGCGTATTCATCGCCAGCGGCGAGGATCCCGCACGCGTGGCCGACCTGTTCGCCGGCAAGGCCATCGGCACCTTCTTCGTGCCCAGCAAAATCCCCATGCACTCGCGCAAGCGCTGGATCGCCTACTTCAACGCCCCCCAAGGCGGCGTGTGCGTGGACGAGGGTGCCCAAAAAGCCCTGCTCAAAGGCGCGGCCAGTTTGCTCGCCAAAGGCCTCACCTGCACACAGGGGCATTTTGAAAAAGGCGACGTCATTTCCATCTGCGACAAAAAAAGCACCCCCTTCGCACGCGGCATCGCCGGATTTTCAAGCGAGCAAACAAGCACCCTCATCGGCAAATCAAGCGCCGAGGTAAAAAAACTTTTCCCCAAAAGCACCCAAACAGAAATCATCCACCGCGACACGCTGGTGCTGCTGTGAAGGATATCCCTGCGCGCGTGCTGCGCTTACAATCAAAAAATGAAATCATCCGTGTCCCACGCCCTGTTCGAGCGCGCGCTCAAGCGCATCCCGGGCGGCGTCAATTCGCCCGTGCGCGCATTTCGCAACGTGGGGGGCGAGCCGTTTTTCACCCAAAAGGCGCAGGGTGCCTATCTGACGACGGCGGACGGCGACACCCTGATCGACTACGTGTGCACCTGGGGGCCCGCCATCCACGGGCACAACGACCCCGACATCCGCGCCGCCATCGCCGCCGCGCTGCAAAACGGCACGAGTTTTGGCACGCCCGGGCCGATCGAAGTCGAGATGGCAGAAGCCATCTGTGAGCGCGTGCCCAACGTCGAAAAAGTGCGCATGGTCAACTCCGGCACAGAGGCCACGATGTCCTGCATCCGCCTGGCGCGCGGATGCACGGGGCGCGAAAAAATTATCAAGTTCGCGGGCTGCTATCACGGCCATGCGGACAGCCTGCTGGTCAAGGCCGGCTCCGGCGCGCTGACCCACGGCAACCCCGACAGCGCGGGCGTCACGCGCGGCACAGCGGCGGACACCCTCGTCATCCCCTACAACGACAGCGCCGCCTTAAAAAAAGCCTTTGAGGAAAATCCCGGCCAAGTCGCCGCCGTGATCGTTGAAGCGTACCCGGCCAATGTCGGCCTTATCCTGCCGCAGGAAAACTTTTTGTCATCCCTGCGCCAACTGTGCACGCAAAACGGCGCGCTGCTCATCTTCGACGAGGTGATGACCGGTTTTCGCATCGCGCGCGGCGGCGTGCAGCAAAAAGAAAAATTCAACGCCGACTTGGTGGCGATGGGCAAAGTGATCGGCGGC
>JAKPNF010000091.1 GCA_029548565.1 Verrucomicrobiota bacterium
CGCAACTACAACCCCGAAAACGCCCGCTGGACCACCGTCGACCCCTCCGGTTTCCCCGACGGCCCAAACGCACACTTTTACGCGTGCAATCCGTTGACCGAAATCGACCCGCTGGGGCTGTCATCGGTTGGCTTTTCTCTGTCCTATACAGTTCCTGAAGAAGGCGGGAGTGTTTCAGTGGCAGGGTCTTTCATTTATGCATTTGATGCTACAGGCCATCTAACAGATCATCGTGTTAGCGCAGGAACTCTGACAGGGACAACCGGATATACTGCTCCTAGTGGTGTTCACTATGCTTATAGTACGCACACGCAGGATAAATCCGAAAAAGTCCATGGAACTGAGATAGATTCAAGTGGGACAACATGGGCTTGGGATTACGTTGAGTTGTGGGTTTTTATTGTGCAGGCAGTTACGATTAAAACATATGATGAGAACGGGAATGAAATTTCATCTGTTACAACTCAATCCAACGTGAAAAGCGATGTTTATACGGATATAGGTCAAAAGTATGAATTGTGAAATATTTGTATATATTTTAGTTTATGTGGATAAAAAATCATAATTTCATTTTAGGACTTGTGGTGATATCGCTGTTGACCGCCTGCAAGTCATCGCAGGAGGATTCTTCCTCTGCGCATGGGCGCCGCGCTGTTCCTAGTGTTGCCTTGCCAACAATCACAGGTAAAGAAGCTGCTCCGTTGGATGTAATCGTGGCCTACGATATATTTAGAGCGGGATTTTCCCAGACGAAATATTGCAAGGCTATGGAAATGCTTTCTCCGTATATTTCGGACGATACTCAATTTGAAAAGTTTTGGGATTTTTCGCGGACAGCAAAACACTTGGACGATCTGAAAATAGAATATGGAAAAATCGAAAAAAGTCCGGGAGGGATAGGTTATGAATTTATGCTTACAGTCACAGTAAAATCTATAAGCAATGGGCGAGAAAGTTCTCGAGGGAAGGGAGGGAAGTTTTTGATAACGGAAGATGCGCACGGGAATTTAAGAATTCAATGATTTAAAACTATGCGCGTCCGTAGGGGTTCCGTTTCAGTACGCCATCAGACTTGCCTGAATCGAGATTCAGGATGTGACAATGAGTACCTCGACAAAGTCACCAGCGTAGAACGAGATGGACAAATCACGCAGTTCCGATGCAATGCGAACAGGGTAATGTTGAAAAAATCACATGAACGCGCGGGGCAATGGGAGCGGAATTTAATGGCGTTGGTCGTTCGGTAGGCGATAACGGCAAAATTATTCGTCGGCCAGTAAAGACGGTATGTCTTCGAGGTCGCCACACGAGAGGTCTTGCCCATAGTTTGGCAGTGTGTGGACGGGCCAATGGTTTGTCGCGGCGGCATTGAGCCAATAGGGATGTTGTCGCAGTTCATCGATGGCGCCCAGAATGAGAATCACTTTTTCGGCGTGTTTAAATACAGACAAGTCGGGGCGGCCGATAGGATTGAGCAGATAGAGCGTTTTGCCGCGCACACTTTCTTGCGTGAGCGCGCGCACTGCTACCCCTGCGACGATTAATTTTTGGCAATTTTCGAAATGATGCTCTGGCATCTGAACAAGCGGGTAGGGGACAATCCACTGGCTGTGCGCAAATGTTTTTTCCCGGGCGAGCGCGCGCACGGATTTTCCCGGCAATGCCCCCAACACGCCCTTGTCGCAAAGCACGCCGATTTTCTGATCGCCGCGCCCCAAGACAACGCAATCGTCTTTGTAGCGCAACGCACTGCCGCGCCCTGTGAAAACTCCCGCGGCAAAAACAAGCAGGCATGCAAAGACGGAAAGGGTTGTTCCTCGTAAAAAAGCTTTCTTAAAAAGGTTAAAATCCCCGCGTCCGACAAACGCAAGCCGCAGCGCCGCCAGCGCGATCACCAATAGTGCGACACCGGCGCCATACCAAAGAACTGGAAAAACCCACAGGGTGCTGAAAAAATTGAGCACCAGAAAAACGCCGAGCGAATTCATGGCCGCGCCGACAAGGTAAAAACAAAGGGTATCTGCCGGTTTGCCACCGCTTTGTTTGCGCGCGGCAAGTGTACGCACTGTGTGGTGTCCCAAAAAAAGAAAAGAAAAGCCTGCGGCCAATGCCATTGCCAAAACAGGCAAGCCGCGCTCGCTGGCCATGTGCAAATAACTATTGACCGTGCCGGCGTAGCGGCGCGTGTCATCGAGAGATTGGTACCAGTCCATGTAGGCCTGTCCGGAACGCCCCGCTCCCCAGCCCGAAAGCGGCCGATCCGCCGTTAGCGCCAGCGCGCCTTGCCAGAGGGTCAGGCGGGCGCTCACAGAGCCGTCGTTTTGCAAATGCGCCGGGGCGATACGCGCGAAAAATCCCGTTGCCACGCACAGGGCGGCCACGATGAGCAGCGACACCAAAAAACGCCGCAAGACAATCAGGCGTGTCTGGCGCCCGGATAAAAAGAGGGCCAAAAAGCAAACACCCTGCGACAAAAAAACGGCGACAAACGCTCGCCGGGAATATGTTTTTAACAGAACAAACCAAAGCGCGAACGCCGCCAGTGAAACGCCCGCGTGAATCACTTTTTTTCTCCATGTGCCGGCGCGAAGGCCGAGTTGCCAGGGGATCAGCCACGCGAGCAAAAGCGCCACCAGCGCCCCGGCCACGTTGGGATTGGGCTGGCCCAAATTCCAGCGCAAATAATCGCCGAAATAATAAACCCCTTCCATCATTTGATGCCGATTTGCAGCTCGTAGAAATTGATTTGCGTGACGAGAAACTGCCGGTAGACGATGCGGTCTTCTCCCGTGAGCGTGTGCCCGGCTTCGCGCGCCAGGCGGCGCATTTTTTCGAGCGCGGCCGAGGGATTCGGGTCATGGGACTGGTAGTACGCCCAAAGGCATTTGTGGGCGCTTTTGCTCTCCAGTGAAAAGGGCGGGGCGACGCGCACGCGTTGGACATTGGTGATGGGGAACCCATAGCGATGCGTGCCGGGCTCTTTCGCGTTGATAAAACGAATGAGCGGCTGCGTGCAGCTTTGGCCGAGCGTGTGGTGTTGGTAATCGTAGATGCTTGAGGCGGCCTCCCAGAGTATGGCGTCGTGATTACTGCCGTGGCGCTGGCTGTGGGCGCCGGTCACATTTGCGAACTTTCCCTTATAGATGTTCGGGTCGAAGGACAGCAGCAGATAGTTGTCGTTTTTGACTGTTTTTATTTCCGGGCGTGTCAGCCCGCGGCTAAAATCCATGGAGGCAAAAAAATCTTCCGGCGGATTCTCGGGGGTTTTTCGCGTTTGCGCGGCAAACCAGCGCTCCAGTTCGGTAGAGCTGTAGGCGCGTGTCCACGCGTCATGCCCGGTGCCGTCCTTGTAGTAAGTGTGTTTGAAATTCGGGTTGATGGGCGACATCGCCGCGATAATCAGGTCTTGGATCCAGATTTTGTCTGGCTCGTTGTTGAAAATCCAGACGGGCAATTCCCGCAGTTTTGTGATCTGGCAAAACGGCGCCACCGCGGCGACGGGCGCCATCGCCGCAAAACGCTCGGGCTGCTCGAGCGCCAGGCGCCAACAGCCCGCTCCGCCGGAGCTGATCCCCGTCAAAATAATTTTATCCTCATCCACCTTGAAGCGCCGCAGCGCATCGGCAAGCACCTCTTGATAATAAGGCGGGCGGGCGATCGGCTCGTTGTCCTGCGGCGAGATTACAATGAAAGGGTAGTCTTGGCGCTGCAGCAACAGCTTGGGCAGGGCCGTCTCCAGCAGGGCGTCCAGGTTGGTTCCGAATTCTCCGCGCCCCCCTAAAAACAGCACGAGCGTCAACGGGGTTTGCCCGTCGTAATTTTTTGGCAGATAGACCCAGTAATGGTAGGGTTGCAGGGTGTTGGCGTAATCAAGCGGCTTGAACTTCACGGGGAACTGCGTGCCCAGGCGTTGGGCGCAGTAATTCTCCCCCTTTTGGATGGTCTCAAAAAAATCGTAAAACGTTTGCATGTGTCGCAGCACATCGGCGAGCTTGGGGCGCTTGTTCTCGCTGAACTTGAGCGCGCCGCCCGGGCGAATGAGTTCCTCCATCCAGCTTTGCGCGAAGTACGCCATGCCCGAATGCACGCGTGTCCAGGCGTCGTCCTCTTTCATCCACTGGCCTTCGGCAATGAAGCGCGCGCCGATAGGCTTGGAGATCTCCCGCAGATAAATGCCCAGCGCGCGCAGTGGCTCGAGGTGCTCTTGCGAAAGATAGATTGTCTTGGTGGATTTCGCGTCCAACTCGCGCAATTGTCGCAGCGCCTGCCGCGACAACGGCGCGTAATATTGCACGAGCGCCCGGCTGAGTTCCTCGGGGCGAAGCTGATCGGCCGGCACAGTCACGGAGTCTTGGCCGCTCGCGCGTTTGAGGACAATTTTTTCCGGATCGCAGTATTGCAGCGAGCCATGCACCTTCTGCCCGTCCACCAAAGTCCAGAGGCCCGTCTGCGCGGACAAAGGCAGCGAAAAAACCAGCACCATTCCGGCGATTGAAAACAGAAATTTCATTTGGCAAAAAAACGTCGACGATTTTTCAGTTAAGGACAAGATGAAGAAATATCCGCACAGGTAATCCGTTTTAATTTTTTTTATCAAAAAAACGCTTGTCCTGCAAGCTCGCACTAAAAAAGACTCCCCGCGCTATGCCTTTTTACACGAATAAAAAACGCCCCGCGTTTGAGCGGGGCGTTTTTCAGGGAGGAGCCTGTTCCGTTTTGGATGACTCTCTTATAGCGCCTTGAGCGCCGCGTCTTTGGCTTGGGTGGCGGATTGGCGGGCTTGGGCGGTTTGTTTCAGGTGGGCTTTGCACAGCTCGGTGAGTTTTTTGAACTCCTCGTTGGAGGCGTCGGCCTGGGCACCGGAGACGGCCAGGGTGTTGGTGAATATATCCAGGTTTGCCGAGAGTGTCTGTGTGCGGGTGAAGGCGTCCATGCACTCGCGCAGCAGTTGTTGGGATTGCGACTCGTTGCGCTCGATCGCATCCATGGCTTTTTGGGCGTCGGAAAGAATGTCCGACAAAAGCGTCGAGGTGCGGTTGATTTCCGCGGCGATTTCCAGAAGTGAATTGGCGGTCACTAGCACTTCTTCTTTCGCGGTCTTGGGCGCGCTGAGAGAATCGATTGCCGCCATTGCCGAGGCGCCGCCAACGCCGCTTGATTTGGATAGGGGGCTTTGCAGCAGAGTGTCCGCATTTGCCGATGAGTCGACCTCCTTACGTATCAAACTTCCGGCGGGTGCCCCCCACGGGTTGGCGGAACCGCCGCTCAGACGCACATCGCCGGCCTCCTCCTTGCCGCGCGTGCGCACGACAATCGCCGCCATATCTTCGGGAGATAACAGCGGGAAGGTGGCGTCTTTGTATTTTTCGCTTTTGGCCAGGTCGTTTAAGAGCAGGGCTTGTACCGCCAGCGAGGCGCGCAGCAATTTCACGCGCTCGGCGCGCAATTCGGCGCGGCTGTCGGCTAGCGTGCCGTAGGTTTTCAGGTAGGCGTCGCCGAGGGTGTTGACTTGTTTTTCAAGCGTCCTGAGTTTTTCGTTGTTGGACTGGGCGCTTTTTTCAGCGCGAGTGTAAAAGTCGTCGTGCAGCTTGAGCGTTTGCGTGATGCCCTCGATGCGGGGCTTGGCGATCGCCAGCGAGACGGCGAATTTGGAGGCGCGCTGCTGCGTGTCCCTCAGGACGCTCACCGCGTTGTTGTAGCGCGCGATGACGGCGGTCATGTAATTGTGGTCGGCATAGCGCTCGCCGGGATTGAGATTGACGAGCGTCATGCCTTTTTGCGCGAGGGTGTTGGCGCTTTTAATGCGCTCGTCGCCGATCGGCAAAAAGCCCGCCAGCGCCGTCATGCTCTGGCCGGACATGTCCAGGAAATTCTGATTTTGGGCGAACTGCGCGCGCAGCACCTCTTTGCGTTGGGCGAGGTTTTCGAGCGCGGCGTCGGTGCCGATAGCAGTGCTTTTGTTCATCGCCAAACTGCCGCGCAGCGTGTTAAGCCCCGAAAGGATGTCATTGAGAATCGCCGCCGAATTGACATTGGCGTTGACGGCCTTGTTGTACTGGCTCAACGCGTCGGCCACCTGCTCGCGGGCCTGCTGCGCGTTTTGCAAGACGGGATCGCCCGCCTTGTCCGCGCCAAAAACATTAAACGAAACGGCCGCGCACGCGCACGCGGCAAGGATTAATTTTTTCATGGAATGGTTCTTTCTGTTTGAGTTGAAATAAAAAGCGGCACCCCGCAAACGGGCCTTTCTTTGAAAAGCTCACACACACCATACACCCTATTTGAGTTCAGACAAAATAAAAGACGGCCTTGTTCAAAAAAAGGCCGCCTTGCGGGAAAATAAAATGCGCGCGCGTCGCGGCGCCTAATTATTAAACCTAAACAGCGCCACGTCGCCGTCTTGGAAAAGGTAGTCGCGCCCTTCGAGGCGGTAGCGGCCGGCTTCGCGGGCGGCTGCGACGCTGCCGGCTTTCACGAGGTCGTCGTAGGAGACGACTTCGGCCTTGATAAAGCCCTTTTCAAAATCGGTGTGGATGACGCCGGCGCATTGCGGGGCTGTCATGCCGCGCGTGAAGGTCCAGGCGCGGGCTTCTTTTTCGCCTGCGGTGAAGTAGGATGCCAAGCCCAGCAGCTCGTAGCTGGTGCGGATCAGTTGCGAGACGCCGCTGTCCGCCACGCCTAGGCTTTTTAGATATTCGGCGGCTTCTTCGGGGGGCAATTCGCCCAGCTCGGCCTCGATCTTGCTGCAAATGACGCAGGTTTTGGCTTGGTGCTGCTCGCGCGCGTAGGTGCGCACGGCTTGCACATGGGGGTTGGCGTCGGGGTCGGCCAGATCGCCCTCGGCCACGTTACAGGCGTAGAGAATGGGTTTGTTCGTCAGCAGGAAATAGGATTTTAAGCGCACGACATCCTCGTCTTTTACCTCGAGCAAATTGGCGGGCTTGCCCTCGTTTAAGTGGGTGACGACTTTTGTCAGCAGCTCGGTGTGGGCGATGGCGTCCTTGTCGTTGCCTTTTGCCTTTTTGGACATGCGGTCGAGCTGGGTCTCGGCGCTTTGCAGGTCGGCCAGAACCAGTTCGGTGATGATCGTCTCGATGTCGCGCACGGGGTGCACGTCGCCCATGGTGTGGACGACGTCGCTGTCCTCAAAGCAGCGCACGACTTGCACGATGGCGTCCACCTCGCGGATGTGGGCGAGGAATTTGTTGCCCAGCCCTTCGCCCTTGCTGGCGCCGGCCACCAGCCCCGCGATGTCCACGAACTCGATGGCCGCCGGGATGATGACGGATGTCTTGGCGATTTTGGAGAGGGTGTTGAGGCGCTCGTCCGGCACCTCGACGACGCCGACGTTCGGCTCGATCGTGCAAAACGGGTAGTTGGCCGCCTCCGCCTTGCGGGTGCGGGTCAAGGCGTTAAAAAGGGTGCTTTTGCCCACATTGGGCAAGCCGACGATACCTGCGCGTAACATATGAAATGAATATAAAAAATCCATCCTAGCGTGCGCGGGGCACCAAGACAAGCCTTTGGCGCGTACCCGTCGTTTGTCTCGAAAAAATCCCCTCGCATGAAAAAAAGCCTTTACTTGGAAAAGCTCTTGGCACAGACTTAAATCTTTATACCATTACTTTTCCTCCTATGGGCAATCTCAAGAAAAAGCGTCGTCTGAAAATGAACAAGCACAAGCGCCGTAAACGCGCCAAGTTGCACCGCCACAAGAAGCGTACGTGGGGCCGCATGGGGTAAATCCAAGGCTCCATGCCGCCGCGCTCGCGGCGCACAAAAAAACGCTCTCCGAATCGGAGAGCGTTTTTTTGTGCGGAGGTTAAAAAAAAAATCACAACCACCCCGAAACATGCCCCTGCGCCAGCTTGATCACAAAAACCCCGAGGTTTTTCGCCAGGTGCCCCGCCATGCACGGCAGCAGCGAGCGGTGCGGGTTGCTCTTTAAAAAGCGCGCGGCGTACAGCCACACCGACAGCAGGAAAACCATCCCCGCGCTCCAAAACGCCTTGACGGTGAAGTGCCATTCAAAAATGCGGTTGCCGCCCTCGGTTTGCACCTGATAGCTCCACAAGTGCGAGTGCGCCAGCGCGAACAAAACGGAGAAAAACAAAATGCTGCCCCACAGCGCGGCTTTCCCGCGGTTGCCCACGACCAAAAATCCGCGGAAGATAAGCTCCTCCACAAAGGCCGCCATGATCATGGGCACCAGCAGGATGACCGCGATGTCCTTTTGTTCCTCGGAGATGCCAAGGGCGTACTCGCCGAGCGTCTCGATTCCCAAAATCACGAGCGAGCCGGCCACCGCTATCCACACCGCGCGCCAGGTGGTGGGCGTGGAGCCGGGCAGGGCCTTGGGGTGCGGTTTTCCTTTTTGCCAGTCGCGCAAATCGCTCATCCACATGCGCGCGAAATAAATCCCGAACAGCAGGGCGATGATGGCAAAAATGAGATCGTCATTCATAACGGTGTGTGTTATCGTGGAAGGGAAAAATTCCAGTATGCCAACCGTTTCCGATATCCGCAAGTCTCTATCCTCGACGCCGCCGGGCTTTGAGGAAATCGCGGGGGCGGCCAAGGCGCAGCTCAAGGCGCTCGACGTTTTTTTTACGGCGCAGATGCCGCAGTTCGAACCGCAGATGCGCAAGTCGGTGACGTACTGTCTGAAAAACCGCGGCAAACGCCTGCGCCCGCTGCTGGTCTTTTTTTGCGGCGCGAAAAAAAGCGCGAAGGTGGACGAGGCGCTGGTGCGCCTGGCCGCGACGATCGAACTGGTGCACCTGGCCACGCTCGTGCACGACGACGTGATGGACGAGGCCGACCTGCGCCACGGCACCTCCACGCTCAACGCCCTGAGCGGCCCGACGATCGCGGTGCTTTTGGGCGACAGCCTGTTCGCCCACGCGCTGGAACTGGCGGCTGATTTTGACTCCGAGAGCATCTGCAAGCCTCTCACCCGCGCCGCCCGCCGCGTGTGCGCCGGCGAAGTGTGGCAGACCACCGAGCGCGGCAACCACGAGCTTTCCGTCAAGCAGTATTTTGATATTATCGACATGAAAACCGCCGAGCTGTTTCACATCTCCTGCCTGCTGGGCGGGCGCGTGGGCGGCTACAAGGAAGACGCCTGCCAGGCTTTTGGCGAATTTGGCCGCAGGCTCGGGCGCGCTTATCAGATTTACGACGATTTGGACGACATTTTGGGCAAGGAAAGCGCGGTCGGCAAAACGCTCGGCACCGACTTGCTCAGCGGCAAATACACGCTGCCGACGCTGCTGCTGCTCAAGGCGCTCAGCCCCAAAAAACGCCAGGCGCTCTTGTCACAGATAAAAAACAACCGCGTCGACACCAAGGCCCTCGGCGCCGCGATCCGCGAAAACGGCATTTTGGAAAAGATAGTGGATTACTTCCGCCGCGAACTCTCCGCCGCCCGCAAAACCCTCGCCGCCCACGAACAGCTTTTCCCGGCCGAAAATTTAGGCAAAATGACAGACTTCGTGGCCGCCCAGTTCGAAAAATTCCTCGAGAAAAAACGAGGGTAGGGCGGGACTGGGGACAGTTGCCGGCCGGAATAAATTGACAGGGAGAAATGAAAGGCATTCGCTTTGCTATTTTATCGTGAACCCGGAAACGCTTTGCGTTGGCAAAGGACGAGCGATTGGCACCTCGACACAAAGCTATGTATATACAAAAGATTACGTTGTTAAGGCGCTACTTAATTCCCCGTCCACCTTTCACTGAACCCATATCGCACGCGACAACGTCTAAAAAAGGCTTGGTGGGCGTTGCATCTTTGCGAGGATTTATTTTTAAAAAGAAGTTCCCCTTGAATGGTTTTTCTTTTTTAATCTGGGTATGCCCTCGCGTCGTGATTTATGGACGGCCAAGTTGACCGGCAAGCCGGTGCGTTCTTCTAAAAAGAAGGCGGGTGCCGCTTTGGCGCGGCTGGCGCCGCGTGCGCGTGGGGAGCGTTTTCGAGGGATAGTGTTGGGGATTGACCCCTCCTTGCGCGGCACGGGGTTGGCGATTGTTTCCTTTGCTCAGCGCGAGAACGGCACGTTGCTGTTTTCGCAGCTTGTCAAAAACAAAGCCGCCTTGAGTTTCCCCGAATGTCTGGGCGAGATTTTTAAGGCGGTGGACAGCGCGCTTTCGCGTTTTGAGGTGGACGAGGTGGCGCTGGAGGAAACGATTTACGTCCAGAATTTCAAGACCGCCCAGATCCTCGGAGCCGCGCGCGGTGCCGCCATCGCGGCTGCCGCCTGCCGCGCGTTGCCGGTGAGCGAGTATGCCCCCTTGCGCATCAAGCAGGCGGTGGTCGGCCACGGGCGCGCGAGCAAGGAGCAGGTCAGCCGCATGATGGCGCAGATGCTCGCGTTGCGCACAGAGTTGTCCTTCGACGAGACGGACGCCGTAGCCGTGGCCTTGTGCCACGCCTTTTGCGTGCGGCGGTAAATTTTTCATGAGACGATAAAAGGCGCGTGTCGGACTCGTTTAAGAAGACGTGCTGGAGAATCTTAGGCATAGTGTCTTATTTAAATGAAGGAAAACGCGCAATTAGAAAAAAGGTTTTTTCTTTACATTTAAAAAACGTTTTGCAATACTGACTTATTGGGGTCGTTTCAGAGGGAATTTTATGGATAAAGCTTAAAAAAACACCCGCTAAAAAACTCCATAGGCGCCGTGTTCGTTCGAGTAAAAAAAGCTTGGGCGCGGGCGGCAAAAAGGCTAGGCTGATCCTTAATGCAATTGGGAAAAGGCCGGACGGCCTTTTTCTTATATTCACACAACCTGTTTTTATGAAGAAAGAAGCAAACCTGAAAACGTGCGACGCCAATGAGGCGACCGCAGCGGTAGCCTATCGCCTGAGCGAGACGATTGCGATCTACCCGATCACGCCGTCATCGCCGATGGCCGAGTCTTGCGACGAGTGGGCCACGGCGGGCAAAAAGAATTTGTGGGACATGGTGCCGGAAGTGGCGCAGTTGCAGTCCGAAGCCGGTGTGGCCGGCGCGGTGCATGGCGCTTTGACGGCAGGCTCCATGACAACGACTTTCACGGCCTCGCAGGGCTTGCTGCTGATGATCCCCAACATGTACAAAATCGCGGGCGAGCTGCTGCCGTTTTGCATGCATGTGACAGCCCGCGCCCTCGCGACGCAGGGGCTTTCCATTTTTGGCGACCATTCCGACGTGATGGCCTGCCGCCAGACCGGCTTTGCGATGCTGGCTTCCACGACCGTGCAGGAAGCCCAGGACATGGCGGCCATCGCCCATGCGGCGAGCCTGCAATCGCGCGTGCCGTTCATGCACTTTTTCGACGGGTTTCGTACCTCGCACGAGATTAACACGATCAAGCCGCTGAGCGACACCGAGCTTTCCAAGCTCATGGACTTTGACGCCGCGCGCTTGAATTTCCGCCTCCACGGGCTCTCGCCCGAAAACCCGCGCATCCGCGGCACCGCTCAAAACCCCGACGTTTATTTCCAGGGGCGCGAGGCGTCGAACAAGTTTTATAACGAGGTGCCCGGCATCGTCGAAAAGCTCATGGAGAATTTCGGCAAGGTCACCGGCCGCGTGTACAAGCCGGTGGAGTACATCGGCGCGCCGGACGCCGACCGCGTCATCATCGCGATGGGCAGCGGCTGCGACACCTGCATCCAGGCTGCCAACTGGCTCAATAAAAACGGCGAGAAAACCGGCGTCATCAAGGTGCGCCTGTATCGCCCGTTCTCGACGGAGCTTTTGGCCAAGGCCATTCCCGCCAGCGCCAAACAAATAGCGGTGCTCGACCGCACGAAGGAGCCTGGCTCCCTCGGCGAGCCGCTGTTGCTCGACGTGGTCACCGCCGTCAACGAGGCGCGCGAAGACGGCCTGTTGCCCAAGGATTTTTCCCCGCGCATCATCGGCGGGCGCTATGGGCTTGGCTCGAAGGAGTTCACCCCCGCGATGGCGATAGGGGTGTTTGCGGAGCTGACTAAAAAGGACTCGCGCCGCCGCTTCACCGTCGGCATCAACGACGACGTGACCAACACCTCGATCCCCTACGACGAGAGCTTTGTCACCGAGCCGGCTGACGAGTTCCGCGCGGTGTTTTACGGGCTGGGTTCCGACGGCACGGTGGGTGCGAACAAAAATTCGATCAAGATCATCGGCGAATCGACCGACAATTTCGCGCAGGCGTACTTTGTGTACGACTCGAAGAAATCCGGCGCGATGACCGTCTCTCACCTGCGCTTTGGCCCGCGCCCGATCGACGCGCCGTACCTGATCCAAAACGGCAGCGCGCAGTTTGTGGCGTGCCACCAGTTCCCGTTTCTGGCGCGTTACGACGTGCTGGAATCGGCCGCCGAAGGGGCGGTGTTTTTGCTCAACACAATTTACAGCAAGGACGAGGTCTGGAAATATCTGCCCGCCGAGGTGCAGCAGACCATTCTGGACAAGAAGTTGAAATTCTACGTGATCGACGCCTATGCCGTCGCCCGCAAAACGGGCATGGGTGGGCGCATCAACACCGTGATGCAGACCTGCTTTTTCGCCATCTCCGGCGTGCTGCCCA
>JAKPNF010000107.1 GCA_029548565.1 Verrucomicrobiota bacterium
GATAGAGGCTGCCGGAAATCTCGAAATGCGTCTGGCGGCCGTCTTGCTCAAGGATGATCTGGCGGCGCGCCGGGCGCTTGCCGCGGCGCAACTCGGAGAGGTAATTGTGAAACGCCTCGCCGTGGATGAACGACTCCACGCGCCCGCCTTTGATCTGCTCGACCTTCGGGTTGAGCGCGGCCGCCGCCGGGTTGGCGCAGACGATGCGGTTGGCGCTGTCCAATAACACGACGCACTCGCGCATGTGGCTGAACAGCTCGCTGACGCGCTCGCAGCAATCGCTGTGGGCGGTTTTGGCCGTGCGGAATTCCTCGAGCAAGTCGGTCACGCTTTGGCGCAGCTTGTCCAGGCAGTAGATTTGGTTAAAGCGCGCGTTTGTCTCGAAAATATAAGGCGCGCGCTCGTCGATGGACTGCGCCAGGCTGCGCAGCGTGCGCCGCAGCACGGCCAGCCGGCGAACCAGCCAGCCGGCCGCGAGCAAGGCGAGGATGAGCAATACTGTCTGCATAGCGGTAAGAGTTGGGGATTCTCGTGTTTGGAAAAGGCGCGATGCGCCTGCGTACCTAAGCGGCGCTGCTCTCGCAGATGCGGTAGCCCACCCCGCGCACGGTCTCTATATAATCACCGCAGGCCCCGAGCTTTTCGCGCAGGCGGCGGATGTGGGTGTCGACCGTGCGGGTTTCTATGTCGGCCTCGTAGTTCCACACGCTGGAGAGCAGGTGCTCGCGCGTTTGCACGCGCCCGGCGCGCTCCATGAGCAGCTCGAGCAGGCGGAATTCCGTGGCCGTCAATTCCACGGGGTTGCCCGCGGCGTTGACGCTGTGGCGGTCGGCGTCCAGCTCCAATTCGCGCACGCGGATCGGCTCGTGGCGCACCTCGCCCGTGGCGTTGCGGTGAACCGAGCGCTTCAGCAGCGCGGCGATACGCAGCAGCAGCTCGCGGTTGTCGAAGGGTTTGGAGAGGTAGTCGTCCGCGCCGGACTCAAAGCCCTTGATGCGGTCGGGTATCTCGCTTAGCGCCGTCAGAAACAAAATGGGGATGTCCTTTGTCTCCGTGTCGGCGCGCAGCATGCGGCACAGTTGCACGCCGCCCAAATCCGGCATCAGGATGTCGAGGATGAGCAGGTCGGGCTGGGTGCGGCGGATTTCGCCGACCGCCATCAGCGAGTCGTTGACCGCCTTGACGTCGTAACCGGCCTGCTTGAGCTTGTAGACCAGCAGGTCGGTCACGTCCGTCTCGTCGTCGATGACGAGAATTTTTTTGGTGTTTTGTGTTGTCATAGTGGTAGTGAGTTAACGTTGAACTTGAATCTGGAAAGATTGGCGAACATCTTCGCCGCGGGTGGCAAAAATGACCTTTTCGGCCATGTGGACGGCCTGTCGGCCGATGCGTTCAAAGCACCTTGAAATAAACGCAAGGTCCATCATGCGCGCGGCCTCCATGCCCTGCATTTGAATCATCTGTGAAAAGCGCTCCTGGTTCAGGCGGTCGAGTTGGACGATCTCCTCGTTGCGCCGCAAAAGCCCGAGGGCTTTTTCGCCGTCGCTTTGGATGAGGGTGTCGAGCGTCTCGCGCAGCAGCGACTGCACCAAAAACGCGATCTGCGGCAAGTTGCCGAGCTTGTTCAAACTCAAATTGCTCGCCACCAGTCGCCGGGCGTGCGCGGCGATGTCCTCGGCCTCCTCGGTGAGGCGCTCCAAGTCCTGCACAAGTTTCAGCATCGCGCACAGCATGCGCAAATCCGTGGCCACCGGCGCGCGCAGCGACAAATAACGCAGGCACTGCGCGTCTATGCGCGTGGCCAGCTGGCGGATCTCCGCCATCAGCGCGCGGGCCTTGGCGGCCAGCGCGGGGTCTTTTTGCACCAGGCAGCCCGCGGCCAGGCGCACGCTTTCGAGGCTCTTTTCGCCCATCAGCACAAGGGCGTTGTGCAGCTCTTGCAATTCGTCGTGAAAAAATCGTTTCATAATGTTCCAAGGAAAAAACTCAGCCAAAGCGCCCGCTGACGTAGTCCTGCGTCAACGGGTCTTGGGGCGCCATGAAGATGCGCTGGGTGCTCGCCGCCTCGACGAGCCTGCCCTGGTTGAAAAAAGCAGTGCGGTCGGACACGCGGGCGGCCTGCTGCAAATTGTGGGTGACCAAAACCAGCGTGTAGTCTTTCTTAAGCTCCAGCAGCAGCTCCTCGATTTTTCCCGTGGACACCGGGTCGAGCGCCGCGCAAGGCTCGTCGAGCAAAATGATCTCGGGGCTGTTGGCGATCGCGCGGGCGATGCACAGGCGCTGCATCTGCCCGACGGAAAGCTGGTAGGCGTTTGCGTGCAGGCGGTCTTTGACCTCGTCCCACAAGGCGGCCGCGCGCAGCGAGCGCTCGGCCACGTTGTCCAGCTCGCTTTTCTTTTTTCGCCCGGCCACGCGCAGCGGGTAGACGACGTTCTCGTAAACGGATTTGGGAAACGGGTTGGACTGCTGAAACACCATCCCCACGCGCCGGCGCAAGGACAGCACATCCACGCGCGCGTCAAAAACGCTCTGCCGGTCGATCAGGATATCGCCCTCGTGCCGCGTGCCCTTGATCACGTCGTTCAAGCGGTTAATGCTGCGCAGCAGCGTGGACTTGCCGCAACCGCTGGGGCCGATCAGCGCCGTGATCTGCCGTTGCGCCAGCTGCAAAAACACATTGTGCAAGACCTTGTGCGCCCCGTAGTAAAAACAAAAATCGCGCACCTCGACAAAGTCCGGGCTGCCGGTGGGTTCATCGCAGTCTTGCAGGGCGGAATCGAAAAAGAAGTTCATGAAAACAAGTTGGGATTAAAAGGGTTTGACGGCATATTTTTTGCGCATGCGCGCGCGCATCCAGACGGCTAAAAAGTTAAGCGCCCCCACCAGCAAGACCAGCGTGAGAATGCACGCGAACAACAGCGGCAAGGCCGCGTCGATGTCGGGCGATTGCGCGCCCAAATCGTACATGTGGTAGCCCAGGTGCATGAATTTGCGCTCCAAGTGAACAAAAGGCGCCACCGCGTCCACCGGCAGCGAGGGCGCGAGCTTCACGACGCCCACCAGCATCAGCGGGGCCACCTCCCCCGCCCCGCGCGCCATCGCCAAAATAAGCCCCGTAAGCATCCCGGGCACGGCGGCCGGCAGCACGACTCGCCGCAAACTCTGCC
The DNA here is from genome assembly GCA_029548565.1 of Verrucomicrobiota bacterium. Lineage (GTDB taxonomy): Bacteria > Verrucomicrobiota > Verrucomicrobiia > Opitutales > JAKPNF01 > JAKPNF01. The sequence goes on from JAKPNF010000107.1 coordinate 3,168, forward strand.
ATTGCGAGGCCCCGCACGCCATCGAGGCCTCGCGCACGCTGCGCGGCACGGCGTGCAGCGCCTGCTCGGTGGCCACGACCACGACCGGCAGCGTCATCAGCGCCAGCGTGAGCGACGCCCACAAAATCCCGCCCGTGCCAAAGGTCGGCGTGGGCAGCGCGTCCGCAAAAAAGAGCTGGTCGAGCGTCCCGCCTGCCAGATGGACAAAAAAGCAAAGCCCGATCACGCCAAAGACAATCGAAGGCACGCCCGCCAGATTATAAATGCCCGCGCGCGCCAGCCGCGAGAAAAGCCCCGGCCTGGCATACTCGTGCAAATACACCGCCACGAGCACCCCCAGCGGCGCGACGGCGGCGCTCATCAACACCGTCATCACCAGCGTGCCGAAAATCGCGGGGAAAACGCCGCCGCCCATGTTGGCCTGCCGCGGCGCCTCGCTCAAAAAGCGCCAGATGTTTTGCATGAAGACATCGGCCTTCTCAAAAAAACCGAGCCGGTTGGGGTAATAATAATGGTCTATCTTTTCCATCGGCATGACGAGCGATTGCCCCGAAGCCACGCGGTAGCCCAGCGTGAAATGATCCTGGCGCTCGTGCAGTTCCTTGGACTTGCGCGCGTAGACCTCGTGGCGTGTCTGAAGTTTTTTTTGCGCGGCGGAAATTTCCCCGATCTCGGCGGCGTTTTGAATTTCGTTTTTTGCCAGCACGCGCAAGCGGCGGGCGTTTTGCTCCAGATGGCGGTTCAGCTCCCCGAGCTGGCCGAGTTCCACCTCCAAAATATCTATCCGCCGCACGGCGGTGTCGGTGACCAGTTGGGCGAAAAAGTCCTCGAAGCGCGGGTCGTCAACCGGCACGCGCAGCCCCCCCTGCAGCGTGAGGCTCTGCGGCTGGCCGAAGATGTCTCCGCCGTCCAGGCTGTCGATATACAGCATGTCCTCGGGATAGGAAACGCGCAGCAGTTCCCGTTCGTTCACATGGACAAAATTTTTCCCGTGAACGGCCTTGTTGCCCACGTACACTTTAAAGTAAGTCTCACGCACGCCGTCCGTTTGTTTTTCGTACTTCTGCACGATCCTGCCCGCCAGCGCGCCCGACTCGCGCAACTCCAGCAGCGCCACCGGCTGCGGCCAAAACGCGGGAAGCGCGCGCGAGGCGATCAGCACGAACAGCCCTATCACCAGCACCAGCGACATGATCAGCCCGGCCGCGCACAGCCACACCCAGGGCTCTCCCTGCGCGGCGGCGCTCAGGCGCCTGAAAAATCCTCTGGGTGGCTTGAACATGAAAAATTACGGCGACTTGTATTTGCGCGCCCACTTGCGGCGCAGCACGAGCGCCGCGCTATTGAGCGTGCAGGTGAACAAAAGCAAAACCAGCGCGCCCAAAAGCAGCGCGCGAAAATGCGTCGAGTGCGGCAGCGCGGCGGGCAGCTCGGTGAGGATAGTGTTGGAGATCGCCCGCAGGCCCGAGAAAAGATTGCACTGCATCAGCGGCGTGTTGCCCGCCGCCAGCAGCAAGATCATCGTCTCGCCCGCCGCGCGCCCCATGCCTATCAGCGCCGCCGACAGCACGCCCGAGGCGGCCGCAGGCAGCACGACGCGCCGGCAGGTTTGCCAACGGCTGGCACCCAGCGCCAGCGAGGCGTTTGTCATGGCGGCG
>JAKPNF010000109.1 GCA_029548565.1 Verrucomicrobiota bacterium
GCCGATTCGCGCGTCCTGCCCGTCCCGAAGGCAACGTCTTGCCGCACCCCGCACCCAACGGCTCACGTTGTTTTTGCGAGCCGCCCTGCCCCGAACGCGGGCGATTGGGCGCGGGCGTGTCGTACTTGTTCATGATCGACGAGAGCGGAATAAAGCGCCCCTCTTCCAAATGCCGCTCGGTGCACGCGGGCGTCTTGGGGTCGAGCTGGCCGTTGCGGTACATCTGCTGCACCGTCTCCAACGCCAAAGGCCCGATCTGCTCGCCGTCTTTTTTGATGTAAATGCGGATGAGTTGCATGGGGGGAAATAAGCTTAGAATTTCAAGCGGTCATTTTTAAAACCGCATTGCGGGCAGGGTTGCGGGCGGTCGCCGCGACGGTGGGTGTACAGACGCCCGCACTTGATGCAATAAAAGGTGTGCGTGGCGCGCCCGCGATACATAAAGCGCCCGTCGCGCGAACCGTAGTAACCCCACAATCCGAGCACCACCCCCACCCCGCCGGCGACGAGGAGAAACGCAAACGCCTCTAAAGGAAGATTAAACACGCAAAAACAGTTAAGGCATCATTATGCCGCCCCGCCCGGTCGAAGGCAATCTTGCGCTTGCATAAAAAAAGCGCCCGCCTTTCGGCGGGCGCCAGACGGCCTCTCGCAGGCCGCCGCTTCCATAACTCACTTTAAATTTACTTCCTGCGCCGCGCGACGGCCGCCAGAGCGAGCAGCCCGAGCAGTCCCGCGGCCACGGCGGGTTCGGGGATGGCGCCCACGTGCAAATACAGGCTGTTTCCTATCCACTCGGTGCGGGCGTCGAGTTCGCTGGGGTCTATACCCAGAATGTCCCACACGATTGACTTCACGGCGTCGGAAACCTCCTGGGAAACTTCCAGCAGCAGGATCGTCCCCTCGAATTGCTCGGGCACATTTTGCAGGCTGATCACGTAAAGGGCGTCGGCGCTTAGGGAAAGCGAATTGAGGGAGATGAGCGGGTCATTCTCGGCGGGCGGGTTGGATGCGTCGATTTCAAAACCAAAAGTCGCCCCCGCGTTCGTAACGTTCAAGTTTCCGCCGATCGTCATGCGGGAAGTCGAATCCATCCAAAAGCTGCCCGTGCCCAAAATGAAACCGCCGCCTATGGTCAGCGTGGAACCGGACAGCGTCAGCGCACCTGTGGGGCTGTGGTCGTAATCATCGCCTATCATCAGCGCGCCGAAGGAGGCCTGCGCAGCGCCGCTTATCAGCAGCGAGCCCGTGCCGTTGTAACATCCAATAAAAACACGATTGGCAACCGTCAACGCGCTGCCCGCCCCGCTGAGCGTGACCACACCCAACCCGCTGCCGGTGCCGATCTGCAGCGTGTTGCCAAAAGACACCCGCGCGCCCGAATCGATCAGCAACGAACCCGTGCCGGCCAGTCCGATATAAGAAGCATTGGTGAGCGTCAACGAGGAGCCCGTGCCGGAAACCGTCGCCGCGCCCGTACCGTCGTAGGAACCCAGGGAAAGCGTGCCAAAAATCCCCTTCCCGCCCGCGTCGATCCGCATCGACCCCGTGCCGCCGGAATAGCCGACATTGACAGTGATTTCGGAAGTAAGCGACGACCCTGTCCCTGTGATGCTCAAGGTTCCCACGGCGTTCCGGCCGACAAACGCCGGGTAACCCGCGGTTTTCCAATAAGCCGAGGCGCCCGATTCAATCGCCAACTCCCCGACGCCGGAATAGCCGATATTCACCGCCCGCGAGGTCGTCATGGCGGTGCCCGCGCCCGAAAGCGTCAGCGTCCCCGCCTGCCCGCTGGTTGAGCCGACATACAAGTCGGCCATCGAGGAAAGCGACCAGGTGCTCCCGCCTGTCTGCGGCACAGGCGTCACGCTGCCCGAGTAAGAAATCCCGCCATGCAGCGGCCCGGCCCACAGCGACAACGCCAAAAAGGCCGCAAAAAAACCGCAGTTAAATCGCGGTTTGCAAAATAAAAATTTCTGCATCTTCAATAACCAGTCGCGCGCTGCGGAACAAAAGCATATTGAACCAAAAGCCCGCGTTTAAAATATAGACCGTCGATAACAAGAAAGGTTCCGCAATTTTGAGAAAAAAACATGTCCGCAACAGCAGGGAAAATTTTTCTGAAGAAAAGTCTTCCCTGCACCCTTTCAAAAGACTTTTACGACGGATGCTGCGCATCCTGTCCGCGCAAGAAAAAATCCGCAAGGATGCACAGCATCCGTCATAGAAGTT
>JAKPNF010000123.1 GCA_029548565.1 Verrucomicrobiota bacterium
GGGGGGGGGGGGGTCGAATTCATCATGTTAAAAATGGCCTTACAAAAATAGCAATACTAAGGCAGACAGACAAAAATTAATCTTGTTCCAAAAAAATTTAAAAAATAAAAAAAAGTTTCCCCGCGAGCGCCCTACACGGTCGCACACAAAAGAAAAACCCTCGATTCCAAAACCAAAAACAAACCTTCCTGTCAGCAAATTCAGCTTACGACCATCTGTCGCCTCACATCAGCAAAACGGATGCGCAGCATCCGCCATAAAATTTTTTTGAAAGGGGTGCGGGGAAGACTTTTTTTTATTTAAAAAAAGTTTTCCCCGCATTCACATCCTCATTCTCTCATCTCATTCCTTCCCTGCCTTTCTCAAACACGCGGGTGGCGTTTGGGGAAGTGGGCGCGGGGGGAGGGAGCGCGGGACTATGAATTTGCCGTCCCAGTTGGGTTCGAGGGCGCGGATGCGTTCGGGCAGGGGTGGGTGGGTGGCGAAGAGGGTGGAGACGCCTTTTGCGAAGAAGAGGTGGGAGGCTTCCATTGCTTTGGGGTTTTGGATTTTTCCGTGAAGAGCGAAGCCTCCGATGCGCTTGAGGGCGTTGGCGAGGGCTTGGGGGTTGCGGGTTAGTTGCGTGGCGTCGGCGTCGGCCAAGTGTTCGCGCTGGCGCGAGACGGCGGCCTGCATCAGTTGGCCGAAGACGATGCCCACGCACCCGCACAGCAGTACGACGATGCCGGCTAGCGCGATGACGGGACCGGCGTTGTTTTTATCGCCGCGCGAACGCGGGGCGCTGTAGATGAGGACACGCCCCACGATTGTCAGGGCGAACAGGCCGAAGGCCAGCGAGATCAGGCGCATGTTCAAGCGCGTGTCCTCGTTGCGGATGTGGCCAAGCTCATGGGCGATGACGCCTTGCAATTCCTCGCGTGTGAAATGATCGAGGGCGCCCTGCGTGACGCCGATCAGGGCGTCCTCGCCGTTGCCGAAGGCGAAGGCGTTGATGGACGGCTCGCGCGTGAGCACGTAAAGCTCCGGCACGGGTATCGCGGCGGACAGGCACATTTCTTCGACCACGTTTATGAACTGGCGGTGATGGGGGTCGCGCGTGTCGCGCGAGATGCGCTCGCCGCCCAGGTCTCTGGCCAGCGCGCCGGACTGCGCGGCCAGCGAGGCGCGTTTGACGAGCGAGGCGCACCCGATGACCAGCAGCGTGACGCCGGCCGTCCAAAGAAACAGGTCGGGGTTCCACCAGTTGTTGTCGTGCACGAGACTTTTTTGGCCGCGCTCGTCGTATTGTATCTCGCTGTCGAAAAGGACGACGCACACGACGTACGGCAATAACGACAAAGCGAACGCGCCGAACAGGTAAATCAGCACCAGCTTGACGGTGGTCGTGCGCGCTTTTTTCTGACGATTAAAAAAATCGGTGGGTTGCGCCATTGGCAAAGAGAAAGGGTTTTACCAAAGAAGGGAAAGCGTTTTTTTTATCAGAAGGAAACTTTGACGGCCTCGCGTTCGGCGGGCGACTGGGCCTCGAACAGTTCGGCCTTTGAAAAGCCCAGGCGCTCGGAAATGAGGTTGGCGGGGAACAGCTCGCGGCGGTTGTTGTAGGCCAGCACCGCGTCGTTGTAAGCCTGGCGGGCGAAGGCCACGCGGTTTTCCGTGGAGGTCAGTTCCTCGGAGAGTTGGCGCATGTTCGCGTCGGCCTTCAAATCGGGATAATTTTCCGAGAGGGCGAAAAAGCGCGTGAGCAGCCCCGAGAGCTGGCCCTCGGCGGCGTTGAGCGCCTGCATGTTTTGCGCGTCGGGATTTTTTTGCGCGGCCGCGGAAGCCTGCTGGGCGCTGTTGCGCGCGGCGATGACGGCCTCGAGCGTCTGGCGCTCGTGGGAGAGGTAGCCCTTGGCGGTTTCCACGAGGTTGGGAATAAGGTCGTAGCGGCGCTTGAGCTGCACGTCTATCTGCGCGAAGGCGTTTTTAAAGCGGTTGCGCAGCGTGACCAGTGAATTGTACACGGAGATCACGTAAGCCACCAGGCCGATGGCGATGATCAGGAGGATGAGCGGTAGGCGAAACATGGCGTTTTTCTATGGGAAGGGTTGCCGCTTTTTTTATTTGGCGGAAGGCTGCGTTATTTCGTTTAAGCGCGTTTGCCAGCGGGCGGCCAAGTCGGGCTTGCCTGTGGCGCGCGCGGCGATGATGGCCGTGGGAAGAATGACCTTTTGCGCCTCGCGCGGGGTGTTGGGCGCGTTCATGATGTTGGTGTAAATTTGGACGGCCGCTGCCGGGTCGCGGTTTTTCTCGGCCAGGAATTTGGCGGCGATGATGCCCACTGACATGTTGTCGCCTTCCAGCGAGGGCGCTTTTTTGAAACGCTCAAAACACTCCTCGGCCTGCTTGCGGTTGCTATCCCACAAGCGCGTGCCCACTTCATAAGCCAGCGCCAAACCGTCCGTGACGCGCAGGCATTGGCGCCCCAGCAGCAGCGCCTCGTCTTTTTTCTGGGCGCCTTCGAGCAGCTTCATCACGCGGATGACGACATACTGCGCGTAGGGCGAGCGCTCGCCCTGTTTGCGGATGCGCTCGATCTGCTCGGCCAACGGCGTAGCCAGCGGACGGTACAAGGGGTCGCCCAAAACAATGCTCATCCAGCTAAGCACCGGCATGCTGGCGTAGGCAGCTTCGCCGTGCGTTTTGCCGTCGCGCAAACTGGTGAAATAAACAGGCGGCATATGCGAGAGTTCCAGATACGGCTCGTAGACATTGCCCAAACTGGCGGCCGCGCCGCGCTGGGCGAAGGCGGCCAGCCAACCTTTTGCCGGATCGTGCAAAGTGAAGGCAGAAAAGCTGTGAATGTGCCAGGCGATGGCGCCCGGGGCGAATTTAAAGTCGCGGTAAGACATGGGGCCGCGCACGTGGTCGGCGTACCAGCCCAGATACAGGGCGGTGGCGTCCCAGCGGTTGTCAAAGCCCAGCAGTTGCTTTGATTTTTCAACCGTCAGGTCAAAACCCCAGGATTCGAAGATGCGCATGGTTTGCGAGATCCACTCGTCGCCTTTTTCGTGCGGGCCCCCCATGTCGAGGTAGGCGCGCCCGCGCAATCCGGCGCGCTCGCCCTCCAGCGCGCTGTCGATCAGCGAGATGACGTGGTCGGTGCGCGCGCCGTCCAGACGGCTGACGCGGATGACCTTTTGCAAATCCGCAGCCTCGGCCACGCGTTTGTTGAACAGCGGGTTGGGCACAAAGGCGATCAGCGGGTAGGAGCCCATGAGCATGCAGCTCAGCTCGCTGTCGACACTGGCCTCGTTGATTTGAAACTCGGCCTGCTGGGGCTTGTTGGTTTCCAACTCCAGCAGCATCGTGTCGCGCGCGATGCGCAGCGGCACGCCGCGCATGAGCACCAAAAAGTCTATCTTGTGCCCCGTGACAGACGGGGTGAGCCGCCCAAAGGCGTCCTTGTTTTGCGTGGGGGCGGCGCTGATCCAACTGCTGGCGATCAATTCGCTGAGCAGGGGGTTGTAAATGCTCTGGTTGAACTGCTCGCGCGTGATTGTTTCATCCGTGGGCATCGGCAGAGAGAAAATATTGGCGAAAGGAATGCCGCGCTTTTCGCAGTAGGCGCGCGCCAGTTTGGTGGAGTCCGGGTCGTTGTTGTTGGCCAGCACGATGACGCGCTCTTTGGACACGCCCGTGGGCGCGCTCGTTGTCTGCGCGGCCGATTGCCCCACCGCCCCGCCAAAGAAAGCCTGCTCCAGATTCAGGGCACCCTGCGCAAGGCAGACGCATCCCGGAAGGAAAAAAAGAAAAAAACGCGATAGCATAACTGGATAAAAACAGCCCCGCCGCGCACGGCGGGAATTTTTTCATACTAGGCAGCCACGTGAAAAAGGCCAAGCATTTACTTATCGCGTATGCGCTTAAGTCATTAAAAAGCGTTGAATTATCCGCGCCGAAATGTTACAGTGGAAATCGAAACGCCGCCTGCGCCGTCCAAACCCCCGGCTCGCGCGGACTGTCCAGAACTAAAAAACGTTAATGGCGAATATCTCCTCCTTTGGCGGCTCACGGCCGCCTTTTCGTTCCCGTCACGGGAATTCAAACTCCAAGTTTGTTCGCAAGAATGACCGTATCCGCGCCGTTGAGGTGCGCTTGATCGGTGCCGACGGCCACCAAGTCGGCGTGGTGCCCACAAGGCAGGCGCTGCAAATGGCCCAAAACGCGGGGCTCGACCTGATCGAGGTCTCCGCCGGCGTCAACCCGCCTGTGTGCCGCATTGTCAATTACGGCAAGTACATGTACGACCTGGGCAAAAAAGGCAAGGGCAAGGAAAAAAGCGGCTCATCCAAACTCAAGGAGATCAAGCTGCGCCCGCGCATCGAACTGCACGACTACGAGACGAAGATGCGCCGCATGGAGTCGTTCTTGGCGCACGGCAACAAGGTGAAGGTGACGCTCTTTTTCCGCGGCCGCGAAATGGCATACCGCGAGCTGGGCTTTGAGACGATCAACCGCGCGATCAAAGACATCGCGCACATCGGCACGCCCGACAGCCCCCCGCGCCTGATGGGCCGCAATATTTCAATGGCGATCTCCCCGCTGCCGGCCAACCGCCGCAAGCTGAAATACACCCAGCCCGACGACGAGATGCTCGACGACGAGGACGAAGGAGATGAAGAAACGTCCGAAAACGGCGAGGCGCCCGCGCAAAGCGAAACGCCCGCGCAGCCGTAAGGACTATAAAGAGTGCGGCGCTGCGCGCCGGTGACTTTTAAAGACCCTCGTGTTCCAAGGGGTATACAGGCTGGCGGTAGCCGTTGCCGTTACACCCGCAAGAATATTCCATTGGGTTGTTCTTGTGTTCTTTCTCCCTTTGCCCGCTAATTCAATTGTGCCGAAGTGCGATTTTTACATTGCTCTGCCCGGCCAAAGCTAAACAATTGACCCTTATGTTGCCGTCGCCTGACGCATCTGCCGGCCTGATTGTTTGCCCGGTTGTCTTCGCCATTGTGGGGGTGCTTTGGCTGCGCGCCAAAGACGGGGCGCCGCGCTTGGGCGGATTGCCGGATTGGGCGCTGTTGTTGGGTGTTTTGGCGGCGGGGCTTTCGTTGTTGTTTTCGCCTTGGAAAATGGAGGCGCTACCGCAAACGCTGGTCGTTTTCAGCGCCGCGGCACTGGTTTATCTCCTGCAGGCGTTGCTGAAAAAAACGGGCGAAAAGGCGTTGCGCGTGCTGGCGATCATAGGGGCACTGGGGTTGTTGACCGGCGCGCTTTTTTCAACACGCGGCGATGCCGCCATCTTCAACCTTTTGCTGTTGGGACTGAGTTTCGCGCTCTTGCTGGCACTGCCGCGATTTTGGAAACTGCCCGCGCTGGCGGCTTGTTTTTTTTGTTTTTTCATGCTGGCAAAAAGCGGGCGGGCGTCGGTGTTGTTGCCGCTGATGGGATTTGCGATCGGCTGCCTGTATATCGCGCGCACTTACCGTTGGCTCACGCGCCGGCAGTTGACGGCGGTGGCCTTTGCGCTGTGCGCGGGCGTGTTCGCGCTTTTCGGGGCCGCCCAGCGCGCAAGCGACGGCACGCGCCTGGGGCTTTCCCAGCAGCAGCAACTCACGATCTACAGCGAACTGCAAGCGGCCTGGCTGCTGGGCAACGAGCGCGCGCTGACAGGCTGGGGGCTTTCCAATTACAAAGCGGCCTTTCCCAAAGTGGCGGCGCAAACACCCTGCCCGCCGCCGCAAACGCCCGCCGCCGCCCCGAGCGCCTACGCGCAGCTGTTCGCCGAGGCGGGCGCGCCGGGGCTTATGGCCGCTTTGTGGTTTTTCTGGGTGCTGCTTTTGCAGTTGCGCGCCTATTTAAAAACCGCGCCCGCGCGCGACGGGCGCTTTGCATGCGCATTGGGTGGTTTGCTGGGACTGAGCCTCGTCGGACTGCTTTTGTTGGCCACGCCCGTGCCGAGCAATCCGCTGGCGTTGTGGGCGTGCGCTATCGCGCTGGGGTTGGCTGCAGCGGCGAAAAACCCGGCGGATTGTTTTTCCCGTCGGACTGGGCGACTGGGTGCGCTGGCGTGCTTTGGCCTGTGCGCGGGTATCGTGGGGACTCTTTTTTTAAGGGAATTGCCCGTTTCAAAAGAAGCTCCCCTGGCCGCCATAACCCGTTCGCTCAAAAAAAATCCGTGGCAACCGCAGCAATGGATCCGCCTTGCCATGATCTCGCTGGATAACGCGGATTACACGCATGCGCGCATCGCCGCCGAAAAAGCCTATCTTTTAAATCCGAACGACAAGACAAGCCTGCTGCTGCTGGCCGACATCGCCGAGCGTCAGCAACAACCCGAGCAAGCCCTCGTGCTGCTGGCGCTGGAAATTATCAACGACCCGGCCGTGCTGCTAAGCGTCAAAGACGCCGGCACGCGCGAGCGCATCGCCCATCTGGCGCGCCCCTTGCTGGCGCAACTGCAAAAAGATTTTCCTCCCTACGCGCAAAAACTCTCCTACACCGACGCGCTGATCGAATGGCTGCAAACGGCAACGCTCGTTGCCACGTTCATCGCGCCCGAACCGCACAAGAAATTCTGGGCGGGCGACCAGCCCGCGCAGTTGCGCGCGCAATGGCTGAAAACATTGGACAGCGCCGAGCATTACACGGCGCCCGACGAACTAAAAAACGTCTTCCCCCGGCGCGGCTACCTGCCGCCCGGCATCCGCCTGCCGCTGTACGAGGCGCTCTGCGCGAAAGCGGAAAATTAGAACTCGGATTGGTTTTTCAAAACGCGTCGTCGGGATCCATTTCGGGAAAGTCGCGCTGGCCGGGGGTTTTCTTGCGCAGCCAGGTGCGGTAGACGTAGCGGATCAGGCCGTAAAAGATGTAGCCGGAAAACAGGACGGCGAAGGAGTACTTGTGCAGCAAAATGCAAATCGCCGCCACCACTACCAGCAGAATGAAGCTGCGCGCGCGCGTCTGGGTGTTCCAGTCGATGTGCTTGAAACTCGGGTACGGGATGTTGCTGACCATCAGGATGGCGATCATCAGCATGAACAAGGGCATAAAGCGGTACATCACCTCCAGCTTTTCGTCGATGATCACCAGCACGAGCGAGGCGATCATGCCCGCGCCCGCCGGGGAAGGCAGGCCCATGAAATCCTTGGTCTTGGGCAAGGTCTCGTCCTTGGGCAGCAGCGGGTGCGTCAGCACGTTGAAGCGCGCCAGGCGCACACCCACGCACAGCAGGTAGATGAAGCTGATCAGCCAGCCGATTTTTGTGAAAAATTCAACGCCGTCGCGCGGGGACAGGATGAGGAAAAACACCATCATCGCCGGTGCCACGCCGAAGGAAACCGTGTCGGCGATCGAGTCAAACTCCAGGCCAAACAGCGACTCGCGCCCGCTGATGCGCGCGATTCGCCCGTCCAGCGCGTCACACAAAAAGGCGCCGAGGATGCAGGCCACCGCCGCCGTGTAGTGCGAGGCGGCCATCGCCTCGTCCACCGCCACGTACTTGGCCTTGATGCAGCAGATGATCGACAAAAACCCGAAGAACATGTTGCCCGCCGTGAACAAATTGGGCAGCAGGTAAATGCGCCCGGCCTCGCGCGTGGACTTGTATTTTCCGGCGATCAGCCCGTTCTCGTCTTTTTTTTGTTCGTCAGGCATAGCGTTTATTTTTTCAGGCTCTCGAGGTAATCCCAAAAGGACGGATGCTGCTCGAAGGTTTCCTCCGTGGCGGGCAGCCCCGTGCGCAGCACAAAGTCGGCCACGGAATGCTGCTGCAAAATATAGTGGCTGTACAGCGCGTCGTCGCGCACCTCAAAGTAAATCCGGTAATCGCCCGCGCGCAGGCGGTAGAGCAAAACGCCCTCGCGTGAAAAGGTCTTCAGGCCGTTGCGCCCCGGATGCTCAAGCATGTCCGGCGTCAACGCGCTGACGGCCTCGAACAAAATCATCTGCGCCTCGGGCGGCAGCTTGTTAAGCTCAAGCATGCTCTGGTTGCTAAAAGTGAGCTGGTACATGCGGTTGTCAGGTCTTGTTGCGTTTGTTCAACCCAACAATACCCGCATTGCCGTAGTTCGAAAACCAAAAAATGCCTCAAAAGCGCTTATGACGCGGCGCGCGGAGATGTTGGGGAACGCCAAAATGCCCATTCAAAATCCCTGATTCCGAAACACCGCCTCGCTATCAAATTCCCACACACGAATACAGCACTGAGAAAAAATGCATAATAGTCCCGGCCAGCACAAACAAATGCCACACGGCATGCATGTACGGGCGCTTTTTTTGGATGTAGAAAAAAACGCCCAGCGTGTAAAGCAAGCCGCCGATCGCCAGGAAGACGATGCCGCTGGTCGGCAGGGCGGTCAGCAGTTTTCCCAGGATGAAAACAATCATCCAGCCCATTCCCAGATACAGGCCGATTGACCAGAATTTTTTGCCGTTGGCGCGGGTGCAAATTTTCAGGACGGTACCGATGAGCGTCAGCCCCCAGATGATCCCGAAGGCCACCCACGCCCCCGCCGAGCGGATGCTTGCCAGCAAAAACGGCGTGTAGGTGCCCGCTATCAGGTAAAAAATCGCGATGTGGTCGAGTTTTTTGAGGACAGCTTTTGCCCTGGGCGAAGGAATCGCGTGATAAAGCGTGGAAGCCAGATACATCACAATCACGCTCGTGCCAAAAATGGACACGCCCACCGTGCTCCACGCATCGCCGTAAAGAGCCGAGAATGTCACCAAAATGGCGAGCGCCGCGATGCCGAAAAGCACCCCCAGCCCATGAATAGACGCCGACCAAATTTCTTCAGTCTTGGCATAGGCAGGCGATGGCGGAGATGTTTTCAAACCGCCCCACCCTAGCATATTTTACACCCGCGCCACAATGGAATTTGAAAAGGGGCAGCGTGGTATCTGCGGGGGAAAACCCTTTTCTGGAAAGAAAAGGTTTCCCCCGCACCCCCTTTCCCAAAAAACTTTTGAAATATTTTACCACCCACGCACACATGCAGGATGCGCAGCATCCGTCATAAATTTTTTTGAGGGGGCCCGGGGGAGCTTTTTTATAATGAAGCGAGCCCATTTATAGCGAGCGCAACGGGCGGGCGCCGTAGGCGCACGATGCGAAGCATGTCGGCGTTCAGCCGACACCAAAAAGTTCCCCCGGCTTCTTCTTAAACTGTTTTCGCCCCGTCGCCGGAAGCGCAGGTTAAGATGGCGGGGGGGGCGCCGAAGTGGGTGGCGTAGGCGGCGGCTATTTGTTGGGCTTGGGTTTCGTTGAAGGAGGCGTCGGTCAGGGCCATGACTGCGCCGCCGAAGCCGCCGCCACTTAGGCGGGCACCGTGGATGTTGGGGTGTTTTTTGGCCTCGTCGACGAGGAAGTCCAATTCGGGCGTGGAGTTTTCGAAAAGGGTTTTGGAGCTTTCGTGCGAGGCGTAGAGCAGTTGGCCCACGCCCGCGATGTCGCCGGAGAGTAGCAGGTCGCGCGCTTGGAGCACCCGCGCGTTTTCCTCGATGACGTGCCGGGCGCGTTTGTAGACGGTGGCGGTCATTTTGGGTTGGGCGGTCTGCAGGTCTTCTTGCGTGAAGGCGCATAGCAGGCGCGACGGGCCGCCTTGCGATAAAATTTGGGCGGCTTGCGTGCACTCGTCGTGGCGGGCGGCGTACAGGCCGTCGACCAGCGCGTGTTTTTTCGTGGAGTTAAAGAGCCAGAATTTGCAGTCGTGCGGCAGCGGATAATTGGAAAATTCCTCTTTCAGGCAGTCGATAAAGACTACCGTGTCGGCCTTGCCAAAGCCTGAGACGCCCTGATCCAAAATACCGCTGGGCACGCCGACGAATTCGTTCTCGCTCTTGCGGCCGATTTTCACGAGGGTTTTGCGGTCGGTTTGGAAATCGTAGAGTTTCGCCAGCGCGAAGGCGCTGGACAGCTCGATGGCCGCCGAGGAGCTTAGCCCCGCGCCGCTGGGCAGCGTGCTGTGGTCGATCAGGTTGAAGCCCGTGCCGGCCTTCAGGCCAGCTTGTAATAAAAATTTGAATACGCCCAGCGGGTAATTCGCCCAGTTGTGCTCGTCGGCCTGGCGCTCGATCTTGTCCATGTCGACGAAGACCGTTTCCCCGCTGTTTGCGTTGCCGAAACAAAGCTGGCGGTCGGCGCGTTTGCAGACGGTGCACACGATCGTCTTGTCGATGGCCACCCCCATGACAAAGCCGCCGTTGTAGTCGGTATGGTTGCCGATAAACTCTATCCTGCCGGGCGCCTGCCCTATCGCTTGCGGGCTTTCGTGGAAAAAATTTTCAAATGTTTCGCTTATTGTTTTTTTCATTTTAGAACCAAAGCCCCGAGAAGGTGAGGTACAACAGCGCGGCGACCACCAGCACGCCGATACCCGCGTTGCGTGCCGCGGGCGAGGGCGTCATGTCCATCTTTTCGTTCACCGGCAGCACGACGTCCTGCTTGAGCGGCTTGACCAAGGTCAGCGCCAACATCACCAGCAGCGAGCAGCCGAAGGTGATCGCCATGCGGTTCAAAAACGCGATCTCGTTAAAGAACAGGTACAGCGTGCCGTACACAATCGGGCTGGTGATAATGCCCAGAACACCCGCGAAGCGCGGGGCGCGTTTGGAGAACAGCCCGAACAAAAACACCGCCAAAATGCCGGGCGATAAAAAGCCCTGGAACTCCTGGATGTACACGAAGATCGTGCCCAAGTTCGGGTTGGCCAGCAGCGGCGCGATTGCGCAGCCGACCACCGCGAAGACAAGCACGGAAATGCGCCCGACCAGCACTTGATGGCGGTCGCTGGCGTGCTTGACCAGAAATTTTTTGTAGATATCGATCGTGAAAATCGTCGAGGCCGCGTTGAGCATGGCCGCCAAGGAGCTGACCACCGCGCCCAGCAGCGCCGCAAAGATGAACCCACGTATTCCAAAGCCGTCCGGCAGCACCTTGCTGATCAGCAGGCCGAAGGCGGAGTCATATTTGTATCCGTAAAGGTTCTGACGATACGCGGGGTCTTTGGCGGCGACCTGCGCGTTCCACGCTTCGACCACCGGCACGAGATCGGGGTTGTTTTGTTTCCAGCCTTGGTCGTACTCGTAATAAATTTTTTCCAGCGCGCCCTTTTGTTTGTCGGCGGCGTATTTTTTGTAAAGCGCCTCGGCGTCGGCACGCGCCAGTAGCGGTGTTTTTATATCGCCCTTCAAATAAGTAAAGGTCGCCGCCATCTCCTGCGCAGCCTGGTCGGAAAGGCCGTCTTGCAGCTTGCCGGATTCATCCAGCGCCGAGAAATAAATCGTCGAGTAATTCTTGGCGTTGGTCGTGAGGATGGAGACGTCGCGCGAGGCGATGTCGCGCTGTTCGTTCGAAAACAAATTGAAGGCGATGATCCCCGGAATCACGATAAGGAAGGGGATGATCAGCTTGAGCCAGGCGGCGAACATCACACCTTTTTGCCCCTCCGCCAAACTCTTGGAACCGAGCGTGCGCTGAATGATGTACTGATTCAGTCCCCAATAATAAAAATTCGGGATCCATAGTCCGATGATGAGGGCCGTCCACGGCAGTTCCGTCTCGGTTGCGGGGCGGAACATCGTCAGCTTTTCGGAGTTGAGCGTGAAGAAGCGCTCGATGGTGCCGGCGTCAGAGAGGCTCGCGAGCGTCTCGGGCGAAAAAGTGGTGGCCGTCGTGATCTGGTCAACCGCCGTCTCGCCAAACATGCGTATGGCGAAAAATGCGATGATCATCCCGCCGACGATCAGCGCGGTGCCCTGCAGCAAGTCCGCCCACGCCGCTGCTTTCAGCCCGCCCGCGCACACGTAAACGGCCGCGACCGCGCCAATTGCCCAGCAAGCCTGTACCAGTGAAATTTCAAAGGGCAGATCCGGCGTGTGCCCGAACACGGTGTTAGCCACCGTCGCGCCCGAGTAGATGACCGCCGTGATGTTCACGCACACCAGCACCACCACCATCAGCAGCGACATCACCGTACGGCTCGCCGCGTCAAAGCGGTATTCCAAAAACTGCGGGATCGTGTAGATGCCGGACTTTAAAAATTTCGGGATGAAAAACAACCCCACAAACACCAGCGCCACCGCCGCCATCCACTCGTAACTGGCGATCGCCATCCCCGTGGGCCCGGAGGCCGAGCCGCTCATCCCCACAAACTGTTCGGTCGAAATATTCGCGGCGATCAGCGAGATGCCGATCAGCCACCACGCCAGCCCGCGCCCGGCCAAAAAATAATCCTCGCTGGTGGAATGCTTTCCCTTGCCCGTGCTCTTGATAAGCCCCACGGAAACCACGGCGATCACAAAGACAACAAAAACGGCGATGTCCAAAACAAGGTCAAAATTCATAAGTGGAGGTATGCGGGATTAAAAGGTGAGAGGTGTGCGGCGGTTTTCAATTATTATACAAGCTTGCCCGTAGAAAGTAATCCAAAACAAGCGGAACTAAAAAACATTTGAACGGGCTGAAAACGCCTGCTGTGCGGGGGCAAATAAAAAGCGTTTCAAGTTTGAAACGCTTTTTATAAGACCGTCTTTCGCTCACCGTTTTTTAGACGCTTTTTTGGCTTTCTTCCCTCCGCTCCAATTGGCGTCGCTGGTGGCGGCCAGGCGTTTGGCGTGGTCGGTGATGGCGGCCAACTCCTTGACTTTTTTCAGGTCGCAGCCCAGTGCCTGGGCAACGCGTGTGCCGTAGTCCTTGTCGGCCAGGTAGCAGTGGGCGGCGTGGCGGTGGCGGATGTTGGATGAAACGCCTTCCATGTTGCGCGCGGTGTTTTCGACCAAGACTTTTTTCTGTGGTTCCTTCATGAGGCGATAGAGGTCGCCCGGCTGGTAAAACACATTGTCGCTGGTCTCGTCGGCGGGGTTGTAATGATGCATTTCGCCTTCCAGCGCCAGCGGGGGCTCGCGGAATTTGTCCTGCTGCGCCCACTGCCCCATGCTGTTGGGCTCGTAGCCCTTGGTCGCCCCGTAGTTGCCGTCCACGCGCATCAGCCCGTCGCGGTGATAGCCATGCACGGGGCAACGCGCCTGGTTGACAGGGATCTGGTCGTGGTTGACGCCCAAGCGGTAGCGCTGCGCGTCGCCGTAGGAGAACAGGCGTCCCTGCAGCATTTTGTCGGGCGAAAAACCGATGCCCGGCACGATGTGGGCGGGGTTGAAAGCCGCCTGCTCCACGTCCGCAAAATAATTTTCCGGATTGCGGTTAAGCTCCATGACGCCGACTTTTATGAGCGGATAGTCTTTGTGGCTCCACACCTTGGTCAGATCGAAGGGGTTTTCCTTGTGCTTGCGCGCCTGCGCTTCGGTCATGATCTGGAAGTAGAGCGTCCAGCGCGGGAAGTCTCCGCGCTCGATCGCCTCGAACAAGTCGCGCCCGTGGCTTTCGCGGTCTTTGCCCACAATCGCCTCGGCCTGCGCGTCCGTGATGTTCTTGATGCCTTGCTGGGTGCGCAGGTGGAACTTCACCCACACGCGCTCGTTCTTGGCGTTGATCAGGCTGTAGGTGTGACTGCCAAAACCGTGCATATGCCGGTAAGTGGCGGGGATGCCACGCTCGGACATGACGATCGTCACCTGGTGCAGCGCCTCGGGCAGCATGCTCCAAAAGTCCCAGTTGCTCTGCGCCGAACGCAGGTTGCTCTTTGGGTCGCGCTTGATGGCGTGGTTCAAGTCCGGGAAGTGCAGCGGGTCGCGCATGAAGAAGACGGGCGTGTTGTTGCCCACCATGTCCCAAACGCCCTCGTCCGTATAAAACTTGATCGCAAAGCCGCGGATGTCGCGCTCGGCGTCGGCGGCACCGCGCTCGCCCGCGACGGTGGAAAAGCGCACGAACACATCGGTCTTTTTCCCGATCTTTTTAAACAGGTCGGCCTTGGTGTATTTGGTGACGTCGTTCGTCACCTTGAACGTGCCGAATGCCCCGGAGCCTTTGGCATGCATGCGGCGCTCGGGGATCACCTCGCGGTCGAAATGCGCGAGCTTTTCCATGTAC
Source organism: Verrucomicrobiota bacterium (assembly GCA_029548565.1). Lineage (GTDB taxonomy): Bacteria > Verrucomicrobiota > Verrucomicrobiia > Opitutales > JAKPNF01 > JAKPNF01. The sequence continues at coordinate 13,973 of JAKPNF010000123.1, forward strand.
CACACGTCCTGGAGCATCATCGGGCCGCGCGCGCCGGCCGTCAGGGAATGCTGGTTGTCCGAAACGGGCGCGCCCACTTCGTTGGTCAGTTTTTTGTCTTTTTTGCTCATGATGGGAGTTGGATTAAGGCGGAGACGCAAAGGAAACCGCGCTTCGAAAGGCGCAGTGTGTTACAAGTAACCCCGAAGCCCGCCGAAAGCAAGGAGCGGGGGCGTTTTTTGCCAAATGAAACTTTCCGGTTCCGCTTTTGCGTAGACAGCTTTTCGCTTTGCGCGTTTAATTAGAGCATGCAAGGACAGGGAAACCATTCCATCGTGGCGCTGCTGCACGGGCCGGACAAGGCCGGGCTGGTCGCGCGCGTTTCCGGGTGGATTTTTGAGCGCGGGGGCAACATCCTGCACGCCGACCAGCACCGCGACGGCGAGGCGGGCGTGTTTTTCCAGCGCGTGGAATGGACCATGCCGGAGGGTTTGGGAAAAGAAACGGCTGAGGCCTTCCAGCGGTTCGCCGAGCAAGAACTCGGCATGCGCACCCAAGTCGCCCTGCGCGGGGCGGGCGCCGCCCTGCCCGTGGTGGCGATTTTTGTGTCCAAGCAAGACCACTGCTTTTACGACCTGTTGCAACGCTTCCGCGCGGGAGAGATGCCGGGGAAAATCGGCTGCGTCATCTCCAACCACGACGACCTGCGCCAGCCCAGCGAGCACGAAGGGCTGCCCTTTTATCACATTCCTGTCACCAAGGAAAATAAAACACAGGCCGAAGCCCAACAGGTCGAAGTCCTCAAGCGCACCGGCGCCAACCTCGTCGTCATGGCGCGCTACATGCAGATCCTAAGTAACGACTTCCTCAAAGCCGCAGGCGTGCCGGTAATAAACATCCACCACAGCTTCCTGCCCGCATTCGCCGGCGGAAAACCCTACCACCAAGCCTACGCGCGCGGCGTCAAACTCATCGGCGCCACCGCCCACTACGCCACCGCCGACCTCGACGAAGGACCCATCATCGCCCAAGACGTCGCCCGCATCACCCACCGCCACCAAATCCCCGACCTCATCCGCCGCGGCAAAGACCTCGAAAAAATCGTCCTGGCCCAAGCCGTGCGCTGGCATTTGGAGTCGCGCATTCTCGTTTATAATAATAAGACAGTTGTTTTTGATTGATGGGAGGGGAGGAGAACCGGGGGAACTTTTTTTGAAAAAAAAGCTCCCCCGGGCCCCCTCAAAAAACTTTTATCGCGGATGCTGCGCATCCTGTTTCCTCGTATGACTGGTAAAAAAATTCTTTGCGTTGATTTGGGGAACTCCTTTGTTCATTGGGGGGTGTTGGATGCTTGTAGTTTTAAGGTGTTGGCGCGAGGGGATTTTGTTTCCAGCTTGAAAAACATGTCTTCTCTGCCTTTCAAAAAGGCTGATTGTGCGGTTTATTGTTCGGTTGTGCCGAGGCTTAATTCGCCGCTGGAAAAGATTTTTAAGAAAACTGCCCTCCCCTTTGTGCGGCTGACTGAAAAAAATTTCCCGTTGCCCATTTGTTACGACACGCCGCGCACGCTGGGGCATGACCGTCTGGCGCTTTGTTTGGGAGCGCTGGCGCTTAAAAAGAAAAAGGCGATTGTCGTGGACGCAGGCACGGCCGTCACGGTCGACGGAGTGGATATGCGCAAAGGATTTTTGGGCGGCTTCATCGCGCCGGGGCTTGGGCTTATGCTGGAAAGCCTGCACACACGCACGGCGCAGTTGCCCCGCGTAAAGCCTGCCGGCATTGTGCATCCGCAGTTGCCCGGCAAGACCACTGCTCAGGCGATCGGCCGCGGCGCGGCGCTCAGTTTTCGCGGCGGGGTCGGAGAGATGGTTTGCTCTTTGCAAAAAATCATGGGAAAAAACACCCCCGTGATTGTCACGGGGCGCGGCGCCGAATTTTTAGGCAAGCGCCCCGTCCACACGCGCGACGGGGACTTGCTGCTCAAGGGGCTGGCCTTTTTCGCGCGGCAACAGTCTTTTCAAAATAGATAAATTGCTTTGCTTGAACAGCCAAGGCGTGTTTAAATATAGGCCGATTTCATGCCTGAAGCCGCCGACAGTTCAGAGCCTAAAGCGCCGCCCGCCATTGAGGTTAAAAATCTCACAAAGATTTACCACGGCACAGCCGCGGTCAATGATGTCAGCTTCCAAGTCGCCCCGGGCGAGATTGTCGGCTTTCTGGGGCCAAACGGGGCGGGCAAAAGTACCACCATGCGCATTTTGTGCGGCTTGAGCAGCGGCAACCGCGGCTGGGTGAAGGTGCACGGCGTTTCCGTGGCCACGCACCCGGAAAAGACCAAGCGCATGATCGGCTACATGCCGGAAAACAACCCCCTGCCCGAAGACCTGCGCGTGAGCGAGTACCTGCGCTACCGCGCCAAACTCAAGGAAATCCCTGCCAAGGAAATTTCAAAGCGCGTGGACGCCGTCATGGAGGTGACGGACTTGCACCGCACCGCCTACCGCCGCGTCATCGGGGCTTTGTCAAAGGGGTTTCGCCAGCGCGTGGGCATTGCCGACGCCCTGCTCTCGCGCCCCAAAGTCATCATCATGGACGAGCCGACCATCGGACTTGACCCGCACCAGATCCACGCCTTCCGGCGCTTGCTGGGCGAATTGCGCGGGCAGATGACGATCATCCTTTCCAGCCACATCCTGCCGGAGATCGAGCTTTCGACCGACCGCGTCATCATCATCAACCAGGGGCGCGTGGTGGCCGAGGGCACGCCCGCCGCCCTGCGTGCCGAATTCATGCCGCGCGCGCAGTGGAGCGTGGCGCTCAAGGTGGAGCCGGCGCGCTTTGACTTCGCGCTGGCCGGCCTCGAAAAACCCGCGAGCATCACAGCCGTGGGCGAGCCGGACGCGCAGGGCTTTCGCACCTTCAACCTCGTGGCCAATTCCGAGGACGAATGCCTGGGCGTGGCGCTGAGCGAGCTGGCCAAAACCAACGGCTGGCCGCTGCGCCAGCTCTCCTTGCGCCAGTCCAACCTCGAGGACATTTTCATGGCGGCCACCAAGCGCTCGTGGGACGCCATCATCGCCGAAAAGAAAGCGGCCAACGCGAACTGATTTATGCGCCACTTTTTCCAGATGACCCGCAACGAACTGCGCGCCCTGTGGATCGCCCCGTCGACCTACGTGGCCGCCGTGCTGTTTTTGATCATCATGGGCGCGCTGTATTTGCTGGCGCTCGAGGAAACCGGCCCCGGCCACGCGCCGAAAATGGAGCTGCCTTCCACGGTCTTCTTCAAAATGTTTTGGCTGCCGGTTTTCTTCATGGTGCCCATGCTCACGATGCGCTCCATCGCCGAGGAGCGCCGCCTGGGGACACTGGAGGCGCTGATGACGACCCCCATTTCCGCAGGTTCGCTGGTGGCCTCGAAGTTCACCGCCGCCTATTTGTTTTACTGCATGCTGTGGGTGCTCACGCTCATCTTTCCGATTCTGGCCAACATGGCGCTGGGGGCACGCGGCGACCCCCGGCTGCTGGACTGGCCGTCGCTGATGGGGGGGCTGTGCTTTGTGGCGGTGTCCGGCTCGCTGTTTGTGGCGATCGGCATTTTCGCCAGTTCCATGACCCGCACGACGCTGGTGGCGGGGATGCTCTCCTTTAGCTTGCTGTTCATCGTCATCTTAAGCGGGGGGCTGCTCACGCGCCTGACTTTCGGCGACGGCATCGACCTGCCCTTTTTCGCCGAGGCGCTCGAATATCTAAAAACCTTCCAGCATCAGGAAGACTTCGGCCGCGGCATCATCGACTCGCGCCCCTTCTTTTTTTATTTCACCAACACGCTGCTGCTTTTGGGGCTGACGACGCTGATCGTCGAGTCCAAGACATAATCTCATGGCCCGCTTTGAAGATTTTCGGGAAATCCGCTGGATAAAGCTAGGCAACCGTCTGGCGCAGGTGGCGCTGAGCTTGCTCTTGGCGCTCGGGCTGAATTATCTGGCGGCGATCCATTTTACGCGCACGGATTTGACACGCGAGCACCAGCACTCCCTCTCACCCGAGACGCTGGCGCATCTTGAGGAAATCATGCGCGCGGCGCAGACAGAACCCATCACGCTGTACGTGACGCTGCCGCGCGAGACAGACAACAAGGAAGTGGCCGAGGTGCTCAAGGACATCGATCCGCTGTTGCGCGAGTTCGAGTTCGCGGGGCGCAAGGACGGAAAAAAGTTTATCACGCTGGAAAACGTCGACATTTTTCAGCAGCGCACCAAGGCGCAGGAGTTGCGCGAGCGCTACCATGTCACCGACACTTTGACCGTCATGGTGGTCGCGCGCGGGGATCGCTACCGGCAGATTTCCGTGAAGGATTTGTACGAGCAAAAAGACGGCGTGCCGACCGCGTTTTTGGGCGAGCGCGTGATCGCCTCTGCCCTGCTCGACGTGGCCGAGCAGCAAAACCAAAAAATTTATTTCCTGCAAGGCCACGGCGAGATGAAGCCCGACGACGTCAACCCGATGGACGGGGCCTCCGCCGCGCGCAACGCCCTGCAGCAGCGCAATTTCACGGTCGAGGCGCTCACGCTGGCCGACAAGGTGCCCGAGGACGCCGCCATGCTCGTCATCGCCGGGCCGCAGGCCACCTATTTGCCCAAAGAAGTGGAGGCGCTGCGCCGCTATCTCGAGGACAGGCAGGGGCGCATTTTGGCGCTCATCGACCCGCGCACCGACCACGGGTTGAGCCAGCTTTTGTACGAATGGGGGATTTATTCCGACGATCGGCTCATCATGGAGATGATTCAAGGCGGCGTGTCGGCCGACAACCTCACGATCCTGACCTTCGCCGACCACCCGATCACCCGCGCGCTGGCGGACTACCAATTTTCCGTGCAGCTGGGCCCCACGCGCCCCGCCCGGCGCGACGAGGGCGCCCCGCTGGACGAGCGCCTGGTCGTGCGCGACTTGATGCTCAGCTCGCCGCACAGCTGGGCGGAGCTTGATTTCCGCGACTCGTCCAAGACGGCCGCGCAGTCCTTCGACCCCGCCCGCGACATTCAGGGACCCATCCCCGTGGCCGCGCTGGCCGAGCGCAGCGCCGGCTCGCAGATCGGCATCTCGCTGCGCGGGGGGCGCATGCTGCTGGTAGGATCCTCGGGGCTGATCGCCAACCGCACCTTCAGCGTGCCGGGCAACCAGTGGCTGTTTTTGAACATGGTCAACTGGATGCTCGACAAAAACAGCCGCCTGAACGTGCCGCCCAAGGCGATACGCACCTTCTCGCTGCCGCTGGCCAAGGACGACCTGCGGCGCGTCGGCCTTTACTTCGTGCTGCTGCCGGCCTTTGTGGCGCTGACAGGTGTCATTGTTTTTTGGATACGCCGCCGTTAACCGCTTTTTTCCATGCGATTCAAACTCACACTGATTTTGCTGCTGGCCAACCTCGTGGTGTTCTACCTGATCTGGTCGCTGGGCAGGCCGGATCTGGAGCCGCCCGCGCAGTTCGAGCTGCCCGACAGCGCGACGGTCGACCGCATCAGCGTCGAGGGCAAAAGCCTGCCGCGGCCCTACCGCTTCGAGGCCGGGCGCGACGGGCGCTGGGCGATCACCTCCCCCGTGCAGTGGCCGGCCAACGTGCACGCGCTGGGCAACATCCTCTCCCAACTGCAACTGCTGCGCCGCGAGATCAGCTTCCCCGTCTCGCAGATCGAGGCGCGCGGACTCTCGCTGGCCGACTACGGGCTGGCGGATCCCTCGCTCAAGCTCAGCGTCGGCTCGGCGGACAAGGACTATGTTTTTGAAATCGGCGCGCGCACGCAGATCGGCCAGCGCGTATACATGCTCTCGCCCAAGGGCGACCTCATCATCGTGGCGCCCGACGAGCTGCTCGAATTGCTAAGCACCGACATCGAGCAACTGCGCGCGCCCACCATCTTCACCGTGCCGACCTTCGAGGTGCGCGGGCTGTCCATCCGCATCGCCGAGGGCGACGGCGCGCAGGCGGGCGCTTCCGCGCAGCGCGTGGGGCTGGTCAAGACCAAGGACGGCTGGCGCATAGAAACGCCCGTGCAGGCCGACGCCGACGCCCGCATGGTCGAAAGCCAAATAGCGGCGCTGGAAGCCCTGCAGGCCAACCGCTTCATCCAAACCCCCGACGCCAGCCCGGCGGCTTACGGGTTGACCAACCCGGCCATGCGTGTGTCGCTGGAGGGCAACCAGCGCCAGACGCTCCTGCTGGGGCGCAGCGTGCCGCAGCAAAAACCCGCGCAATATTACGCGCAGCTCGAGGGCAACCCCGCCATTTTCACGGTCAACGCCGCGCTGTTTGACGCACTGAAAAACGCGCAGGAACTTTTGCGCGAGCGCCACATCCTGCCCTTCGACCCCGCGGCGCTCAGCGCCATCGACATTGTGGACGAACACGGCGCGCGCGTGCGCTTGCAGGTGCTTGAAAACGGCTCGTGGCAGGTGATGGGCGAAGCCAACGGCACCCGGCTTGAACCCATACGCGCCGACGACAATGAAGTCGCGCGTCTGGTCGGCGCGCTGCGCACGTTAAAGGCCGGCGCCTTCACCAACGACGCGCCCACCCAGGAAAATCTTTCCGCTTACGGGTTTGACAAGCCGCTGCGCACGGTCACGCTCTCGCTGCAAAACAGCGAGCCGCTGGTGCTGACGCTCGGCAGCATGCAGACCGAAGAAGGCAAACTGCTTTACGCGCGCACCAACCGCGCGCAGGGCGTCTATCAGGTGCACCCCGCCATTCTCATGCTGCTGTCGCTGCAAAGCGCGCAGTACCGCTGGCGCGTGCTCGAGCAGTTGCCGGCCCCCGCCATGCTCACGCGGCTTTCGCTCAAAGACCTGTCCGCCGGCAAAGTCATTTTTGAAGGCAACCCCGCCGAGCTGCCCAAGGAATTGGACGAGGCCAAAAAGGCCGCCGTGCAGCAGATCGCAGCCGCGCTGAAAAATTTCGAGGTCGCCCAGTACCTTGAAAAATCGTCCGACGAGGGCTGCTATCACGACGGGCGTTTGCTGCCGTGGCGCTATGAGTTGACGGGCTCCGCCGCATTGTCTTCAGGCGCCGACGCAAAAACGCAGGCGCTTGCCTACCGCTTCACCGCGCGCCAGGGCGGCACCGTGCAGGGGGGCTTTTCCGCCCAGTCCAACACCGCCTTTTTGCTCGCCCAGCCGCTGATCGACGCGCTGTTCACCCTGACCGACGAGGCCCCCGCCGCCGCGCCCGCCGCGCAAAAATAGCCGCCTTTTTCGCGTGTCATGAGCGCCGAACAAGCCAGCTTTTTTCGCCGCCTGACGCGCGGGCTTTTTCGCGCGGGCGCAAAATTTTTCCGGCTGGCGCTGTGGCTTTTTTTATTGGTTCAGATTTTTTTGCTGGTCGGCCTGTTGCGCGACGACGTGTTCACGCTGCCGCAGGCCGCCTTGCGCCTCGCACAGGAAAGACTGGCCGCGCAAAACGTGTTTTTGTCCGCGCAACGCTGCGCCCTGACGCCGACGGGCTGGCTCGTGCTGGAGGATGCCTCCCTCTACGACGACGCGCGGCACTCCGAACCTTTGCTGCGCGCCGGAAAAATTGCCGTGCGCCCGAGCTGGTCGCGCCTGCTCATGGGAAATTTTTTGCCCGCGCGCGCGTATCTGGAAGACGGCGCGCTGCACTGCCCTTCTTACCGCAGCATGGGCGGGCAAAACACGCCGGTCTTGCAGGACATCGTGCTGCAAGTTTCCCAAAAGGACGGGAATCTTTGGAAAATCGAAAAGGGGTTTTTGCGCATTTTTAACCTGACAGCCGGCGCGCACGGAAATTTTTACCTGCCGCAAACAACACACGGTGCCCCCGCCGACAAGGACGCGCCCGCAACCCCCGCAACGCCCTTCATGCGCCAGATCGCCGACATCGCAGCGCAGGCGCAAAAGGCCGAGGCCGTGCTCGCGCACTTTAAAAACCCGCACCTAAAAATCGCCCTACGCACACAGGGAAAAGACACGCTGATCGAGGCCACCGCTCTGGCCGACGGCGGGCAGCTCGAGCCCCAGGTACACGCGGGCGCCTTCACGCTCAATGCGCTTATGCGCTTTGACGGTAAAACCCTCGCCCCCGCACGCCATGTGCTGGGAAACGCGGCCGACCTGCGCTACACAGTGCCCGCCGCCGACACCGCGCAAACGCCGCAAAACGTGCGCGTGGGCACTGCCCTGCTGCGCGCGGTGCCTTCGGGGAAAATCGAAAAAGATATCAAGGACACTTTTTCGGACATTTATCTGGATCTGTTCGACGTCGAAGGCTACGACGCCCACATCGACGCCGCGCACGTGCACGCAAGCGCCCTGCCGCTGCCGCTTGTTCAAGCAGACGCGCGCGTGCGCGTGGGCGAGCACACCGTCGCCTTGCAGGTGCAGGCCGACATCGAGGCCAAGACGATTCAGGCCGAGCTTTCCGGCAGGGTCGACCCGCGCGCGCTGCTGCCGGAGAGCCTGCTGCAAGACCCGGGGGTGCGCGGTATCCAATTTTCAAATACGCCCGAATGGTCGCTGCGCGCCGTGGCCTCCCATGATGGGCAGGCGTTTGTCTTCGACCACGCCACTGCTACCTTGCGCCTGTACGAGACGCGCTACGAAAGCCTTCACCTGCACGGCGCCTACGCGATCGCGCGCGTGGACACGCAGGGCGTGCGGACAGACACGCTGCGGCTGTGGGGCGAGGGTTTTTACATTCAGGGGGCCTACCTTCAGGACTTCGACAACAGCTCCTACCGCTTTTTGCTGCGCGGCGAAATCCCGCCGCACCAGCTCGACGCCCTCATGGAATCGTGGTGGCAGGACATTTGGCGCGAGTTCGACGTCGAGGGCAATCCCCCCTACGCCGACATTGACTTTGGCGGCAAATGGGCGACCGACATCGACACCAAACTGGTCGGCGAGATACGCCTGAACGACTTTTTCTTCCGCACCGCCCGCTGGCAAAACGGGCGCGTCGGCATCCGCCTGAAACCGGAGTACACAGCGATCGACAACATTTTATTGTACGGCGAACAGGGCACGCTCAACGGAAATTTTCGGTGGTTCTACAAAACCGACCTGCGCCCGCGCCTGATGTTCATGCAGCATTTGTCGATCCGCAGCACACTGGGGCTGGAGTTGCTGGGTAAAGTTGGAGGGGAGGACGTCGAGCTGATCGCCCGCGAGCTTACCAGCGAAAAGCCGCCAAAACTCTCCGGCGAATTTTTCACCTGGGGCGTCGGCTCCGCGGTGGCGGGCGAGAATTTTATCACGCTCAGCGCGCTCATCGAGGGCCCGGGCACGGTCTTCGGTATTCCGGTGGCCGGTGTGGCGCTCAATGCGCAAATCAACAACCGCGGCGTGCAGCTCTCGGACATCAATCTGGGGCTTTCCGGTGGAAAGATGCTGGGCACTGTCACCCTCTCGCCCACCTCAAAGGGCACCCGCGCGGACTTCGGCTTCGAGCTGACCGACGCCGACCACGAGCGCTTTTTGGACGACATCGCGCGCATGCAAACCTTTGAGGAGGCGCACTCCAAAAACGCCAAGGTGTTCGAGCATCCCCCGATCACGGACAGCCTGGATGGCGACATGAAGTTGACCGCCAAAGGCTCTGGCATCTTCGGCCACACCGACACCTTTAACGGCAAGGGCGCGGTGCATATCGACGGTGCGGACATCGGGAAACTCAATCTGCTGGGCGGGCTTTCCCGTTTTCTGGAAAACACCGTGCTGCCTTCCGGCCAATTGCATTTCACCCATGCCGACAGCGGCATCGTCATGAGCAACGGCGTGCTGATTTTCCCAGAGGTGGCCATCACGGGACCCACCGCCAAGGTCGACGCGGCCGGCTGGCTCAACCTCGCCGACCAGTCGCTGGATTTCAACATCCACTTTTACCCGCTGGGGGCGATGGACTCCTCCTTCGTCCAATTTTTGATGACGCCCACCCGCGCGGTGTCCAACGTCTTCGCCGTGACGCTCAACGGCTCCTCCAAAAACCCCAACTGGAGCTTGAATATTTCCCCCTCGCGACTTTTCACTTTCAGCAAGCAGTCCCCGCAGTTGCCCGAGCTGCCGGCAGCCGCGCAAAAACCCGCCCTTACCCCGATCTCCCTTGAAAAACGCGCCAATTGAGGCGATAATGCTCTTACTTTATGGACGAGACGACCAACGATCCGGCGCAAACGCAGGAAAACGAGATCACCATCGAGCCTAGCGTGGTGGCCGGTATCATCCGGCTGTGCGCGCTGGACGTCGACGGGGTTTACAGCGTCGGCAAGGGCGTGACCGACCGGCTCAGCGAGCTGTTTTTCAAGCGAGAGAGCGACCGCGGCGTGCAAGTCAGCGAGGACGAACACGGCGCCTACCGCGTAAAAATCCGCGTGATCATGCAGTTTGGCGCACCGCTGCAGCAAACGGCCAAAAAAATTCAGGAAACCATCCGCGAAAAAGTTTTGGAAATGACGGGTAAGCCCGTGACCACCGTGCACGTGCTGGTGGACGGCGTGCACACCGCCTCTTACAAACGCGCGGCCAAGCAGGAACCCGAAGACCACACGGCAGACCTGCCCCACACCGACTAGACCTGTTTTCAAACACACTTTAATCTTTTTAAAAAATGGACGAAACAAATAACGAAACGCCCGCCCAAGCACCGGTCGACACGCCTGAAGCGCCCGAGACGCCGCAAGACAGCCAACCGGTGATCGTCACCGACGAGCAAGGCGGGCAGCCCGCACCCGAACAGGTGCAAACCCACACGACCAGCCCGGCTGACTACGGCCGCAAGGCGCTCAGTTTCGCCAAGGAAAACCCCAACGCCATGATCTTTGGCGCCGCGGTGCTGGGGCTGTTGATTTTGCTGTGGCTGATCGCCCGCGCCCGCAAGGCCGAGCTGGGGCTTTTCCGCAACCCCTCCGGCCGCGTGAGCGTCTCGCGCAACGCGCTGGCAGACCTCGTGGAAACAGTGGCCCGCAGCGTGCCCGGCACGGTAAAGCCGCGCGCCTACTTCCGCAAGCGCGGCGGCCTGGTCAACGTGAAGCTGCGCCTGAAACTCAAGGGCCGCCGCAAACTCACGGGCTTTACCAGCGACATTCAGGAGCGCATCACGCTGGCCTTGCGCGACGCGCTGGGCGACGAGCAGATCGGCCAGATCGACGTGATCGTCACCGGTTTTTACGACCTGGGCACCCGCGAGCAGGCGCCCGAAGGCACCTCGAAAGAGATCGAGGAAAACATGAACGACGTGCTTTAGGGTGTGTTTTAAACGCGCGCCCATACGCCACCCCTGATTCTTTCCGCCCATGCGCAAGCCGCTTAATCCCGCGCTGTTTTACGGCATTTTGGACACGGGCTACGTGCTCGAGGAAAAAATGGCCGACCTGTGCCGCGCCCTCATCGCAGGCGGGGCGGGCCTTTTGCAGTTGCGCGCAAAAAAGAACTCCCCGTTCGAGCGTATCCGATTACTGGATACACTCTACCCCATCTGCCGCGAGGCCCGCGTGCCATTGATCGTCAACGACCAGATAGAGCTGGCGCTGCGCTACCCCGACGTGGGGCTGCACGTCGGCCAGGACGACCTTTCCGTGCCCGCCGCGCGCGAAAAACTAGGCCCCGGGCGCCTGCTGGGGCTGTCCACGCACTCAAAAGCCCAGGCGCAGGAAGCCATCGCGCTTTCCTCGCTTTTAGACTACTTCGCCGTCGGCCCCGTGTTCGCCACCCAGACCAAGCCCGACTACAACCCCGTAGGGCTGGAGTTAATACACTTTGTCACCCGCATGAACCCGCCGCTGCCGTGGTACTGCATCGGCGGCATCACCCGCGCGAACGTGAAAGAAGTCACCCAAGCCGGCGGCCAGCGCGTGGTAAGCGTGTCCGACATTCTCACCGCCGCCGACCCCGCCCAAGCCACACGCGAAATCCTAGCCGCGCTGTAGGAGTGTTTGAAAATTAATACTTGAGGCAGGCTGAATCAGCCTCTCACCTCAGCCACGAATTAAGCATGCGCAGCGAGGCTTTTAAATCGTCCTGGGGGCCTGCGTTGGTGGATTCGTTGACGACCGAGATGCAGCCTTGGTATTGAATTTGCTCAAGCGCCTGCACGCAGCGCGGCAGGTTGACAACCCCTTGGCCGAAACGACAGTCCAGCAAGGCTGCGCCCTGCGCTTTCACATCGCGAAAACGTGTGTACATGAGCACGGGTGCCAGTTCTTTCAGGGCTTGCTGCGGCTCGTAATCTTGTTGCACAAAAGCGCCGCTGTCTACGCACACGCCCACCACGCCCGCCACGCCGTCGTGGATGCGCTCGAGCAGTTGGCCGGGTGTTTTGTCCCAGCGGTTGACGACGGCCAAGCGCATTCCCTCCTGCCGCAGCAGTGCGACTACTCCCGGAAAATCCGTTTGCAAGGCGGCGCAATCCCCGCACAGCACGCGGCAGTCAAGCGCCTTGGCCGCGCGGCAGAAGGCCTGTACGCTTTCAAGGTCGTCGCCCACATTGCCGCTGAGCGATTGCACGCTCATTGAGCGGCGCGAAAGCGCCTCGTTCACCGCGTCAAAATACGCCTGGGTTGCCCATAGCGGGTTGAGCGTGCCCTCCCACAAGTCCACGGCGTCAAAGCCGATTTGCTGGATGTCGGCCAGCAGCGCGTCGAAGCGCATAGAAAAGGTTTCCGTCGGGCGAAAAAAGGCCTCGTTGGCGCTTTGGTACTGCGTCCATTGGCAGCGGCGCATCGGGTAGCCCGGATGCCGCCCGATAAAATTGGCCGTCAAGCAACAAGCGCGGGTGCCCATGATTTTTTGCGCTTACACCAGCCAGCGTTCAGCCTCGATGGCGGCCTGGCAGCCCATGCCGCTGGCAGTGATCGCCTGGCGGTAATTGTTGTCGGCACAATCCCCCGCCACAAAAACGCCGGGCGTTTTCGTGAGCACCTGCGAGTCTGTCAGCGTGACAAAATAGCCGTTCTCGTCGCGCGGCACGACGTTGCCAAACGGCTCGGTGTTCGGGTGGTGGCCGATCGCGTAAAACACGCCGTCCACCGCCAGCTCGCGCAATTGCTGCGAAAGCGTGTCCTTCACGATGAGTGCCTTGACGTGGCCTTCGGCGTTGGGAAGAATAGCGGTGGCGTTGGCGTTCCACACCGGCTCGATTTTTTTGTTGGCCAGCACGCGCTCGGCCATGATCTTGGAAGCGCGCAATTGGTCGCGCCGGTGCACCAGATAAACCTTTTTGGCAAAGCGCGTCAAAAAATGCGCCTCCTCGGCCGCAGAGTCTCCCCCGCCCAAAACGGCGACGGTTTTTTCGTGGAAAAACGCGCCGTCGCAAGTCGCGCAGGTGGACACGCCCTTGCCGCCGAACATCTCTTTTTCTCCGGGAATACCCAGCATGCGCGGCGAGGCGCCGGTGGCGATGATCAGCGCGCGCGTTTGCATCGGTTCGCACTGTTCGGTCAGAATCAAGCGCTTGATCCCCTTGGACGTGACCTCCACGTCCTTGATGTGCGCACCCTGGAAGCGGGTGCCGAATTTTTCGGCCTGCTGGCGCATCTTCCAGGTCAGGTCAAAGCCGTTGATGCCCTCGGGGAAACCCGGGAAATTCTCGACGTCGCTGGTGGTGGTGATCTGGCCGCCGGGCAGCTTGCCCTCGACGACCAGCGGTTTCAAATTCGCGCGGGCGCAATAAATAGCAGCCGTGAGGCCGGCGCAGCCGCTTCCGATGATGATGACGTTTTCCATGCGTAAAAAAAAGTTTGTTTCGCCACGCTTGGCATGGCCGCTTGCTTGATATTATAATTTTAACATGAGCGATTCGGATAGTGCCAGCGCAAAGCTTGAACATGAGGCCTGTTGGGTGGATACCCACTGCCATCTGGATCGTTTTGTCCACAACGGGACGCTGGAAAAAATACTCGCAAACGCCCGCGCAAACGGCGTCGGGCAGCTTGTGGTGGCGGGCACCAGCCCCGAAGACTGGGAACTTTACCGGTCTTTGCACCGCGAGCACCCCGGGCACATCCGCTATAGCGTGGGCATCCACCCCAACGAGGTGGACGCGGATTTTGAGCAACAGATCGCTACGCTGGAAACTTTTTTCAAAAGCGATGCGCCGCCTTGCGCCGTCGGCGAGGTGGGGCTGGACTACTACCGCCTGCCACAGGACAGCGCCGAGGCCGCCCGCGCCACCGAGCGCCAGCAGCGTGCCTTCATTTTGCAAATCCGCCTGGCGCTGGCCTTCGACAAACCGCTGATCATCCACGCGCGCAACGCCTTTGCCGACACCGTGCGCTTGCTGGAAGAAAACCGTGCCAACTGGGAAAAGGTCGTTTTTCATTGCTTTGCCGAAGGCCCCGATCCGGTTTTGTTTTTGCGCGAGCGCGGCGCCTGGGCGTCGTTCACGGGCGTGCTGACTTATAACAACGCCGAGATCACCCGCCAGGCCTGCCTTGCCCAAGGCCTGGAGCGCCTCATGCTGGAAACCGACTGCCCCTACCTCTGCCCCATGCCCCTGCGCGGCAAGGAAAACGAGCCGGCCAATCTGCCGCTGATCGGCAACTTCGCCGCCGGATTGTTTAACGTCTCCCCCGCCGAGGCCGCCGCCATCACCACACGCAACGCGCGGGTTTTTTTTGGATTTTAAAGGAAGAAGTTTACCCGCCGAACAAGCGAACACGCATTGTCTGTGCAATAAGATAGCGACCCTTTGCCAGCCTTCTACAAACTCATGCTGGCATCGATGTCGGCGGTTTTTATTTTCTCAAAAATTGCCGCGCCGCCGCTTGTGTGCAGGCGCACTTGGGTTGAGTTTTTGTCCGTGCTGTAAATGGGGGCGGCGGTGAAGGCGCGGTGGTTGACGATTACTTCGTAAAAAGCGCCGTCGCGGAAGATTTGGATGAATAGTTTTTCGTTTGGTTTTAGCTCGAAGGGGATGTCTATGGAGGTGATTTTTTCGTCGAAGCCGCCTTCGGCGCTGCGGGCGTCGTATTTTTGGACGGCGTTGTCTTTGCCCTGGATGCTGTTTTTGAAATCCACGCGGAAGATTTTTTTCGCGGGGACGTACTCGAAGGCGATGTGCTCCTTCCCATCGGGCGAGCAGGCGAGTTTCACGCCTGCTGCCTGCGCGTCTTTCATGTCGATGAGCGTCTCCAGCATCATTGAGAGCGAGCCGATTCCTTCCAGCGTTTGCTCGCCGTTTATCTCTTTGTTTAAAAATTCCCTCTCGTTAAATTTCAACGCGTTTAATTCTTCGAGCGGATAATATTCCAGCTCGTTATCCTTGCCCAGGCGCAGCTCCAGCGGCTGGATGGCGGCGGCCGAACGCCCGACACCCGCCCCCTTGGTGGTGCCGAAATAGATGCGGCGTTTTTTCGTGTGGTCGTAAAACGTCTCCGGCGCGAACAGGTAGCTGTGCGCCCCGCCCATGCGCGTGAGGTTTTCGGGAAAAAATTCCTTGCCGTCGAAAGTGCCCACCATCACGCGCGTGTGGTAATAGGGGTAATGCACGTGGCAAATCATCACCCATTTTCCCTTGTCGCCCAGCGGGAAAAAATCGACGCAGGCAGTATCCTCACGCTCGCTCAGCCAGCCGGACTGCGCCTTCATGACGGGGCCGAGGTATGTCCATGCAATGAGGTCTTGGGAAGAGAACAAGCTCGGCGAACCCTGGTGCCCGGGTCTGCCGTTGTTGTTTCCGATCAGCGCGAGATAAGTCTGTGTTTTCTCGTCAAACCAGGCGAAAGGGTCGAAAACCACGTACTCGCGCTTTTCCTTTAATGACGGGATGACCGGCTCGCCGTTGTTTAAAAATTCCCAGTTCTCCAGCGTGTCGTCGGTCGCCTGCGCGACAAAAATGCCGCGCCTTTTCACATAGACGATGATCGTGGGCTTGGGCGCTCCCGCGACGGAGTGCCCGCTGTAGTACGACGGTGTTTTTTCCAAGTCCCCGATCACGAAAATATCGGGGCGAAAGCGCCAGTGAAACAAATCGCGGCTGGTGGCATGCCCCCAGTTGGAGACATCGCCCGTGCCCGGGCGCGTGCCGTCGTCGTTCAAAAGAAAACGCAAAAACGCAAGGTGGTACTGGCCGTTGATGTCGAAGGCCGCGTTAATGTCCCACCAGTTGGAATCCGGCGGGCTAAGGTGCCAGCGCATGCGCCACGCGTCGTTCACGAGGCGGTCGTACTGTTTCATGGCGGCGTGCTTTATTTTACCGTCCTGTGTCTTTGACAAATCTCGTGCGCTCAAAACGCAAAACGACCCGAGCAGCAGGCACACAATAGCGATTAAAATTTTTTTCATAAAAATCCTGAAGCAAAAAACCATAAACCATCCGTGCGCAACGTGGCTATTTTTTTCTGGGGTTGATGCGCACGACGAGCTGTTGGTAGCCGCCTTTTTCGGTGATGAAGATTTTGGCGTCCAGCTCGTCCGGAAAGTTGACCGCCTCAAAACGGGCGCCGCCCTCGGGTATCTTGTCGGCCTCGATCAGCGTGATGGTCCTGGCGCCGCCGCCGCTGGAGGGCTTGTAATTTTTCCCGTCCACGCGCACAGTGCAGCCAGGGTAAAAATGCACGCGCCCGCCGCGATAATTCATCAGTGTCACGCCTTTTTCGTCGAGCTGGAACTCGAGCGTGCCGGAGGCCTCGAGCATCAGGAAGTTGTTGCCCGCGGTGTTGGTGGAAACGCTGGCCTGCGAGCCCTTGACGATGAGCGTGCCGTGCTGCGTGTTGGCGATGCTCGAGCCCACCTTGATGCCGCCCTTGAACTTGCCGCCGCTAAGCTCGAAAACACCCGTGCCTGAAAAGG
Organism: Verrucomicrobiota bacterium; assembly: GCA_029548565.1. Lineage (GTDB taxonomy): Bacteria > Verrucomicrobiota > Verrucomicrobiia > Opitutales > JAKPNF01 > JAKPNF01. Next base: position 30,749 of record JAKPNF010000123.1, read on the forward strand.
TGCCGCCCGTGCCGACGGACAATACGCCGCCCCCGTCCTTGTCGTTGCCGACCGAGAGTTCTCCCCCGCGCATGTGGGCCACGGCGTTGGAGCCGGTGTGTCCGGCAAAGGGCACAAACAGCAGCGAGAGCTTCATCTTCGCGCCGTTTTCGATGTACATCTCGCACTTGTCGGAACTCAGCGCACCCAGATTGATGCTCTCGGAATTGTCGACCGGGCAGCTGACCGTCAGCGTGCAGCCGCCCTTGATCTGCGCGCGCGACCAGCCGGCATTGGGAACCTTGCCCTCCTGCCAATTTTTGGCGACGTCCCACTTGCCCTTTTTGGCGGTGAAATTAAAACGCGGCAAATTGGCATAAGGGTCGTCCTTCATGTAGGCGGGCGCCGCCTGCAAACAGGTCGCCAAGCCAAACGCGCAGCAAAGAAACGAAAGGAGTGTTTTTGATTTCATGATGGTAGTTTTGATTTTTAAAAACGAAGCGCCGCTCAAAGGCGCGGGGGCGCGGGAGCGGGTAAAAAGTCCAAACCGAGTTCCGCTGTTTGCAAGCCGTCGCATAACGCGCGCAGCGTCACCTTGCCGGGTGTGCCGTCGGACTGCACTATTACTTGAGCAAGGCCGTTAAAGAGCCAGCGCTGGCTTGCCTTGTCCGGTTCGTGGCTGTTGGGATTGCCGTTGCCCAGCCCGATGATTTTGGCCGGGCCCTCGATTTCGAAGCGGATGAGTTTGTCGGCGTCGGGCACCGCGCGCCCCTGCCCGTCGCGCGCGAACACTTTTATCATGGCGGTGTCCAGTCCGTCGGCCAGATAGGAGGGACGGTCGGATTCTAGCGCGACCCGCGCGGGCTCGCCCGTGGTTTCGATGACCGTCTCTTTCACCAACTCGCCGTTTTTGTAACCGCGCACGACCAGTTTGCCGGGCGTGTACTGCAGGCGCCACTCGGCGGGTTGGCCGCGATTGACGCGACGTTTTCCGTAATCGATGCCGTTGTATTGCAGCGTCACCTCGTCGAGGTTTGTCCAGACTTGCAACGGGATCTCTCTTGCGCCGGGTTTCCAGTTCCAGTGCGGGTAGACGTGCATCATCGGCTCATCCGCCCAAATCGACTGGTAGAAATAATACGGGTCTTTTGGGAAGCCGCAACTGTCCATCAGCCCGAAGAACGAGCCCACGCTCGGCCAGCGGAATTCCGGCTCACCGCGGTAATCGATGGCCGTCCACATGAACGCCCCCGCAATCCACGGGCGCGCTTTGATGAAGTCCCATGAAGCCTGCATCGTCGGGATCCAATGGCGCGTGGGGTTGGGGAGGTCGTAGGCGCTCAGCGCGTTGCGCTCGGGGCGGTACTGGTACTGCCCGCGCGTCCACAAGTTGCTGCTTTCCTCCGAAAGGAAGACCGGTTTTTCCGGGAATTTTTTGTGGAAGGAATCCGGTGTGAGGCCGTTGTTGTCTCGCTCGTGGTCGCTCATCATCAAAAAATAATTGTAGCCCTGCACGTCGACGATGTTGGAAAGTTCTCCTCCTGCGCCGGTGTTGGCGCCCAGCGTGATGGGGCGCGTTTTGTCCATGGCGCGCACTTTCTCGGCCATCGGGGTGGCGTATTTTTTCGCCATCTCGTCGTCTTGCTGGACGAGTTTTTCCTCGTTGCCGATGCCCCAGATAATGATCGATGGATGGTTGCGGTCGCGGCGCAACATGCGCTCGAGCTGGCCGAGCAGCTCGGGGGAGCTGCCGGTCTTGCGCTGCTCGGCGTAGACCAAAATGCCCATGCGGTCGCACAAATCCAGCACGGCGGGGTCAAAGGGGTTGTGCGCCCAGCGCAGGGCGTTGGAGCCCATTTTTAGAATTTGCTCGAGCCGCCATTTGTGCACCGCCACGGGGACGGCCACGCCGATGCCCGCGTGATCCTGGTGGGTGCACATGCCGTCGAGCTGCACGCGTTTGCCGTTCAGGAAAAAGCCCTCGTTCGTCCAGGCGATTTTTCGCACGCCAAAGGGCGTGTCGTAACGGTCAAACACGCGGCCGTCTTTGGCGAGTATCTCGCAGCGCAGCGTGTACAGCACGGGATTTTCGGGCGCCCAGAGTTGGGGAGAAGAAAACAAAAATGTCTCTGTATACACATCGCTGCCGCAGGCCTGCAAGCCGTCCAGCGCGGTTTGCCCGCTGGCCACGACAGAACCGTCGGGTGCCAGAATGCTCATGGAAAGCGACACGTTTTCAACGGGAAATTCCGTCGCGTTTTGAACCGTGATTTCGGCGCTTACCGTCGCCTGCGAGAAGTCGTCGTTCAATTCGCTGGTCACATAGGTGCCCCACGGAGCCACGTGCACGGGCCCCGATTTGATCAGCCACACGGGACGGTAAATGCCCGCGCCCTCGTAGTACCAGCCCTCGTAGCGCGAGGCGTCCACACGCACGACCAGCGTGTTTTTTCCGCCGTAATTAATGGCGTCACTGACGTCGTAGACGTTGCCGATCACCCCGCTCACATTCCTTCCCAGGCATTTTCCGTTGAGCCAGATCAGGGCGTTGCGGTGGACGCCGTCGAACTCCAGCCACAGCGCGCGGCCCTTGTCGGCAGCGGGGATTTCGAACTGCTTGCGGTACCAGCCGATCGTGTTGCCGAATTTTCCCGCGAACGCGCGCGAGCCGTGCACCACATGCGCCCAACTGCCGGGCTTGTCCTTCCACACATGCCCGTCGTCCTCGGCAAAGGGCAGCTCGACCACCCAGTCGTGCGGCACGTCGACGTTTTTCCAGCCGTTGTCGTCAAAACCGCCCTGAAGAAAGGAAACGCCCGCTCCCACGTTGTTCGCGGCCGCATCCACACGGCGGCTAGCCAGCGCAGCCTCTTGCGCGTCGTCGTCGCGCTCGGCCTTGGAGAGGTTTTTTTCCTCCGGCCAATTAAACTCGGGCACGGCGTCCGGCGCGTCGCCTAGGTAAAACTTCCAGTCGTGCTGGAGCAGGAATTTTTCGCGGGGAGCCTGCGGCTGCGCCCACGCACCCGCGCACAGGCACGCGCACAAAAACAGGGGCGTTAAATAATTCATAGATGGGGTGGATTCGGGTGAACAGTGAAAATACGAAGCAGGCTGCCTCCATCATTTTGCCCACCGCGGCTTGGGTCAAAAATATTTTGTCGCGCTTTCTTGACGTGATATGACTTTTATTGATGTTTTCGATTTTGCCGCTTTCCAAAATCGCTTATCCATTTGATTCTTATACACTAAGTAAGGAATTCTTCTGCTTGATTGACGCCAAACGCTTTGTTAAAGTCGTCGGTTTAACAGCCGGTTTTGTTCTTTTTCTCCTACCTCAATTAACACCCAAAACTCCTTAATCCCTTATGAAAAAAATCCACGCCGCAGTGTGCGCGCTTGCGTCCGTTGCCATTTTGTATCCCTCCGGTTATCAGGTCATCGACCAAGGCTCCTCCAACATGGGCACCGCCATGGCGGGCGCCGTCACCAACGCCAACAACGACGCCTCCGCCGCGTTCTGGAACCCGTCGGCGGCCGTGTTTGTCGAGGGCAAGGGACGCTTGGAGCAAGGCGTCGCCTTCATCGTGCCGAGCTTCGAACTTAAAAACAGCTCGGGCACCCACCCCGCCGCCGCGGGCGGCGGCCCCATCAACGGCGTCGACGGTGGAAACGGCGGAAATTTCGCCTGGGTTCCCAGCTTGTTTGGCACCTATAAATTTGACGAGAAACTCTGGGGCACCCTTGCCATCACCGCCCCCTACGGGCTGGAAACCGAATACAGCGACGGCACCAATTTTATCGGGCGCTACCACGGCATCCGCAGCAAGCTCATGACGATCGACGTCAACCCCTCGCTGGCGTACAAATTCTCGGACGAGTTTTCGATCGCCGGCGGTGTTTCCATCCAGTACATCGACGCGATACTCACCAGCCACATGGCCGGCGACACCTGGACGGAAGTCTCCGGCGACGGTTACTCCGTCGGCTTCAACCTGGGCGCCACCTACCAGTACGCCAAAGGCGGGCGCATCGGCGCGGCCTTCCGCTCGCAAGTCAACCACAAGCTCCACGGCACGATGCTTATGCCCGGCAACAAGCTCGGCCGCCTGGAAGAGCAGGACATCTCTTGCGATCTGACGATCCCCAACTCCTTTGTCGTGGGTATTTACCAACGGCTGGGCGGCTCTTTTTCGGAATTCGCCGTGATGCTCGACTACGGCTGGACAAACTGGAAGCAGTTCGACGAGCTGGTTATCAAGGGCGAAGACACCACTTCCGTCACACAGGAGCGCTGGAAAAACACCTCGCGCCTATCCTTCGGCATCCACTACTACCCTTCCTGGAACGAAAACCTCACCTTCCGTGCCGGCTGCGCTTGGGACGAAAGCCCGATCAGCTCGCCGGAATTCCGCACCGTGCGCATCCCGGACAATGACCGTATTTGGGCGAGCTTCGGCGTGGGCTACACTTGGAACAACATCCAATTCGACCTAGCCTACACCTATTTGATGTTCGACGATTCGTTCATGAACAACACGTCTGAGGCCATGACCAAAGGCACCGTCACGGGCACCTACGTGGGCCACGCGCATATCGTGGGCATCACAGTGGGTTTAAAGTTTTAGGGACTGGGGAGCTGTCGCTGATCGAAATGGCATCGGAGTAGCGAACCCTGGATTTGCCCACCCGAAAGAATATCCCGTTGGGCTATTCTTCCGTTCCCGCGGTGAAAATCCTTCAGGGCGGATTTTCACTTGCGGGAAAGCTGCACGGAGCAAAAGTGGCCAGTGTGCAGTATTTTTTTAGAAGGAGCTGGCGGATGGGCGTGAGGTTATTTTGGAAAAGAAAGATTTAGATGGGTGCCAGCTCCGTAAAGGGGTGCAGGGGACTGCGTCCCCTGCAGGTGCAAACCGTTCCCGGGTTCGTAGCTGAATAACAAAGCAAATATCTGTTATCCTTCGCCGCCTCCGCCAACCCGCTCAGGTGCTATTTTAATTTCAAATACCCAACAAACAAAAAAGCCGTTCACGCACTTTGTGCGTGAACGGCTTTTTTTTGTGCGTCCGGATTACTTCAGCAAGCCTAGCGTTTTCTTCACGCCGGCCACGAGATAATCGCGATTGAGCTGGGCGATGTGATCGAGTGTAATGCCCTTGGGGCAGGCGGCTTGGCATTCGCCGAAGTTCGTGCAGTTGCCAAAGCCCTCGGCGTCCATTTGTTTGACCATGGCCAAGACGCGGCGGTCTTTCTCGGGCTTGCCTTGCGGCAGGGAGTTCAGCTGCGAGGCCTTGGCCGCCACAAAGAGCATGGCCGAGGCATTTTTGCAGGCGGCCACGCAGGCGCCGCAACCGATGCACGCGGCCGCGTCCATCGCGTAGTCGGCCACCGGCTTGGAAATGAGGATCGCGTTGGCGTCCTGGGTGCCGCCCGTGCGCGCGGAGATGAAGCCGCCGGCCTGGATGATGCGGTCAAACGCCCCGCGGTCGACGATCAGGTCGCGGATGATGGGAAAGGACTTGCTGCGCCACGGTTCGATGGTGATGACGTCGCCGTCCTTGAACTTGCGCATGTGCAATTGGCAGACGGTGGTCTTGCGCTCGGGGCCGTGAGGAACGCCGTTGATCGTCATCGAGCACATGCCGCAGATGCCCTCGCGGCAGTCATGGTCGAACACCACGGGCTCCTCGCCCTTGTGCACGAGCATCTCGTTCAAGATGTCGATCATCTCGAGGAACGAGGAGTCCTCGGAAACGCCGGAGAGCTTGTATTCGACGAATTTGCCCGGGGCGCTTTTGTTTTTCTGGCGCCACATGCGCAGGGTGATTTTCATTCCTTCGCTAGACATAAGATTGGAGAAGTTTGAGAGTTTTTAAATGGTTTTTGGAAACAACGGGAAGGCTGCCTTTTATTTGTAAGAGCGGGTCGCGAACTTGACCTCCTCGTACTTGAGCGGCTCTTTCTCGAGCGTGGGGGCCTTGTTTTCGCCCTGGTATTCCCACACGCCGACAAAGGCGAAGTTCTCGTCGTCGCGCTTGGCCTCGCCGTCGGGATACTGGTGCTCCACGCGGAAGTGGCCGCCGCAGGACTCCTCGCGCTGCAAGGCGTCGCGCACCATGACTTCCGCGAATTCGAGGAAGTCCGCCACGCGGCCCGCGCGTTCCAGCTCGATGTTGAGGTCCTTGGAGTCGCCCGGCACGCGCACGCGCTTCCAAAACTCCTCGCGCAGGGCGGGAATCTCGGCCAGCGCCTGCGTGAGGCTTTCCTTGCTGCGGGCCATGCCGCATTTTTCCCAAAGGATGTGCCCCAGGCGGATATGCAAATCGCGCGCGGACTCGTCGCCCTGCACGGACATGATCTTGTCGTTGAAGGCCTTGACAGACGCTTCGGCCTCGGCAAAGGCGGGGTTGTCCAGCGCCGGAGCGCCCGCGCCCACCTGCGCCAGATAGTTGCCCAGCGTGTAGGGAATGACGAAGTAACCGTCGGCCAAGCCCTGCATGAGGGCGCTGGCACCCAGGCGGTTCGCGCCGTGGTCGGAGAAATTCGCCTCGCCCAGCACGAACAGGCCGGGGACATTGCTCATCAGATTGTAGTCAACCCACAAGCCGCCCATCGTGTAGTGCACGGCCGGGAAGATCATCATCGGGGTCTTGTAGGCGTTCTCGCCCGTGATGCGCTCGTACATCTCAAAAAGATTGCCGTAACGTTCGGCGATGCTGCTTTCGCCCAGTCGGCCGATGGATTCCGCAAAATCGAGATACACGCCGTTGCCCGAGCCGGGCGCCACGCCGCGCCCGTCGTCGCAAGCCTCCTTGGCCGCGCGCGAGGAAATGTCGCGGGGTGCCAGGTTGCCGAAGGACGGGTATTTTCTTTCCAGATAGTAATCGCGATCCGTCTCGGGCACGTCGGTGGCCTTCATCTGCTTGGCGCGGATTTTGGCGGCGGTGTCCTTGTTTTTGGGAGCCCACACGCGCCCGTCGTTGCGCAGCGACTCGCTCATGAGCGTCAGCTTGCTTTGCTGCGTGCCGTGCACGGGAATGCAGGTCGGGTGGATCTGCGTGTAGCAGGGGTTGGCAAAGCCAGCACCGCGCTTGTAGGCGCGGAAGGCCGCCGTGACCGAGCAGCCCTGCGCGTTGGTGGAAAGATAGAACGCGTTGCCGTAGCCGCCGGAGCAAATGAGCACGGCGTCGGCGCTGTGTTTTTCGACCTCGCCCGTGAGCAGGTTACGCACGATGACGCCCTTGGCGTGCGGCACGCCCTCGGCGTCTTTCACAAGGACAACGTCCAGCATTTCGTGGCGGTTGTGCATCTTGATTTTGCCCAAGCCGATCTGCTTGCTCATCTGCGAATACGCGCCGAGCAACAACTGCTGGCCCGTCTGCCCGCGCGCGTAAAACGTGCGGGACACCTGCGCGCCGCCAAAGGAGCGGTTATCCAAAAGTCCCCCGTAATCACGGGCAAAGGGCACGCCCTGCGCCACCATCTGGTCGATGATGTTGCCGGAGACTTCCGCCAAGCGGTAGACGTTGGCCTCGCGGGCGCGAAAATCTCCCCCCTTGATGGTGTCGTAGAACAGGCGGTAGACGCTGTCGCCGTCGTTTTGATAATTTTTAGCGGCATTGATGCCACCCTGCGCGGCGATGGAGTGCGCGCGCCGCGGGCTGTCCTGATAGCAGAAGCAGGAGACGTTGTAACCCAGCTCGGCGAGCGTGGCCGAGGCGCTGGCGCCCGCCAGGCCGGAGCCGATGACGATCACCTTGTACTTGCGGCGGTTGGCGGGGTTGACCAGCTTGATGTGCGCCTTGTGGCTCTGCCACTTCTGGGCCAGAGGCCCTTCGGGGATGTTGCTGTTAAGATTCATAGGTCGATGCCTTTTTTAAAAGTTTTTAAATGGGTGGCGTTTATTTCGCGGCGGGCAATGGGCAAACGGTTTTTTGCGGGCACTTTGCCACGGGGCAATCGGTGCGCCCGCAGTTGTCAGCAGGCGTGCACTTGCCGCCTTTGGGGCAGTCAGCCTTGCAGGGAGCCAACGGGCAATTGACCTTCGCCTTCTCGCTGCCGTGCTTCAAGAAAATCGGGGACTGGCCGTCCCAGCCTTCCATTTTGTTGGCGGCGATGCCCTGCTCGATTTGTTTGACGGGGAAAATATTCACGCCATCCACGTACTTGGAAACAAGCACGCTGGCCGGCAGCGCGGCAAAGCCCACAAACAGCGCCAGCGCGTAAATACCCGCCAGGCAGCCGAAGACTTTTCTCAAAAGCTCGTTGCGCAGGCCGAGGGTCTGGAACAGCGAGGACGCCCCGTGGGAAATGTGGAAGGCCAGCAGCGCCACCGCCACAATATAAAAGCCCGCATACCAGTCGTTGGCAAAACCGTTGATGACCATGGCGTACACGTCGGGGATGGCCTTGCCGTCGGCGTTCACATACATGAGCGACTGGCTGACAGGCTCCAGGTTCTTCAC